>JACSRJ010000209.1 GCA_014879835.1 Anaerolinea sp.
ACGTCCGTTGTAAGCGCCAATGGGCGCAGTTTGGGTGACCAAACCCGGCAGGATGGTCATGGCGAAGCCTTGACCGCTCCACGGCCCGTTACCGCTTGCGTTCACCCCGCGCACCCACCATGAGTAGTAGTCGGAGTCCAGATCGAGGGCGGGGGTGATCCAGCAAATCGTGGCATTGCAGACTGTTTCAGTACTGTAGTTTTGAGTGTGGATCACGGTCACATCGTTACGCACGATTTGAATATCGTAAGAGGTGCTGTTGGACTCCCGATTCCAACTGAAGGTTGGCGTCCGTGTGGTGATGCTCCCGCTGGGGCTTATCTGACTCACTGGCCCCACAAAAACCGATGTCGCTGAAGGGGTGCGGCTCGGTGTCCGGGATGGAGTCATCGTGCGCGTCAGGCTTCGGGTCAAGGATGGTGCAGGTGTCCTTGTGTTGGTTGGGGTGCGTGTGATCGATCTGGTCAGACTGGGTGTTAAACTGGGCGTTAGACTCCGCGTCAGGGTGAGGCTGGGGGTGCGCGTGATAGTTCTGGTGAGAGTCAGGCTCGGAGTGCGCGTCGGGCTGGGCGTGTGTGTTAGGCTGGGGGTGAAGGTGCTGCTTGGCGTCTGGCTTGGAGTTACTCCTATGGTTGGGGTGATCGCGTAAATCGAAACTTGGAAGTCCATGCTGCTCCAAGGACCCGCCCCGTACATGTTTATGCCCCGTACCGACCAAGTGTAGAAAGCATCTTCTAGAACGAGATCAGGCATGATTTCGCAAGTGCTGCCGCAAACGGTTTCAACATCGTGAATCCCGCTGTAAACTACGGTGGAGTCCGCCCGAACCACTTTCACTTCAAATTGGGAGCTTTTTGCTTCCTGATACCAGACAAATCTATACAGGGGTGGAGGCGGGGGACTATAACCGCTGGGCGATATTGGGATCACCCTATTGGGCACAAAATTGACGAGGGCAACAAACGTGTCACCGGCACTGTTGGTATCATTGGGAACAAGGTTGCTTGCTTCCGAATAAAAGGACATCCACTGTCCATCAGAGGAGACTTGAGGGGCGTAGGAGTGATTGTTCCCCTGCACCCCGGTTACGGATTGGGAAAAGCGCACGATCTGCCCTGTGGTGCGGTCAAGCACAAAGATGTCCCATTTGGAATTGGTGTCCCCAACCACGAGGTTGCTGGCATTAGACTCAAAAGCGACATAGCGGTTATCGTCTGAAATGGAGGTGATGCCAGAGGCTCCATTGCCTTGGGTCCCATCTGGGGCAAGCGAAAGTCGGGTGGTTTCACCCGTAACCCGGTCATGCCCGAAGACATCAGATACACCGTTGGTATCGCCTGCGACCAGATCATTTGCCGCCGAAAAGAAGGTGATGTAACCTCCGTCACTGGAAATGCTGGGGTACATCACTTCACTACTGCCTGCGCCAAACTGTCCCGCTGGGGTGAGGGAGACACAAGTGGTGGTGTTGGTGAGGCGATCACGCACAAAAACATCATACTTGCCATTGGTGTCGCCGGGAACCAATCCGCTGCCGGGGCTGCTGAAGACCACATAACGCCCATCGTCCGAAATCTCACCATAGGGGAAGGTCTCTAAGGTTCCTCCCGTTGGCATTGCTTGTGAACCGTCGGAGGCAATCGAGATTCGCTCGGTGATCCCGGTCACCCGGTCATGGATAAAACTGTCGAGGAAGTTGTTGGTGTCTCCGAGAACAAGGTTGGTCGCTTGAGAGGCAAAAACCACATAACGTCCATCGGCGGAGATCACCCCATAACGGGACTCACCGTTGCCCTGCGTGCCATCCGAGGCAAGGGAAACCCGGCTGGTGGTTCCGTTCACCTGATCGCGCACAAACACATCTAGTCTGTTATTGGTGTCATTGGGGACAAGGTTGGTGGCTTCGGATTGAAATACGATGTAACGCCCATCCGCCGAAATTGAAACCCGCCAGATATCCGATCTGCCGTTTGCCTGAGTGCCATCAGAGGCGACCGAAACTCGGCTGGTGATTCCCGTCTGGCGATCCCGCAGGAACACATCCTGTACTCCATTGGTGTCGTTGGGCACAAGGTTGTTGGCTTCAGATGAGAACACCACATAGCGCCCATCGGCGGAAATAGCATGTTTGGCAAAACCCGAGGCGGCGTTCCCCTGAGTGCCATCCGAGGCAACCGAGACCCGGGTGAAGGTGTCAGTCGGGTCGATTACCGTGAAAGCCAGCACGCTGCGAGAGTCGAGGGCTCCTTCTCCTGCGTTGTTTATACCTATTACATAGAAGGTATAGTTTCCACTCAGAAGGTTAAGCGGTGGGGTTATTGAGCATGTGGTGGCATCGCAGACGTTCAAAGCACTATGGATTTGGGCGTAAACAAATGTGCCACCAGTCATGTGAACCAGAACCTTGTACATTGTACTCTTTGGCTCCCGCTGCCAGATGAGGGTGGGTGACGGGGAAGTGATGGTTCCCGAAGGGGATAATGGTGTCACGATGCCGGGGACATCTTCAAGCAGAACCTCGGAAGGAGTCCCTGCACCCCTGTCGGCGGTAAGGGTCACCAGAAGCTCCGGGTTTGTGAGCGGAGGCTGCGCCTGACAGCCGCGCTCCCCGGTGGGATCACTGGCGAGCGGTGAGTCCGCGTTCACCCCGGCGCTGATGGTGTCCCTGCCCAGATACAGATCGTTCACAGTGGGTTCGCTGCCCCGCCACCAGTTCCCGGAGGCGTCAACCGCCCCCTCTGCACTGAAGATAGCGCCGCCGCCGTTGGCGATATTACCCTCAAAGGCACTGTTAAAAATGGTGGTAGTGCCTGTGTTGAAGATCGCCCCACCCCGGCTTGCCAGCCCTTCCACAAAACGGGCGCAGCTCACGGTCAGGCTGCCCGCATTGTAGATCGCGCCGCCTTCGGTGTTGGTCGAAAGGTACTGATTGCGGGCAAAGGTAGTGCGTTCGATGCTCAGGCTGCCGTAATTCTCAATGCCCCCGCCCTCACCCACTCCCGGCAGCACCTCCCGATCCAGACTGCCGAAGGTGCTGTCATAAACGCGCACGGTCCCCCGATTCACCAGTGATCGCCCCGTGCCCGAAGCCAGCAGCAGGTGTAGATGATGAAACTCAGCGCTTGCCCCCGGTGCGATCTCGATCTGGGCCGGGGTGGCAGCCTCACTCTGAAGCAGGATCAGGGTATTCTGTCCAAAAACGGTCACCGTTCCGGTGATCAGGGGCAGGTTGGGCTTGTCCCCTTCATTCGGCCCATACAGGACATACTGCCCCGCCTGAAGATATATGTAAACTGGGGTGGCGGGCATCTGGTTGGCGCGTTGAATGGCCGCCACCAGCGCTTGGGAATCCCCTGCGGGGATAATGATGTTGTTGGGGTTCTCCTGCGATTGGACAGGCAGGAAGTGAAGGCTCAGCAGCAGTCCGGTGAGCAGGGCGAGGAGGGTGAACACATAACGGCGGGTGGTCGGGCGGGACATAAAACACCTCTTGGGCAGCAAAGAAAGGATTTACAGTAAAGCCCATCCTAAGTATAACCGTATTGTCCCTATTATATCCGGTAACAAAAGTCATCCAGATTCACGAAGATGCTCCTTTCTGCAACCCATGGTCGCTGTGGTGGATGCGCCTGCAATGTCTGCCTACCAGCGCCGTTTTTGGGCAATCGCCCTATGCGCCCTTGCCCAGAGCGAATAGGACAATTTGCGATGCAGTACAATCAAGGCGGTGTTGATGGTTTGGGTTTAAAAGTACGTGAAACGACCGCGAACGACCTTTCCGCTGCGTCTCTTGCTTGGGATCATGGTTTTATGGAGTCTGGGCGCTGCTTTGATCTGGATGGGAGTCCAATCCGGCAGACAGCGCCCCGGATATGGTTGCCTTCTTTACAATGGCACCCAAATGGTTGATGTGCTGACTGGGTTTGTGATTACCCGCCGCTATCCGCCGGAACTGACCCGCTCCGTGTACTACACCACTACTGCTGACGGTCGCTACCGCGTTCAGGCTGCGCCGTATGTCCCCGGTCGATATGATCGTTATTACCTTGACCTAATTCCCCTTCATGGGGGAGCCACCATCCGACTGACAGACCGCCTCAGTTATGACTACAACTATGTACCTGCACCCACGGGCAGCCGTATCGTATTTTGGGAAGTGAATCCCGCCTTTGTTGAACGTCATTATGAGGGGGTCGTGGTGGATGTTGATTCTTCGGGGACAGTCACCCGCCGCACTTTACCCGCACCTTCTGCCACAGGCTTTCGCCACTGGTCACCCCAAGGGGACACCCTTGTGATGGAATTCCCAGACTCCGGTCAATATTCCATCTGGCGAGATTCAGGCGATTTTTACACCTATCCCCTAAACGGATCACTTTCTCAGGATAGCATCTTTTTTGCCCCAGATGGGGATGTGCTGTTTTTGATCAATAACCGCGTAACCAATCGAACCGACCTGTACCGTGCTTCCCCTGATGGACTTTCTCAGCGCACCCCTTTTCATCCCCTTTCGATCACGAATGTGCGCCATTGGTGGTCGCCAGATCGACGCTATGTGGCACTCTCCTATACCACCAACACCCCTCGCGGAGAGTTGACCCTTCTGCGTCTTGAGGATAACGCCGTGATCCCGCTGGCGAATTGGGAAGGGTACACCCCACCTCACCAGCTTGAATGGACTGCTGACAGCCAATCCTTGATGTGGATCAAAGAGAATCCCTTTGCCGACGGTACTCGCTACAACTTCTTTCGCCATGATCTGCGCACAGGCGAGACTCGCCTGATCGAGGAGGGGATTAATGAAGAGCCGATGCTCGCGCCGGGCACTGATCCCAAACGATACGCGATCACCCATACCCAACAGGGGAAGCAGTTGGTGCAGATTCTTAATCTCGATGGCACGAACCGAGTTCATGTGGTCATGGATGCCGATGATGCGGGTAACCCTTACTGGTCAGACGATGGGGCACGGGTGGCTGTCGTCTGGGCACGCGGAAAGGGCACTGAGCGTCAGGTGTGGATCACCGCTGCCACCCGTGACGGCGCGGAAATCCGAACATGGCAGGGAGGCTTCTGGGATGCCCGAAATCTCCTCTGGTTGGATGGTGATCACCTTGCGTATGTTACATGGGGCGGGGAAGCCCAGTATGAAGCGCTGTTTGGGGTG
The DNA here is from genome assembly GCA_014879835.1 of Anaerolinea sp. Taxonomy (GTDB): domain Bacteria; phylum Chloroflexota; class Anaerolineae; order Aggregatilineales; family UBA2796; genus UBA2796. The sequence continues at coordinate 5,168 of JACSRJ010000209.1, forward strand.
GAAGTGATGAATGTACGTACCATGGAACGCGCCATTCTGACCAGCCACATGGCTGAGATCACCCTGTTTGCCAGCGCCTCGAATCGCCGCCAAATCGCCTTTTGGTGGCGCGATCTGGATAATCGTCTGGGCATAGATGTGTTCACCGTCTCAGGCGAACGCATCGGCCATTATTGGGTCACACCGGAGGAACAAACGTCAATCAGTGGTATTGTGGTGTTTGCGGGTAACTATCGGGCCGTAATGCCGGGTGCCCCCCAGATTTTCCCCGCACCACAGGGTCCAACGGCAGCGCTCAAACTCGGCCCGTACCAACACGAAAGCCTTCACTTGGCAACAGCCGACGGAAGTTGGAATCAGTCCCTGCGCGAGGGGTTATATGGGTTAGGCGATCCCCTTTGGTCACCAGATGGTGAGATGGTCACTTTTACACAGGCACTGGACAAAACGCTGCCAATCACGCTGGAAATCTTCGACAAAGAAGGCGTTTTTGTCCGCAGTCTTGATTACAGCCCACTGTATAATGCCCTCATGTGGACACGCTGCGACCAATAACCAACGACATAAACCGAAAAATGGTTGGACTCGCACCGTTGAGATTGAAGCACCCCTGACCCCCGACCCTACCCCCGAATTCAGGGCTGAGAGGGGGCATCTGCGTAACTCCTAGCCTATCGGTTAAAATGCGGATGGATTGGTATGCGGCCCACACAAGATGAGTGCCTGTGCTGAATTGTCAGATTCCCCCAAATATCCTCCAAACAGATGGTGTGTCTCCCCATATTACAATCGCGCTGGTTGACAAAAAGAACAAAGGTTCTATAATGGATCAAACTCAGCACACATCAGAGAGGGGTTTGGGCATGAGCACAGTACGGCTCTTGGTTGGCACACGTAAAGGGGCATTCATTCTGAGTTCCAACGAACAGCGCAAAGAATGGGCTGTTGAAGGTCCTCTCTTTGCAGGTTGGGAGATTTACCACTTCACGGGAACTCCGGCTGATCCCAACCGGTTGTATGCCTCGCAGTCTAATGCATGGTTTGGGCAGATCATTCAACGTTCTAATAATGGGGGCAAAACATGGGAGACGGTAGGGAATGAGTTTAGCTATGAAGGCACCCCCGGAACCCATAAGTGGTACGATGGCTCACAGCACCCGTGGGAGTTCAAGCGCGTTTGGCATCTTGAACCCTCTCTAACCGACCCCGACTCGCTCTATGCGGGGGTGGAGGATGCGGCCCTATTTCATACAGGTGATGGGGGCAAAACATGGCAGGAGCTTTCGGGACTGCGCAGCGTTAAGGGGGATCTGTGGCAGCCCGGTGCTGGGGGCATGTGTCTTCATACCATTGTTCTGAGTCCGCACGACCCCAACCGCATTTTTGTGTCCATTTCCGCCGCTGGAGCCTTTCGTACAGATGACGGCGGTAAGTCGTGGCAGCCCGTGAATCGGGGACTGAAGTCCGAGTACGAGCTGCCTGATTCCGCCGCGGAAGTAGGGCACTGTGTTCACAGTATTGCGATGCATCCCTCACGCCCCCAAGTCCTTTTTATGCAAAAGCACTGGGACGTAATGCGTACCGATGACAGCGGCGAGTCGTGGCACGAGATCAGTGGCAACCTGCCGAGCGATTTTGGGTTCCCCATTGCGGTTCATGCCCATGAACCAGAGACCGTGTATGTGGTTCCGATCACCAGCGATTCCCACCATTTCCCCCCCGAAGGTAAACTGCGGGTGTATCGTACTCGGTCCGGCGGGAACGAATGGGAAGCCTTAACCACTGGCCTGCCCCAAAGCAACTGTTATGTGAATGTCCTGCGTAATGCGTTGGCAGTTGATACGCTCGAATCGTGCGGCGTCTATTTTGGTACCACGGGCGGACAGGTGTATGGATCGGCTGATTCGGGTGACACATGGATGCCCATTGTGCATGATTTGCCCCCGGTACTCTCGGTTGAGGCTCAGATTGTGCCATGATTCGGGTTGTACTCCCGTTTCACCTACGAACTTTGGCTCAGGTTAATAGTGAGATTGCCCTTCAAGTCGTAGAACCGATCACCCTGCGCACGGTCTTGGATGCGCTCGAAGCCGCGTATCCGATGCTGCGAGGGACAGTCCGCGACCTCACGACCAAGGAGCGTCGCGCCTTTATCCGCTTTTTTGCATGTGGGCAGGACTTCTCCGATGAACCCTTAGATTCGCCCCTGCCCACCGCGGTTGCTACTGGTTCGCAGCCCCTTCGGATTGTAGGAGCACTGGCAGGCGGATAGGTTGGTTCAGCGCGGTATCAGCCGAGGGGTAAACTGTTCTGTTCACCATCATTAGCCTTCACGGAGTTCGGCAACATTGTCCCCACTTAGACCGATTGATAGCTCGTCGTAGCACCGAATCGGTTCGTCAAAATGAGGACGGTGTTGCCGGATTCTTTGGGGCCTAACGTTAGAACACACAACAGGCTTCCCCTCAATCTCCCCGCTAATAGCTCAAACTTCGAGGAACCCGCTATAGATACAAGCCCAATAGACTTCACTTCAACGTGTGTGGATCGCCTTCGGTTGGGGTATGATTGACTCGACTCCCACTGGGAGCAAGTGGTTCATTCCGTGTGTTAGGTTCTTTTAAGGAGTTTCACGATGCGTTTACGTTACAAAGCAGGGCTGATCCTTGCATTGATCGTGGCATTGATCTCCGTCGGGATTGCCCCTCTGAACATGCCGTCTCTTCAGGCACAGGCGGAGCAGCCCACAAGTGTGGCCATCGCAGGGACAATCCAGTCTGGGTTAGGTTGTCCCGGCGATTGGCAGCCAGAATGTGACAAAACCTTCCTGACCTACGATGAAGAAGACGACGTATGGCAGGGGGTTTTTGAGCTGAAAGCCGGTGAGTACGAGTACAAAGTCGCCCTCAACGGCTCATGGGCAGAAAACTATGGTGCAGGGGCACTGCGTGATGGGCCCAACATCAAACTGACCCTAGACAAGGACAAACGAGTCCGTTTTTACTACGATCACAAAACGCACTGGATTACCGAAAACGTCAATTCGCTGATCGTCACTGCGCCCGGCAGCTACCAAAACGAGATCGGCTGCTCTAAGCACGAGGTGCAGGGCGACTGGGATCCCTCGTGTCTGCGCTCGTGGATGCAAGACCCTGACGGTGATGGCATCTATACCCTTGTGACCACCGTCTCTAAAGCGGGCGACTACGAGGTCAAGGCCGCCATCAGCGAGACGTGGAGCCTCAACTATGGGGCAAAAGGCGCTCGTGACGGTGCCAATATCCCCTTCAACGTCCCCACCGATAACAAGGAAATTTCTATGGCGTGGGACAGCGCAACCAAAATCCTCACCGTGAGTGTTGAGGGCGCACCCCGCCAGCGCACCATCGGTGCTTACTGGGTGAGCCGTGATACGATCCTGTGGGACGCCAAAGGCGCGCAAGAAGACACCGTCTATGAACTGTACTTCTCACCTGATGCGGCCATGGTCTTGGAGCCGGACGGGGTAAGTGGTGGTATGTCCCTGCCTCTGTTCCTGAGCAACGAACCGATCAGTGAGGCCATCGCTGAGAAGTTCCCCCATCTGGCAGCCACCAAGGCCCTCAAGCTGCTTGATTCAGGTAACGAAGTGGTCGCACCGCTGCTGACCATGCAGTTATATGTGACCGCCAAAGCGCCCGACGGCACGCTCTTGGACGTGAGCGGGCTGCAAATCCCCGGCGTGCTGGATGATGTTTATGGCAGCGCTGTGGATGCACCTCTGGGAATCACTTGGAGCGAAGGGGTACCCACATTGAGCGTGTGGGCGCCTACGGCACGGCGGGTTGAACTGCTGCTCTTTGCCGATGCCAAGCCTGACACCGTAGCCGAGAAAATGCCCCTGACCCTTGACCCCTCAACTGGGGTGTGGTCAGTCACGGGCGAAGCGAATTGGGCAGGTAGATTCTATCTGTATGAAGTGGAGGTCTACGCGCCTTCCACCAACAAGATCGAGGTTAATCAGGTCACCGACCCCTATTCGGTAAGCCTGAGCCTCAACAGCACCCGCAGCCAGATCGTTGATCTGAACGATGCGGCCCTCAAACCTGAAGGTTGGGATTCGCTCAGCAAACCTGCTCTTGCAGCACCCGAAGACATCGTGGTCTACGAACTTCATGTACGCGATTTCAGCATCTACGATGAAACCGTACCGGAGGAACTGCGGGGCAAATACAAAGCCTTTACAGTAACCGAATCAAATGGTATGAAGCATCTGGCAGCGCTGGCCAGTGCCGGGCTAACCCACCTGCACATCCTGCCCATGTTTGACATTGCCACCATCAACGAAGACGCCAGCAAACGCAAGGAAGTGGTGATCGACTTGCTCAACCGCCTGCCTGCAGATTCGCCTAATCAGCAGGAACTGGTGGCAGGGCAGAAAAACGTGGACGGCTTTAACTGGGGTTATGATCCCTATCACTACAACACCCCCGAAGGCAGTTACAGCACCGATCCCGACGGTACTACCCGGATTGTGGAAGTGCGTGAAATGGTCACGAGCCTCAACGGAATCGGGCTGCGGGTGGTGATGGACGTGGTCTACAACCATACCAACGCCAGCGGGCAGAATGAAAAATCTGTACTGGATAAGGTCGTCCCCGGTTACTACCACCGGTTAGGTTTTGAGGGAAAGGTGGAGAAATCCACCTGCTGCGAAAACACCGCCACCGAACATCTGATGATGGAAAAGCTGATGATCGATTCGGTGCTGATGTGGGCAAAGCAGTATAAGATCGACGCTTTCCGCTTTGACCTGATGGGCCATCACATGAAGGCCAACATGGTCAAACTGCGCGAGCGCCTTGACGCCCTCACCCTTGAGAAGGATGGGGTGGATGGCAAGAGCATCTATGTCTACGGCGAAGGCTGGAACTTCGGCGAAGTTCAAGATAATCAGCGGGGCGTCAATGCGACTCAGTTGAACATGGCAGGCACGGGCATTGGCACCTTCAATGACCGTCTGCGTGACGCCGTTCGCGGCGGTAACCCCTTTGGTGACCGCCAAAAACAGGGCTTTGTGAACGGACTCTGGGATGACCCCAACGCCACCACTGATCAGGGCACGCCTGATGAGCAGTTAGCGCGGCTGCTGCTCTTTGGTGACCAGATCAAGGTGGGCATGGCCGGCAATCTGCGCGCTTACACCTTCACTGACCGCACCGGGAACGATGTCACCGGGGCGCAGGTGGATTACAACGGATCACCTGCGGGTTATACCGATGATCCTCAAGAGAACATCGTTTACATCGAGAAGCACGATAATGAAACCCTCTTTGACCTGATCCAATACAAAGCACCCCTTGGCACAAGTATGGCGGATCGGGTGCGGATGCAGAATCTAGGCGCAAGCATCGTCCTGTTTAGTCAGGGGGTGCCGTTTGTCCATGCCGGGATGGATATGCTCCGCTCCAAAGACATGGATCGGGATAGTTACGACTCCGGGGATTGGTTCAATCGGCTGGACTTCACCTATCAGAGCAACAACTGGGGTGTTGGGCTTCCCCTTGCGGACAAAAACAAGGACATGTGGGAGATCATGCGTCCTCTGTTGGCCGATCCTGAGCTAAAACCCTCTCAGGCGGATATTCTGATGGCTGTGGCCCACTTCCAAGAGACCCTGCAAATCCGCAAGAGTTCGCGGCTGTTCCGGCTGCCAAGTGCAGAGGAGATTCAGAATCGGGTCAAATTCCTGAACGTGGGTAAGGATCAGATTCCGGGTTTGTTGGTGATGGTGCTGGACAACACCGACGGTGGGATCGATGATCCCTATAGTGCCATTGTGGTGCTGATCAACGTCACCAAAAGTGAAACATCCTTCACTGCTGAAGGACTGAAGGACTTCTCACTGGAACTTCATCCAATTCAGGTCAACAGTGTTGATCCGGTGGTCAAGACCAGTGCCTTTGATGCGGCCACTTCCACCTTCACCATCCCGGCGCGGACTGCGTCGGTTTTTGTGATGAAGAAGTAGTCACCATCACCGACACAGGCTGAAATCAGAAACATCTTAAGGAGGGCACACCACGAGCAGGTGTGCCCTCTTTTGTCAGCATTAGTCCCCGTTGTAAAGTCAGTGATCATCAGTGGAAAATCGGATCACCTCTGCGAGGTAGGTGGTGCAAAGGCAATCCGTGTTTGCGCCTAATGTACCTGTCCTACCAGTACTGTAACCGAGTGCGGTTCTAGAGCACAGGTGAAGGACTTCGTGCCGCCCATCACCGCTTGAACACTGGTTGTAACCATGTTGGGCTGATCAAACGAGTTGCTGCTTGTGAGATCATGCCCGTTTACCACATGAAGCTCTAGGGTATCCCCAAAACGGCCCTCGTTCAGGGTGAAGGTGGTTTCCAGCGCTTTATCCGGGCTGCGATTAACCACAAACACAGCCGCTTGCTTCCGTCCAAGGCTGAAGGTGGCAGCCACATCCAAAACACGTACACCGCTGTACTGATCAGCGCTAAAGGTGTCCCCTTCCCACTGGACATCCAGCGCTACCTCACCACAGTGACGGCTGTACAACTCAAAGGGATAAAAGATGGTCTGTAAAAAGAGACCTTCGGGACGGGTAAAGATCGGCGCGATCACATTCACGATCTGGGCGATATTGGCCATCTTCACGCTGTGGGCGTGACGGATGAACGCATTCATTTGAATCGCCGTCATCAAAGCGTCTTCGAGGTTATAAAACTCCTCTAGATTGTTCAAAGGCTGCCCGTACCCCGGATGGGTGCGATACCACACATTCCATTCATCCACCGCGATCCAGATGGGGCGTTTGATCCGGTTATCAAGGCGCAGGGCTCGGATCAGCCCTTCATAGGCACATAACCGCGCTTCGATCAACTCAGAGGTTGCCATGTATTCGGCGAAATTGTGGGATGGGTTGCCCACATACCAGTGCAGACCGAGGTAATCGATCAGGTTCCCGGCCTGTTCCAGCATCAGTTGGGCCCGCTCAACAAGGTCTTTTTCCCACACGGAAACTGCCGAGGCGATCAGTTGAATGCTGGGATCAACCCATTTCATTAGTTTGCCGTATTCGGTCAGGGCGCGGGCATATTCTTGGGGAGTCTTAAATCCGATTTGCCAAGGCCCATCCACTTCGTTGCCGATCCCCCAGTACTTTACCTGATGGGGTTCCTCAGCCCCATTACGACGGCGCATCTTCACCAGTGCAGTATCACTGGTGCCATTACAGTATTCAACCCAGTCCCGCGCTTCACGGAGATCACCATCGCCGCAGTTGACCGCGAGGTACGGTTCAGCGTTTAGCTTGCGGCAAAAGCGGACAAATTCATCAGTGCCAAAGTGGTTACTCTCGACGGCTCCCCATGCCAAATCAGCGCGGGCAGGGCGCTCTTCGCGGGGGCCCACGCCATCAAGCCAGCGATAACCGGAGACAAAATTGCCCCCCGGATAGCGGATGACGGGCATGTTGAGTCGTTTGAGTGCCTCCAAAACATCCAACCGAATGCCTTCACTATCCGCAAGCGGTGATCCCGGTTCGTACAGTCCGCCGTAAATACAGCGTCCCAAATGTTCGGCAAATCCCCCAAAGAGGTTGTGACTGATCTGCCCCAAAGGGCGTTTGAGGTCAAGATTGATGTGATTCATAACCTGTTGATGATCCTGACGATGACTTCCATCTCCGCCGGGGATTGTATACGGTTCCGGGGATCAAGGGGATAGGTGGAGCGTTCTACAACTGTCAGGAGGAGGATCATCGGGGGATAGAGCGGTAACAATGCCGCTCATCCCCCTGATCAAAGACGGGATACTGCCAGCTTATCCAAAGCGCCCAGAAATGTAATCCTCGGTGCGTTTATCTTTGGGCTTGGTGAACATTTCTGTGGTTGCCCCATATTCGATCAGGTGCCCGGTACGGGTCTCGTTCGCTAGGAAAAAGCCAGTCATATGTGAGACTCGCGCCGCCTGCTGCATGTTGTGGGTCACAAGGATAATGGTATAGGTGCTCACCAATTCCTGCATCAGTTCTTCGATGCGAAGGGTGGAGATAGGATCAAGGGCGGAGCAAGGTTCATCCATCAGGATCAAGTCAGGTTGAGTGGCAAGGGCGCGGGCAATACACAGACGCTGCTGCTGCCCACCAGAGAGCGCCAGTCCAGACTTTTTGAGATCGTCTTTGACTTCATCCCAAAGCACTGCAGCTCTCAAACTCGTCTCCACGATCTCCGACAGCATGGTTTTGTCCTTGATCCCCAGCAAACGTGGGCCGTAGGCCACATTGTCAAAGATGCTTTTTGGGAAGGGGTTAGGCTTCTGAAAGACCATACCGATGCGCCGGCGCACTTCAACCGGGTCAATGCCCTGCCCATAAAGGTTGTTGCCGTGATAACGCACTTCACCTTCTACCCGGGCCCCTGCAACCAAGTCATTCATTCGGTTGATCGAACGCAGCACGGTGCTTTTACCGCACCCGGAGGGCCCAATATAGGCGGTAATCTTGTTGCGCTGAATCTTCATATTGATTCCGCCAACCGCCTGATGGGTTCCGTAAAAGACGGAGAGATCGTTCAATTCCACTGCATATGTATTCGCGTTTTGATTTGCCATGATGGCTTATGCCCCTCGCAGCTTTTTGCTGTAACGTTGGCGCAAGATGATTGCGGCCGCATTTAAGGTCAGGAGAATGCCTAGCAGGGTGATGATCGCCGCCGCCGCAACATTTTTGAACTGGGGATTCGGCTCTGATGTCCAGCTAAAAATCTGGATCGGGATTACCGAAAATTTGGAGAAGATACTGTTAGGGTCAACCGTTAAGAAGGTCAGGCCGCCGACCACCAGAAGGGGCGCAGTTTCGCCTACAGCGCGGGCGAGTGAAAGGATCACCCCGGTCAGGATACCCGGCAAGCCCGCCGGGAGTACGGTGCGCCAAACCGTTTGCCATCTGGTCGCGCCGATGCCGTAACTGGCTTCTCGGAGCGAGGCTGGCACGGCGCGGATTGCCTCTTGGCTGTTGATGATGATTACGGGCAGGATCAGCAGTGACATAGTCAGGGATGCCGAAAGGATAGTGCGCCCGTTGGTATCGGTGATACCAAAGACCCGTCCATTGGTGATCCCTGCATCATCACCCAGTGCCCGCACAAAGAGCGCTAAACCAAGCATTCCGTAGATGATCGAGGGGACACCGGCTAGATTGCGGATGACCGTCTCCAGCAGGGCCGTGAAGCGGCTGTGTTTGGCATATTCTTCGAGGTAGATCGCGGCCCCAATGCCGAGGGGGATGGAGATCAGCACCGTCAGGATCAGGATATACACCGTCCCCACAATGGCCATCCGCAAACCGGTGGTGGAGGGATCGCTGGTCAGTTCTGAGGACACAAAGGCCCAGCTAAACCACGAGTGCCACATGATGGCCTCGCCGGGGTATTTCGCCTGAGCTTCAGTCTCGATCCGATTCCAGTTGAAGATGCCTTCAAGCAGCGTCCAGCTTTGGGGGATGCGCGGTTGAAGGACATCCTTAACCACCATCTGGTAAAGCTGGCTCTGGCTGATGCTGCTTTCCAAAAGCTGGATCAACTGGGGTACGGTTAACTCAGAGAACTTGAGTTCAGCCACTTCTGGGGGATAGTCCCTGCCCGCGAACAGGCTGCTGATTGGTTCCCCTGAGAGCCGAGCCGGGTCGATGTTTTTGCCCAACAGATTGTCGCGTACCAGAACCCGTGCCCTCTGAATACCGCGATTCTGCTTGCTGAAATAATCGCTGAGGATTGCGCCCAATTCCGCCTCGGAGAGGTTTTCCAATGCTTGGTTGGGGCTGAGCTGTGAGGGGGGTACGGCGTAGGTTTTAACCACCACCCCAAACATGTTATTGAGGACGGTCCCAAAGAGCAGGATCAGCCCGATCAGGGCAAAGATACACGCTCCCAGATAGATCGCACTCCAGCGGCGAGCGCGGGCATTACGTTTACGAAGCTGCCTATCAGCCTTGGTCATGGTTTCGAGGGCAGATTGGACGGTGGGCGAAGCAGTGGTCATGCGTACACCTCACGGAAACGACGGCGTACCCAGTTGCTGCCCAAATTGAGCAGCAGGGTGATTACAAATAGGGTCAAACCGATGGCGAAGATGCTGTTGTACTGCAACGATCCAAAGCTGACGTCTCCAGTGCTGATCCGGGCGATATGTCCGGTCATGGTCTCGCCTGCTTCGAGCGGGTTGAGGGTCAGGTTGCGCACCGGGCCCGCACCAGCCGCAATCGCCACGATCATGGTTTCGCCTACAGCGCGAGAAATACCCAAAATAAACGCGGCTAAAATGCCCGATAAGGCCGCCGGCAAAAGAACCCGCACCACCGTTTCGAGACGGGTTGCACCCAGTCCGTAAGAGGCTTCACGCAGGGAACGAGGAACCGCGCTCAGCGCATCTTCACTGATCGAGGAGATGGTGGGCACAATCATCAGCCCCATCACCAGTCCGGCGGAGGCCATGTTATAGGTTCCCACCAGTTCAATATCACCTCGGTTGAAGATCGCCCGCAGCAGGGTGGTCATAAAGGTGAGGGCAAAGTAGCCATAAACAACCGTGGGAATACCGGCCAGCACTTCGAGGATAGGTTTGATCACGGAGCGCACCCGAGCCGAAGCGTACTCACTCAAATAGATGGCCACCGCTAACCCAATGGGGCCCGCGACCAGCATCGCCAAAAAACTGGTGAGCAAGGTGGAGTTGACCAAAGGCAGAATCCCAAAATGCCCGATTTCGGGCTGCCAGCGCGTGCCTGTGAGGAACTCACCGAGGGTTACGGGACGGGCCAAGCCAACAGCCGCACCCTCAGGGTGGGCTTCAGCGGTAGTGCCTTCGACTCCTCGCTTGACCTGAAAGCTCCCCGGCTGTGGGGCAGCCTCGATCAACAGATCCTCTTCGCCAACCTTGATAATGCTGCCCACAGGCAGATTCTCACCTTCAAGAGTGATCTGGATGAGGGTCGCTTCAGCCTCGATCCTTTCGACCAGTGAGCGGTTGGTATCGGTGAACGCAAGCCGGGTGAAAAATCGGGAAGACTCCGTCAGGAGAACAGCGACGATTCCGATGGTGGTGAGGATGGAGATTGAGGCGCAAGCAATCAGGATAATGCGGATCAAATCTTCTCGAAGCCGAGGGTGTCGATACAGCCCTGTGGTTTCATTACGCTGTCTGACCATCTCGGAAGCGGCTGTCCGTTTTATTTCGGACATCACAGCTTTTGATTGCATACTCTGCTGTATTCCTTACATTTCAGACGTGACAGGGACAGGCAGAAACCTGCCTATCCCCTCAAGGTTAAGTGATGTGTGGTCTAATGCTGGTTACTTGGCAGCAGTGAGGGCCAAGAAGGCCAGTTTGTTCAGGTTCAGGGCATCACTGTTGACCGGGAAGTAACCGATTTTGCCTTCTTCGGTGCCATAGAGGTCATTGGAGACCGTCAGGTAATAGTTCACAAACGCTGCCACCTGAGGCTTTTCCTGCATGATCTTGGCGGTGGTGTAGATGAACAGCGGGCGGGAGAGCGGGTACTTACCGCTTTCGGCACTTTCTAAGCTGGGGGCCACATCCTCAACACTGATCACGTTGAGTTTGTCTGCGTTGGGGGCGAAGTAGGCATACCCGAAGTAGCCAATTGCACCCTTGGTGCCAGCCACACCCTGCACCAGCACGTTGTCATCTTCGCTGAACTGGATGCCGGGGGCATTCAGGATGGGGTCTTTCTTCTTTTCGAAGATAATTTCCACGAAATAGTCAAAGGTGCCAGAGTCGGTGCCGGGGCTGAACAGTTTGATTTCGTCAGCAGGCCACTCCGGGTTGACTTCTTGCCATGTCTTGGCTTCACCACTGAACACCTTGGCCAGATCGGCCTTGCTCAGGTTGGTGACATAGCTGGTTTCTTTGCCTACCACGACGGCGAGAGCGTCAACACCCACGAAGAAACCAAAGGGATCACGTTCGATCTTGGTGCATTCTTCGGTTTCGCTGCCTTTGATGGCGCGGCTGGCATTGGCGATGTCGGTCTCACCGGCTTTGCAGAAACGTTCAAAGCCGGCGCCCGTGCCCACCGAAGCGACTTCGATGTTATCGGCAAAACCTTCGTTGCGGAACAAGTCAGCCACAGCGCGGCTCACTGGGAAGACGGTTGAGGAACCAGCGGTCAGGATATTGCCCTTCACTGCCAGCGGATCAACTTCGGGCAAGGTGATGGCGGGCAGGATCACATTATCGATCACATGGATCACCCCATTGGAGGCTTCCACATCGGTGATGACCACATTGGCGCTGTTGACCTTGACCCCGGCTTCGCCAGCGATGATGGTGACATCACTGCCTTCAACGGTGGTGGCGCTGGTCATGGTGGCCACATCCGCTGCCAGAACTTTGCCGGGAACCACATGATAGGTCAGGATTTTTGCCAGCAGTTCCTTGTTTTCGGGCATAAGCAGGTATTCCAACACCATCGGCGGAACCTTGGCAAAGGCTTCGTCGGTGGGGGCGAACACAGTGAACGGCCCGGCACCCTTCAGGGTATCAACCAAGCCTGCTGCCTCTACGGCAGCAACAAGGGTCTTGAAGCTGCCATTCTTGACAGCCACATCAACCAAGGTGTCTCCACCCTGTGCTTTCACTGCTGCAAAGGAAGTCATGAGGATTGCAACAAGGGCAATCACCGAAATAAGACGTTTGGTGAACATTCGTCATTGCCTCCAAAAGTTAACGTGAGGTAATGTGACTTACCTTCCCCAAACATAACCTTGGCACTTTAAGACATTCAGGCTCAGATGTTAACCGCTCTTTAAGTGAGGGATAAGTTTCAGACCCGAAGCGGTTAAGGACAGTGCCCACAGCACCTTATTTTCCTGCCCACGATAGCTGTGCGGTGTCCTTCTACCGCACCCGGTAGAAGGGGGGAATCGAGACTTTGAGGGGTAAACCCTCCGACTTCCCATTAAGGGGTCAATCTTCAGCGAAGATGCTGTAAGGAGCGATGGTCGTATCTAGGTCAGGATGATAGCCCTGCACCCCCTAAGAGGTGCAGGAACAGGTTCAGAGTCCAGCAGGCGCTATTCGTAGCGCATGGCTTCGAGGACATCGGTGCGCCCTGCGGATTGTGCGGGGAAATATGCCGCTGCCAAGCCAATCAGGAGCGCAAGCCCAGCCATGATCAGGATTTCTTTAGGATCAAGGGTAAACCGGATACCCATCACCGATTCCATCGAGAGCCGCTGGAGAGCAGTGGTCAAGCTTACACCGGGAACAGCGATCACCAGTCCAAAAAGGATCAAAATGATGGCTTCAAACAGAATACCCACCACAATCTGTCGGCGCAGCATCCCCACCGCTCGCATCATGCCCAACTCACGGCGGCGATCAATAACCATGATCACCAAGGTGCCTGCTAATCCCGCGAGGAAGGTAAGGGCAAAAAGGAGGCTGAGGAGTTGTGAGACCGTGCTGATGGTGAGGATCATCTTCATAAATGCGGCGCGCATCTCACTCGCATCTAAAACCATCACCCCACGCAGTGCGTAGGCGCTCAGCAGTTCACGGCGGAGTGCGTTCACATCCACTCCCGGACGCACCTTGAGGGTGACCCGATCCACGCTGGGATCATTCCATTGATCGACATACCATTTTCGGTTGATCACCAACACCACCCGATCTGTTTCGATCACCCCTAAGACCGCCCCCACAATGTCGAGGGTGTAGGTTCCCGATGGGGTTTTGAGCGTTGTCTGTTTGCCTGCGGCGATCCCGTTTGCGGTGCTGATTAAGCTGCCGGAAGTCAAAGCCGCAGGCTGCTGAAGATCGGCAAGGCGGGTGTAGGCTGTGGATTGATCGCCGGTCGCCCATGGGAAGTGCCCCCCAAGTGCCTGAAACTCAGCCATGTCCATTGCTCGAATCAGGAAGGTCAGACCATTTTGCTCAAGCACCCGATGGCGCTCAGTGTAAAAGCCTGCAATCTCCGAACGTTGGGTGATAGCCTCAACCACATCGGCAGGGATGGGTTGAGCAGGGTGAAGGGGATCACGGGTGGGTCCAAGCAGGATCAGATCACCCAGATTCTCGCCCTCTGTCCACTCCTGAACATACCCTTGAAAGCCAAAGTTGGTGCCTGAAACCTGAAGTATCATGGTACAGCCAAACATCACAAACGAGGCCGTGATAAGCATTCGTTTCGGGCGGCGCATGACGTTATCGGCGGCGATCAGGCCCACTACCCCAGACACCCGGTACAGGAATGAGGGCAGCCCGTGCGCAAGAAGGCTCATCAGGGGCGCAACCAGTAGAATCATGCCCGCCAACACCAAGTAGATTGCGCTGTTGCCAAAGATGATTCCTTCTAGGGTACCTGCGGGGATGACCACCATACCCAGCAGCGGTATGCCGATCAGGGTCACCGCCAACAAGGTTTGGCGCAGTGAGAAGCGCAGATTCCCGGTTTCTGCCCGAATCTGAAGCATGGCCTCAATGGGGTCTACGCGGGAGGCAGCGCGGGCCGGTAGATAACCGGCAGCGGCTGAGATGATGGTGCCTCCAATGAATGCGATCAACCACAAGCCATCGGGGACGCTAACTTGCCCGCGTGAGCTTAGGATCGTGCTTTGGGTGAATTCCGGGATGACGGGCAGGTTTTTCCCAACCGCAACCATACCATACCCCAGAAGTATCCCCGCCGCCGATCCCAAAGCACCCAAAACCGTCGCTTCCAGAAGGTAAAGGGTACGCACCTCAGCCCGACTCGCCCCAACTGCACGCAGTACCCCGATCTCAGCACGGCGCTGTGCCACTGAGATTGCCATGCTGTTGTAGATCAGAACTGCCCCTACCCCTAGAATCAAGGAGCACACAATCGAGAGGATCAAAGACAGCACCACAGTAAACTGTCTCGTGCCCTGAAACCGCTGGGTGGGGGACTCAATCAGAAAGGCATCACCCAATGTGGTGCGGAGTGAGGTCATCACTTCGTCGGTGCTTAAAGCGGGATCCGTCAGAATCGAGATCGTATCAGCTTGTGCCCCACCCCGAAGGCGAAAAGCGTCTTGAATATCCACCACCAGCAAATCACCCCTGTTTAGACGCCCAAACCCCTCCGCCCCGGAAAGCAGTCCACGCACTGTCAGATCAAGCACCCCGCCCACACTGATCACCTGAAGGGTATCGCCTACCCTGAGTTTTTTGTCGCGGGCGTAATTTGCCCCTACCAACACCCCACCTGTCCCCGTCAGAAACGTTCCAACTTCAAGGGGATAATCACGCACCTGAAGGTCGTGTTGAGGATCAATGCCCACAATCACCAAGACTTCGGGCTGTCCCCTCACCCATCCGCCATATTGCAAAAAGGGTGTGGCCAGTCGGACGCCTGTTATCGAACGAATCGATTCAAGCGCTGCCACCTCAACAGTGCCGCTGGCGGATCGAACCTCGATGATGGCCCGCCCAGAGAGATCATTCTGCGTGAGGTCCACCGCGCCTACAATCGTCCCGGTCAGGGCGGGCGCAAATACAAAAGTGCCTACCCCTACCGCTACCCCCACAAGGGAGAGCAGGGATCGCACCCACTGACGTTGAAGATGACGCCCATTCAAGAGCCGGATCAGGGTACGCATGAGTCAGTTCCTCCCATCTCTTGATGGGTCGGGGATGATCTGCCCATCACTCAACTGGATGATTTGATCGGCGTGGGCGGCAGCTTTGGCATCGTGGGTCACCATCATGACGGTACGACCCTGCTCCCGTACCAGCGAGGCGATTAAGGAGAGGACTTCCTCGCCCGATTTACTGTCCAAGTTTCCCGTTGGTTCATCGGCCAGAAGGAGGGGGGCTGCATTGATCAGCGCCCGTGCCACTGCAACCCGCTGCTGCTGCCCTCCGGAGAGTTCATCGGGACGGTGAGAGGCGCGGCTGCTCAACCCTACCCGCTCAAGCAGTTCTGCCGCCTGAATTCGGGCTTCTCTGAGGGGTTTACCCTGTATCAGGAGCGGCAGACATACATTTTCTAAAGCGCTCATGGTAGGCAGCAGGTTAAAGGCTTGGAAGATCAACCCCACCTGCTCACGTCGGAAGCGGGTGAGGCGGTTGTCATCCAAATCATGAATGGGTTGACCAAAGAGGATCACTTCACCGCTGCTTGGGGTGGTCAAACCACCGATCAGATGCAAGAGTGTGCTTTTTCCACTGCCCGAAGCACCCATAACGGCGGTGAAAGTCCCCGGTGGAATGGTGAGGCTCACCTGATGAAGTGCCTTCACCGCGATCTTGCCCTGCTGATAACTTTTGCTCACAGCATTTAATTGAACGGCGTTTTGCCCAGTGTTTGGTGACATCTTTGAATCCCTCAGGGTTACCTTGTCAGTGCGTTTCGCTGCCATTAGAAAAGCATTCCAGTACGCACAGTATACAGGCATAATCGCGTTGAGAGGCGCAGTTGGGGCATTGGAAAGGTTTGTCCAGCAAGCGGGTAGCATGGGGGGAGGGATCATGATAGAGTCCGGGGGAGAAACAGAATCTGCGGGGTATGGGGATAACTGAGACGCGGGGGCAAATGATGACAGGTCACCATTGGTCTAGGTTAAAAGTTTCGGTGGCCGCCGCTTTGGTGATCTTGGCGGCGTTGCTGAGCAGCACCAACCCGATCCATGCTCAGGTGGTGGTACGGGTATGGTATCCCAGCGCCAAGTCCGCTTTAAGTAGTGTGTGGGTTCAGACCTACAATGACGTCCGCGCCGGCCGGGTAGTGGTTGAGGGAACCTCCATCCCGTTGTATCAGCTTGAAAAAGCCTTTATGGAGCCGGGGGACCCCCCCCCTGATGTGGTCTTTGCACCTTCCGATTGGGCGGGGGGATTCGTGAATGCACGCCTTCTGACTCAGCTAGACAGCCGGATCAGCCCGGATTTCCGGGCCCAGATCAGCGAGATCGGCTGGCGTAGTGCCACCTACGACTCGCGCATCATTGGTGTGCCGATCCTGCTTGAAGGGTATGCCTTGTATTACAACAAAGCACTCCTGCTGGACGTGCCAGTGCCCTCTACCCTTGATGAACTGCTCAACGCCGCCAAGACCATACAAGAGCGTGGTGAGGGAGCGCTGATCGGTTTGAACCTGCTCACCGATTACTTTCCGACTGGGGGGTTGATCAGCACTTTTGGGGAACCAGTGATCACCGAAACTGGACAGAGTCGGATTGGGTTGGGAAATGCCTTCAGGGTTTACCTCGAAACGCTCTTGACGCTCTCAAAAGCGCCGGGGGTGACGCTCAATCAGCCCGATCAGGCGTTCCGAGAAAAGCGTGCCGGAATGTTGATCGGGGGGAGTTGGGCCTTACCGGAGTACCTCAAAGCACTGGGGACGGATTTAGGGGTTGCTCCTTTGCCAGCGGTAAACCTGAAACCGTGGAAACCTTTGGTGCGGTCGTGGGTGATGTATGTACGTCTGGGCAGCCCCAGCACCGATGCCGCATTGGACTTTGCTCGGTTTCTCGCTGAGACTGCGCCACAGACTCTTGCGCTTCAGATGGGCGAGATTCCCGTCAACCCGCTGGTGTTTGAGGCCGATCCGCTGGTGGGTGCATTTGCCCGATATTTCGCTCAACAGGGGGAGCCGCTCTCCAACCGGGTTGAGTTTAGAGCGTACTGGATTCCCATCAATCGCGCCATTCAGGATGTTTTGAATGGTTGGAACACCCCAGAAGCAGCCGCCCTTGCCGCAGCGGAGCAGATCGACAGCGCGCTTTTGGGTCAATGACCCTGCGCTTTACCCTTGTGCGGGATAGGAGAGAGTGAGAGGAACTGCGCCCACTAGGGTTAATTCCGCTCAACCCTGATCGATGCACGGCGCTCTTTTCGACTTTTGGGCGCACGGTTAAAATCATAAACGGGCTGCAATGGTCGTTATACAGAGGTAATACAATAAGGAAATACAATGACAAACCTTGCTGAACGCGGCGCTTTGATTATGAAACTACGGGCACTCCCAGATCAAATTCGAGAACTTGTTGATGGATTGAGTGAAGCCGAACTATTGGCACATCCAGAGGGTGAATGGACGGTAGCTCAGAATGTGCATCACCTTGCCGATTCGCACTTTAACGCCTTCTGCCGGGTCAAATTAGCACTCACTGAGAACCGTCCCACCATCAAACCTTACGATCAAGACGCATGGGCAGCACTCAGTGATGCGAACCACACTGCGGTGAGCGAATCGCTGTCGATCCTAAAGGGGCTTCATTCGCGTTGGGCACGGTTGCTTGAAAGCCTCACGCCAGAACAATGGGGGCGAAAGTTTTATCACCCCGAAAACAAGGTGGAGGTCTCTGTTGAGGAAATGCTGTCCTCCTATGTGAATCATGGAGAAGGGCATATCCGCCAGATCAAAGAAGCATTGGCAACCATCGGTAAGTGATTTCACCGCGCACACTTTGGAGGCGCTGCCGCCGGGAGATTATCGTTATCAGATCGAAATTTGAAAGCGATAATCCAATGCAGCACACTATGAGAACGCTATGAGCACACTATGAAATACTGCGAGATACTGCCCTTTTTGCACAGCCCTGTCGCATGGGGTGATCTCTATCTCTCCACTGGGAAATCGGCTGTTTCGGGCATGTTCAGTCTTAACCAAGCGCTCTCCGTGGAAGTTCAGGTGATCTTTCATGGTCAGGAGGGGGCGCTGACCATCAAACAGATCACGATTGTGCGCGTTGCCCCTTAAACCCCAAAACGCTCCTCAAACGGATGTGGATTGAGGAGCGTTAAACCCATGTTATGGATCACAAACTGCAAACCGAAAACTGAAAACCCAGACGCTTAACTGGGCACAGCAGTCGGTTTAGATTGGGACTCAGACCCAAGCAGTGCCACCGCAAGGATTAGTACCCCTACTAGCAGCAGAGCCCATACCACCATTGGGGTACTGGCCCCATAACCTTGAAATAGGAATCCTCCAATCAAAGGGGCGAAGATATTGGCGAGGCTGAGGAATGACGTGCTGATCCCCAGAATCCCACCCCGTTCCTCGGACTGGACTCGTTTTGTGATCAAACTATTGATGCTTGGCTGCAAGATGCCGCCCCCAATGGAAAGGGGAATCATGGTCAGGAGCAGCCAAGCAAGCCCGCCCAAACCTTTATCGCCTTCTGGGGGGATGGCAATCGACGTCACCTCGTTTGTACTGCGCCCTTGTTGTACCTGCCGGGTGAGTTCCGCTTGCAGATCAGCACGGTTGTACCATGGTGGGGGTTGGTGAGGGGTAAATGCGATCAGGGCCAGCCCAAGGGATAAAAGCACCAGCCCGCCATAGACCAGTTTACGATCCCCAAAGCGCCGGCTCCATTTGCCGATATAGTAGCCCTGAACAAAAACGAGAATCACCCCCACAAAAACGAACAGTATCGAGTTACCTGCTGCGTTCAAGCCCAGACGGTTGAGGGTGAACAATCCGAGGATATGTTCAAACCCCCCAAAAGCGATCTGTTGGGTGAAGATAAGCAGCAGCAGGACACCGATACCGGGATGGCGCAATGCTTTGATCATTGCCCCAAAAGAAAAGGGTGAGCGCTGGACTGCCTGCGTGCGTTTGTCCGCGCTGTGGGTCTCCTCCAGTTTGAAGTAGGTCAGGAGGATTGAAGCCAGCGAGAATAAAGCAGCAATCACCGGCGGGAGTTGGTAGTTATTGCCACTAAGGGCAAGGGTGATCCCGGTGATCACGGGGCCTAACACAAAACCCAAACCAAAGGCCGCACCGATCAAACCTAAACCTGCGGTGCGATTTTTCTCGGTAGTACTGTCGGTGATGATCGCCTGAGCAGTAGAGATATTGGCACCCGAAAGTCCGTCCAACAGGCGCGAAATGAGGATCATGGGCAGGCTGTTAGCCAATGCCAGCAGCACAAAGCCGATGAAGGTTCCCACCTGACTGATCAGCAAAATCGGCTTTCGTCCGAACTTATCGGACATACGCCCCAAAAAGGGCGCGCCTAAAAACTGTGCAAGCGGGTAGGCGGCCCCAATCAAGCCGATGACCGCGGCATCCGCCCCAAAGGAGGCAGCATACAAGGGCAGCAAAGGAATGATCACCGTCAACCCAAGAAGATCAACCAGCACCACCAAAAAGACGGGAAAAACCTTCTGAAAGTCAAGTTTTGCCTCGTTCGTGGTGTCAGCAGACTTCTCCTTATAAGGAACCTGTTTCACGATGCCATCCCCCACCGTGCCATGCCACCCGGCAGTGCGATGACACCCAAAACGATCAGCACCAAAGCCACAATGATCCCTATCAGGTAAAAGCGCGCTTGTGCCCCTTCGCCCGCCTTTTTGCCCCGTGAATAGAAAATGTGTCCGGCGATCAGTGCAATTAAGAGTGTGACCACATGCCCAATGAAGGGGGTAAATGGTACTCCCTGTGCGATCCGATCAAAGATCAGGAGAAGAATACCCAGCGTTACCTGAATATCCAGTGAGATCGTAAACACCAACATCAACATACGTTCCCGTTTGGCGTTGGCTGCTGTGCCAAGGATGCTCAGGATCATCTGCACCAGAGCGATCACCCCAATGAGGACGACCAGCCAACGAAGCCCGGAATGCGCTGAAAACAAAAAGGTCATGATTCAGTACCCCTTTCGGTGGATGCGTTCAATCTGTTGAGGATCGATTCCAACCAGCGTGCTTCAGTTTCCAGATAGTGACGGCGGTGTTCAATGACCAACTGAAGCAATCCCGCATGATCAGGGACATGGGACATCTGTGCCAGCTCTGCATCAATCTGGGCCCGCTTTTGCTCAAGCAGACGCATCAGTTCGGCAATGGGCACCTCATCCGCAAAGGCCAACCCCGCATCAGTGCTGAAGATGGGGACATGGTAATCGCTGAGATTCTGGCGCAAGAGACGCTGAAATACTTCCTCACCCGTATCGGTTAAGCGATATACCCGCCGTGCCGGACGTTTGCCATCTTGTTCATCGTGCCGACTGATCCACCCCTGCTTTTCCATCTTGTCCAGAAGGAAATAGGCGGTGGGCTTTTTGAGATCAGTGCAAATCGCAAGATCGCGCTCGATGAACTCATGCAGCTTGTATCCGTGCATGTCACGCCGCCGCAGCAGTCCCAACAAAAGTAGTTCTCGATCCATTATAGACAGGATTGAATAGTCAACATTGACTATAAGCATAAGGCAGATCGGAAAATTGTCAAGATCAAGATGCAGCGACTTCGGGTACAATGGAATCAAGTAACGGACGCCAAAAGGAGTGAACCCCAATGCGGCGATTGCTGTTTTTTGGCGTGGGCGTGCTGGTAGGAGTGGCGGTAGGTACGGCAGCGGCAACCCTGCTTGCCCCTGCATCCGGGGATGACTTGCGTAAACGAGTCGAGAATCATGTGGATAACGCGCTGAGTGAGGCACGTTTGGCGGCTGATAAACGCCGACGCGAACTGGAAGCGCAGTTAGAGCAGATGATGAAACCCGGGGCCCGTGCCAAATCAGCGCGATAAGTACGCTCACCCCTAAAGGAAGGCGGGTCACTTGACCCGCCTTTCCTTTTTCATGCCGATGTCCTGCCGAAGGTTCTTAGTGAACCCCTTCGGGTGAACTGCCTTCTACCATACCCTTCAGAATCCGTTCCAGCGCAACGGTGTGGCTTGACCACCCGTGCGACTTAAAGAAATTGGAGTCGCATACCCATTTCCCATGATCATAGGTGACGGTGTGGGTGTTATTGTCACCTTCAAAAACGGCGGTGAACTTACCAAATTTCACCCGGTGGGGTTCGTCGGTATACTTTTGCGCCTTTTCGATCTGGCTGATCTCGGCAGAGTGCTGGGCGGGAGACTTGCCGTTGTATTTGACATCCTCCACCATGTGCTTCAGAATGCGTTCCAGCGCAACGGTGTGGCTTGACCACCCGTGCTGCTGAAAGAAGCTGGAGGTGCAGTG
Organism: Anaerolinea sp.; assembly: GCA_014879835.1. Classification (GTDB taxonomy): domain Bacteria; phylum Chloroflexota; class Anaerolineae; order Aggregatilineales; family UBA2796; genus UBA2796. The sequence continues at coordinate 27,132 of JACSRJ010000209.1, forward strand.
CCACTTTCCTTGATCATAGGTGATGGTGTGGGTGTTATTATCCCCTACCATGCTCACCTCAAAATTGAGGAATTTGATCCGGTGGCGTTCCTCGGCGTAGAACTTCGCCTTGGCAATCTGACCAATCATGCCGTAGTCCATTGTGAGCTGTCTCCTTTGTGTCAATATGAGCCAAACAATAGGTCACAAATAAAAAAGCACGGGGCACATTGCCACCGTGCTTTTAGCCGGTAAAGTGAATTGCGCTTGAGGCAGGAATCTTCATTGAACTCCCTACACTCATCATTGAGAACTTATCTGCTTGTCACTATTTGAACGGATAACCCTTCCTCAACTAGCCGAGGAAGTTTAACCAACCTATGCTATGAATATAAGGGAATTTTAGGCGATTGTCAAGAAATGGCGAAAGGCGTGATCGGGTAAACACACCCGTGTGGGATCTCAAAAATCCGCAGCCTCAAAGATGGAAACCCCCAAGCCTTACCCGTAAAGTTCTGAATTATTGGATTGTTCCCAACCTTCATGGGAAAGGTGGGTACAATTGGGAACAGGGCTTATGGGTAGGGACGATGAAGGATGGATAGCATGACCACGCAAGCGGCTTTGTTGTGGGAACTCCAAACGCTCGATCTAAATCTGGTCAAGCGCCGCCGACGCCTCAAAGAGATCGCTGCCCTATTGGGCGATCACCAACAGATCACCCAAAAACGCGAATCGCTCAACGCTGCGGAAACCGCTTTGAGACCTGTTCAGACGCGCAGCCGCGACCTTGATTTGGAAATCAAAGGGTTGGTTCAAAAAGCCAAAACCGCCAGCGATCTGCTCTACAGCGGCAAGGTGCGCAACCCCAAGGAACTGGAGGATTTGCAGGAAGAAATCGCGGGGCTTCAGAAGCGCCAAAAACAGCTTGAGGATAGCCTCATTGAGGTGTATTTGGATATTGAGGAGCGGCAAACCGGGATCAAGTCCCTTCAAGCTGATTTAGAAGCGCTTCTCCAGACTGAAGGCACAGAACATCAGAAACTGCACCGAGAAGCCCAAAAACTTCAGGAAGAACTCCAAGACCTCGAACAGACCCGTCAGACTGCCGTCCAAAAAATTGATCCTACGGCCCTCAAAAAGTACGATTCGATGTGGGTCGCCAAAAAAGGCACCCCGGTCTCACGGCTAGAGGGTGAAAGCTGTAAACTGTGTGGGGTTGAACAGACCACGATCATCGTTCAGAAAGTGCATCGTGGGCAGGAGTTGATCTTTTGCCATGTGTGCGGACGCATCCTCTCCTGAATGCGTCTAAACCCAAAACGCCCACTGCCCAAAAACAAACCTTTAAGGATGAATGTATGCCCGGTAAATACTTTGAAGATCTGACGGTTGGGATGCGTATCAAACATGCTTTAGGGCGCACCGTAACCGAGATGGACAATATGCTTTTTAATGCGCTCACCCTTAACACCCAACCCTTGCACATTAACGAGGATTTTGCTGCCAAAAGTCAGTATGGGACGCGCATCGTCAATGGAATTTTCACTTTGGGCTTAGTCATTGGGATCACCGTCTCCGATCTGACCGAGGGTACGATCATCGCCAATATTGGCTACGAGCGGGTGCTTCATCCTCATCCGGTGTTTCATGGTGATACCATCTATGTAGAAAGCGAAGTTCTACATAAACGCGACTCTTCCTCCAAACCGGATCGGGGTATTGTGCGCCTCAAACACATGGGATTAAACCAGAACGGTGTGGTAGTGGTGGAGGTAGAGCGCAGTGTGTTGTTTCTGAAAAAACCAGAGGTGCGGTCATGACTAGTTTCTCGAATGGGACCCGTCGGGTTGAGCGGGTGCGTCGGGCATTGTTGTTTGTGCCCGGTGATGATCTCAAGAAGATCAATAAAGCGGCGGGACTGGGCGTGGACAGCTTAATTCTTGATATGGAGGATGGGGCAGCCCTTAATCGTAAAACCGAGGCCCGCACAACCATCGCGCAAGCGCTGCGCACCATTGATTTTGGGCGTTCAGAGCGTTTGGCCCGAATCAACCCACTAGAGAGCGGTTGGGGTTTGGATGATCTCAATATCGTCCTGCCTGCTCACCCTGATGGGATTGTGGTGCCCAAGGTGGAGACTGAAGAACAAGTTCAAGAAGTGAGCTTGTTTATCACGCAATTTGAGAAGCGGGAAGGGATGCCAGAGGGCGGTATTCGTCTGCTGATTTTTGTGGAAACCGCTAAGGGTGTGATCAACCTGCGCCAGATCGCGGGCAGCGACCCCCGTCTGGATGGGATCATGTTTGGGGGTGAAGACCTTGTGGGCAGTTTGGGCGCTGTGCGCACCAAACCCGGATGGGAAATCTTTTATGCGCGCAGCGCTTTGGTCACCTATGCGGCGGCTTTTGGACTACAAGCGATTGATACAATCTACGCTGATCTGCACGATATTCCCGGATTGATCGAGGATTCGCGGTTGGCCCAACAGATGGGCTACACCGGCAAATTGGCAATTCATCCGCGGCAGGTGGAGCCGATCACTGAGGTCTTTACCCCATCAGATGAGGCTATTGCCGCGGCTCGCCGTTTGAGTGAGGCTTTTCAGACCCACCAATCCAGCGGGGCAGGCGTTTTTGAGCTTGATGGCAAAATGGTTGATATGCCCATGCTGCGGGCCGCGGAACGGGTACTGGCCCGTGCTAGGGCTGCCGGCAAGGTCTGATCTTTTAAGCTCGAAAAGCAAAAGGCGCTTTTTCACCGCGACGCAGCACTGCCCATACAAACCGAGGCAGGCGCAGCATCCGCCGCCAGCGCCACGGCTGCCGAATGAGGCGGTGTAGCCACTCGATCCCAGCGCGACGCATCCATTCAGGGGCGCGCTGGGTCACCCCGGCGGTGAAGTCGAACGCTCCCCCCACGCCCATCACCACCCGCACCTGAAGCCGGGGTAAGTTGCGGGCGATCCACTTCTCCTGAGCGGGCGACCCATAGGCCAGAAACAAAATATCCGCCTGAGCTTGATTGATCCGCTCAAGGATCGCATCCTCCTCGTCAGGAGACGGACTTCCCGCATAAGTGCCAGCGACTATCAACCCCGGGTTTCTGTCCTTCAGAACAGCCGCGGCCTTTTCCGCAACCCCCGGCCCCGCTCCCAGAAGATACACCCTCCAACCTTCTTGGGCAGCCCGTTCACAGATTCGGGGCAGTCCATCCGACCCCGTGACTCGCTCTGGCAGTGAGCAGTTAAGATGTTTCGCGGCCCACAGCAGCCCAATGCCGTCAGCAGTCACCCGGTCGGCCCGATTGAGGATGTCAAAAAAGAGGCTGTCATGCTGCGCGATCATGACCAGTTCAGGGTTGGCTGTAGCAATCATCCGAGGATGAGGATCATCAGAGTCGTTGATCCAGCCCCCAATCTGATCGACCAGTTCCGAGAAGGTCAAACCATCCAGTGGCACACCGAGGACGTGCACTTTCGGCGCTTGATCGCGTGTTCTAACTGATGAAGGGGGGGCTTTCCCGGCGAATGCCGCCTGCACTGTTTCTACTGTGATCGCTTTCATACAGCTCTGCGCGGGGCATCCGGCGCGAAGCCCTACGCTGTGATGTACATACCCGCAGGGGCTGCACAAAGCCCGGCCGTGAATCAATCGGGCCCGGTCATCAGGTGTCCACGGCCCCCATGCGGCTGCATTGGTGGGTCCAAAGAGGCTGTACACTGCCAAACCGGGGACTGCGGACGCAAGGTGCATCACCCCGGAGTCGCCTCCTACAAAAAGCGCACATCGCGCAAGGACTGCCCCCAACTGGTTGAGGTTGGTCTGCCCCGCGAGGTTGATCGAGGGGACGTGCAGATAGGCAAGAGAGTCCTCAGTGTTGTCGTCTTTGCCGCCCACCCAAACGATCTGATACCCCAAATGGCGGTGTAGATGTTCGGCGATCTGCGCATAGCGTTCAGGCAGCCAACGGCGGGCCAGATTCAGGCCACCGCTGCCGGCGTGAATCGCAGCATATGGCCGACCGGGGGGGAGTTTTTCCAGCGCCCATGCTTGATCAACTTCTGAGATTCCGATCTCAAGATGTGTATTGGAGGTGCGCGCACCGATCTGGGCCGTCAGTTTCAGCCAATACTCAACCTGATGGTGAACCCCAAAACCCTGATCGATGACTTTACGGTTGTAGAACCACCCCCGCCCATTGTCCAGCCCGACCCGAACCCGCGCCCCTACCGAGGCTTGAATGAGGGCCTGTTTGAGCGCCCCGAATCGGGTCGAAAGCTGATGAAAGGTGATCACCGTATCAAAACGCTGCACCCGCAAGTCGCGGCGAAGGGCCCACAGTTCGCGGATTGTTTTTGGGGTGAGCAGATCGCGCAGACGCTCGAAGCCACGCACCTGAAATGGAATGATCGTATCCACCAACCCCGTTCCCCTGAGGATAGGTGCGGCGTGAGGGGTGGTCAAGAGATCAAGGCGTGCCTCCGGGTAACACTCGCGGAGGGCACGCAGAGCGGGCGTGGTCAGGATCAAGTCGCCGATATCCGCGATCTTGATGGCCAGAATGCGATCAGGGGTTATACGGTTGCTCATCAAATGCACGCCTCAAAAGCCGAAAGTGTTTGGCGGGCGGCATTTGCCCACGTGAAGCGGGCTGCCTGAAGTTTGCCTTTGGCGCTTAACGCTTGTGCCAAGGCGGGGTCAGTCGCAAGCCGAGTCATGGCAGCGGCCACCTCAGAGACCTCAAGTGGGTTGACTTGAATCGCGGCCTCACCGGCCAGTTCTGGCAAAGAGGAGGTGTTGGCGCAGATTACAGGAGTCCCGCAGTGCATCGCCTCGATCACAGGGAACCCAAAACCCTCGTACAGGGAAGGAAAAACCAACGCCAGTGCCCCACTATAGAGGGCCGCCACATCTTCGTCGGGGATGTAGCCGGGGGTGATGATTCGCTTCTGGAACTCCGGGTGGAGGGTGGGCAGTACATCGCGGGCCATATCCAGCAGCCAACCGGGATTACCGCCAAAGACCATCGCCACCTCAGAGTCTCCACCTGACTGCCCAAACTGGGCAAAAGCTTCTGCAATCCGTTTGATGTTCTTGCGAGGTTGAAGCGTCCCCAAAAACAAAAAATAGCGTTCTGGCAGCCCGTAATGAAGGCGCACCTGAGTAATCTGATCGGAGGTGGCACGATCAACCCCTTCAACGCCGGGGTAAACCACTCTGATTTTGTCCCCCTTTACCCGGTAGTGGGTCATCAGATCGCGCCGGGTGGCTTCCGAATCGGCAAGGATCAGGCTGGCCCGATGGGCACTGTAACGGGTGGTGAGTTGAAGATAAAGGCGTTCTCGCAGGGGGTGTGCCTCCGGGAAGTACAAGTAGCCCAGATCGTGGACGGTCACCACAGCCTGTCCGGGAAAGATCAGGGGGAGGGTATGGGCCGGAACAAAAGTTACCGCAGGGCGATCCTGAAAAAGCGCAGCTGCAAACCGGAGGTGTGTCCACGCCCGCCGCATTGGGATCACCCGTTGATGGAGGTGAGGGGAGTCGGGAAATAACCCTGTGGGCGGCGCATCCCGAAAGTAAAAAGTGAATTGATGCCCCGAATCCAATTGAATCAGGGCTTTGAGCAGTTGGTAAGCATAGTTCTCCGTACCAGTACGACGGGCCAACGTGGTACGGCTAGCATCAACAGCAATACGCATAACTCAGGGCTGCCGAGGGCGGATCGCCAGCGGCAGAAGGGCCAGCGCCGCAGCCAATAAAAACAGTGACCAATAGGTGCTCAGAATGCTGAGTAGTTCAGGAGGGATCAACCCAGTGAGGATGGGCAAGGCAGCGCCCCCCGCAGTCATTAAGAGAAGGGCAGGCAGGATCAGCCCGCGTTCATGGGCGCGCTCAAAAAAGAAAGTGATCAAGATCGCCAGCCCTAATCCGATCAGGGCGAAACCAAGCCACTGGGCGATGGTGATTGCACCGTTTAGGGTCAATACCCCTAACCCTGTCCAGATCAGCAGGATAAGCCCGGAAAGGCACAAGCCGCGTTCGCGTCGTCCGTTGAGGAAAAAACGCAGCAGAAGGGTCAGCCCGATGCCAGCCACAATGATCCCAATCAACATGGAGGGGGCAAACCGTCCGGGGGCGAGGGTTTCTGCCAGCAGCAGCCCGCCTACTCCTGCCAGCAGTATGCCCACAGGGAGCATACTGAGACGGGTACGGCGCTGTGCTCGAAACTGCGCCGCCCGAGGCACACGGGCAATATCAGCCGCGGCATCCGCGTCGGCAGCTTGCAGAGGCGGGGCGTTCTCGTCCTCTGGGGAAGATAATGTCTCCGAAGTCACCTCAGCGATGGGGACTTCTTCCACCGAATCCACCATATCTGCCGTTGATTCTGCGGGAATCTCCTCAGATTCAGGTGCCTCTGGCACCTCGTAGGCAGGGGTTTCACTGCTTTCGTCTGGTATTGGGTTCAGGTCGTCATTATCCATCAGGTGATCACTCCAAACGCCAATTATAGTTCCAATTTCCAAGGAAAACTACGGAAATCGTTAGGGCCGTGTGACCCCCGCAGGCGTAACTACGGACGCCCTCTGCAAATGCCTTTAGCCCACATGGTATAATCCCTTTGATGGGAAAACACTGAAGGACGATCATATGGATGAACCACGCCCGATTCAGGTGTTGTTTGTATGCACTGGGAACATCTGTCGTTCGCCTATGGCAGAGGGGGTTTTTAACCATTTGGTTAAACAAGCCGGGTTGAGTGACCGGATTATCTCCGATTCGGCGGGCACTTCGGCCTACCATGTGGGCGAAGCTACCAGCCGCGGCACAGTCTTGGTACTGCGCAAAAATGGCATTCACTTTGATACCACCTCACGCCAGTTTGTAGAAAATGACACCCTCGCCTTTGATTACATCATTGGGATGGAAGGCAACCATGCCAATTGGGCACGCCGTTATGCCCGCCTTACCGGAGGGAATCCCGTAATTGCCCGTCTGCTTGACTACACCACGGAGTGGGCAGGACAGGATGTACCTGATCCCTATTATGATGATACCTATGAAGATGTATATCCATTGGTGCTGTCCGGGGCACAGGGGTTGCTCGCGGCCATCCGTCGGGAAAAATCTTTACCATGATCGCGGGGGGCTTAAAAGCGCGTTTGGCCGAGGTTCTGGGCAAGACCCCGACTCGGGTTCAATATATCGGCGGTGGATCGATTAATCAGGCAGCACGAGTTGAAGCTGCCGGAATCTCTTATTTTGTGAAGTGGAAACATAGTGCTCCGCCGCAGTTTTTTGAGCGGGAGGCGCGGGGCTTATCCCTGCTTCAACAGTCCGGGGTGATTCGGGTACCTGCGGTGATCGCTCACAGTGACTCCGCCCCTCAGCATCCGGCCTATTTGGTATTGGAGTGGATCGAGGAATCACCTCGGGCCGAACCACTGGCGTTTGCGGTTGCCTTTGGACGGGCATTGGCGGATTTACACCGCTGTGATGCACCCCACTTTGGGCTGGATCATGACAACTTTATTGGTGAACTGCCCCAATCAAACAAACAAAAACACGACTGGGTGAGCTTTTATCGCGATCAGCGTCTTCTGCCTCAAATCGAGATGGCAAAGGCACGCAGACGGCTTAACCCCACCCGTGAAGGTCTTTTGCGCAAAGTCGTCGAACGCCTCGATACCCTGCTTGAGGGCTGTGCCGATACCCCCTCTCTGCTTCATGGGGATTTATGGAGCGGTAATTTTATGGTGGGTGCGGGCAATCAGCCGGTGATCCTTGATCCTGCTGTTTACTATGGGGATCGGGAAGTCGAGATTGCCATGACCGATCTTTTTGGGGGTTTCCCGCCACGCTTCCTTGCGGCCTATCAGGAAGCGTTCCCACTCTTCCCCGGTCACGAGCGGCGCAAAGCGCTCTACCAACTGTATCCCCTTCTGGTACACCTCAATCTTTTTGGCGAGGGTTACGGAGCACGGGTGGATGAGGTCTGCCGCAAGTATGTTTAACGGGTCTATAAGCGTTTATCAGCCTTTCTCCTGAAGGATAAAGCGACTTTTTGAGGTGTGCATTACCCTTCAGGAAGGGTAGGGCTGAGGGGTAACCCCTCAATTATCCCATTCAGAGTCAGGGGTGCAGCGCCTAATGATGAGGTTTTGAGAAAGTTTTTTTGTTATGTTTTTTGAAAGGCCTTTGAGGTGAATCTTCACGAGTATCAGGCAAAGCAGCTTTTCGCCCGATATGGAATTCCGGTGCTGAATGGAGGAGTTGCCACCTCTCCCCAAGAAGCTTACAGCATCGCCAAAGAACTTGGCGGCAAAGTGGTCGTAAAGGCGCAGGTTCTCACCAGTGGGCGGGGGCGATCCGGTGGGATCAGACTGGTGCACAGCGCTGAAGAGGCGCGCCTTTCGGCTGAACACATGCTGGGTATGAGCATTGCAGGTCTGGTGATTCATAAAGTGATCATTGAACCTATTGCAGACATCACGCAGGAGTTATACCTGAGTGTGGTGAATGATCGTTCTGCTCGCCTGCCTGTAATTATGGCTTCAGCAACAGGTGGAACCCTACTCCATAAAGTCCCTGAAAAAGTCATTCGAGAACACCTTGATCCCGATCTGGGGCTGCACGATTTTCAGGTACGGCAGTTGGCCAATGGGATTCATCTGCCCCGGCACTTGTGGGCCGCATTTACCCGCATCGCCCACGCCCTAAGCCGATGCTTTTTTGAGAATGACTGTACACTGGCGGAGATCAACCCGTTAGCCTTGATGGGAGACGGGCAGTTGGTGGCACTTGATGGCAGCATCACGGTTGATGACAATGCTTTGTTTCGGCAACCGGAACTGTTTGAACGACGTGATTGGCTGGCTGAACACCCTCTTGAAATCCGCGCACGGGAAGCTGGTCTGAGTTATATTCGCCTCGATGGGGACATTGGCTGCATGGTGAACGGGGCAGGTTTGGCCATGACCAGTATGGATATTATCAAACATGTGGCGGCGCGCTTTGGTTTTGAACACTGTGGCGCTGCCAATTTCCTTGATCTTGGTGGGGGCGCACGGGCGGATCAAGTCGCTGCTGGGCTGCGGGTGATTCTGGCTGATCCCAAAGTGAAGGCTGTGCTGGTCAATATCTTTGGGGGGATTACTCGTGGAGATGAAGTGGCCCGGGGGCTGCTTTCAGTGGCCATGCTCTCTAACCAACAAATACCGATCATCTGCCGCCTCGTAGGGACGAATGCCGAAGCGGGGCGCAATCTGATCCTTGACGCAAAACTCCCCCATGTCTCTTTGGCGACCACCTTGATCGAAGCCACAGAACGCGCCGTACTTGCGGCAGGAGGTCTGACTCATGGCGATTCTCGCTGACCGCCACACCCGCTTGATCGTTCAGGGTATCACCGGACGTGAAGGATTGTTTCACACCCGACAGATGATCGCCTATGGACTGGAACATAATGCCCCAATTCTGGTTGGAGGTGTGACTCCCGGCAGGGGGGGCGAATGGGTTGAGGGTGTCCCGGTTTTTGATACCGTTCGGGAGGCCCGAGAAGCGACTGGGGCGGATGCCTCGATCATCTATGTGCCAGCGCGCTACGCAACGGATGCCCTTTATGAGGCAGTGGACGCCGGGATCAGTCTGATCGTGTGCATCACTGAAGGCATTCCCATCCGCGATATGATGCGGGTGCGTCAGCGCCTTGCCCTCAGCGGCGCACGCCTGATCGGGCCGAATTGTCCGGGGTTGCTCAGCCCCGGCGAAGCCAAGATCGGGATCATGCCCGGACTGGCCGCCATACCGGGCAATGTGGGCATTGTCTCTCGTAGTGGTACACTCACCTACGAGGTCATGTATGCCATGACCCGTAATGGCATTGGTCAAAGCACCTGTGTTGGGATCGGTGGTGATCCGGTTTGCGGTTTGGGGTTCACCGATGTGCTCCAGATGTTTGAAGAAGACCCACTCACCGATAAGGTAGTCCTGATCGGCGAGATTGGCGGTGAGGAAGAGGAGCTTGCGGCGTCTTTTGTGCGCGATCACATGACCAAGCCAGTGGTGGCCTTTGTGGCCGGCAAGACTGCCCCGGAAGGCCGCCGGATGGGGCACGCTGGAGCACTCATTGAAGGTGGCATGGGCACCCATAAAAGTAAGGTTGAGGCTCTTGCCAATGCCAATATCCGGGTTGCCGATCACCCGGAGCAAATCCCTGAACTGCTGGTCTCAAACTTTTGAGGCGGGAGTTAGCCCTCAATGAGCCATTCGGTGCACCCAAACCCGACCGTACTGTCGGCTCAGGAAATCCGCCCAGAGGATCTGCCTGCATGGATGCGTACTCCTCATCGGGGTGTGGATTGGGGGCTTCTGCTGGTGATCCTGTTCGGGGTCTTGATCACCCTGCCTTTCGCAGCACGTCCGGGGCTGCCCCGCTACACCGATCACAGTTTATACCAGTACCGTTCAGAGCAGATCGCATCACTCATCAAAGAGGGGATGCTGTTTTCCCGATGGATGCCGGATCAATACTATGGGTATGGCTCTCCTCTCCTCAACTATCTACCCCCGCTGCCGCACTATTTGCCCGGTCTTCACCAAGTCCTAACGGATGTCTCACCCACCGATAGTTTGCGCCTGTTCATCATTCTGACCATGCTGGCATCTGGGGTGGGCATGTACCTTTTTGCCCGGCAGCGATGGGGAGAAGCCGGTGGGGTGGTAGGCGCACTGTCCTATCAGTTTAGTACCCCACTCGCCTTGTCACTGCCTTTTTTGTGGGGTGACTTTGCGGCCCTGTTAGGCCTAGCTGCACTGCCTTTTGCAGCTTGGACGCTGGATAGACTTCGTCTCATGCCCACCCGATCCCGCTTTTTGGCGGCCGTGTTTGCGCTCAGTTTCTTGTTTTTAACCGAAACGCGAATCGCGGCTTTGGGCAGTATAGCGCTGTTCGTGGTTGCATTTACGGGGCGTTGGCTCAACCGTGATTGGCGCGCCAGCCTATTCACGGCCGCGGCTTTGATCAGCGCGGTGGGAATCACAGCCTTTTTTGGGCTGCCTGCACTACTCGAAACCAATCTGATCTACTGGGTTCGACTCACTGATCCCCCCTATGCGGGCACGATCCCTCTGATGGAGACCTTCGGACTGCCGTTCATTCCCGATCCTCGCTTGATCCTACCCTCCATGTCACGAGGGATCGGATCTGGCGCTGCCCTTCTGGCGTTGATCGCCGCTTGTGGTTTCCCATTCATCCGCCGAGCGCGCCTTAAGAGTGGAGATGATCTCCTCTTGGGAGCGTTGGGTTTGATACTGGCCCTATTGGCGTCACCGCTAATGGAGTTTTTTTGGGCCCACCCTTCGGGCTTCCAGAGTATTCATCCATATCACTTACTTCTGATCGCGGTATTTTGCTTGTCTGCGGCGGGTGCAGGGGCAGCCCGCTGGCTGGAACTCCTGCCCAGTCAGGCTCAGTCGCTGGGGCTGGCCGGGTTGTGTCTGATCCCCTTGATTGCGGCAGTTCCAGTGTTTTCCCCCCCTTCATGGGTTGCAGGGGAAGATTCCAACCCAGATCAGTCCGCCCGTGCAGAACTACGGGGCGAGCATCTAGGCACCCTGCATGAAGGGCTTTTGCTCCCTGTGGATGTACCTTTTCTGCCTGATCCCGTACCGGAGAACAGTGATGGTGAAAACACTCGCGTTAACCAGTCAACCTTAACCCTTGATTCACGCATTGGGACTCTGCCACGTGGTGCGCTCTCCTTTAATTACATTGTGAATATGCAGCAGCCTGCTGAAGTCGAATTTTATACCCTTTATTATCCGGGGTGGACGGCGGTTGTGGCCAATCAGGAGACCGCTATACAACCTTCGCCACAGGGTTTGATCAGCATCCGTTTACCTGCTGTCAATGGGGCATTGACCCTCCATTTTTCGGGCACACCTCCCCGCGATTGGGCATGGTTCCTCACAATTGGAGCACTGGTGGTAGTTGTTGTTGTGGCCAATCGACTGCCCGCAGAGAGAAACACCCCCGAACCAGAGAAGAAATCACCGCATCTGTTCTGGGGAGCAGCCGCGATCCTTTGCTTATTTGCCCTGATCTCCCTGTGGA
>JACSRJ010000339.1 GCA_014879835.1 Anaerolinea sp.
TAGATTTCCCCCTTCGCCCGCGTGCGGGAGACGGGCACCGCGCAGCGGTCGCAGGGGGATGAGGGTAAATGCTACTGTCGCCCCCTCAGCCAAGCTGGAGAAGGGGGAGGCTATCTTTGAGGGGAAGCCCTCAATCTCCCGGCGAATAGCCCAAACTTTAGGGAAAATGCTTTAGGCTGCTTTTGTGCCCCGATTCACGAAGGGCAGTTCACCCTTTTCCCACGAGACCAAAAGGGGAACAGCGATGAAGATCGAACTGTAGGAACCGCTCAGCAACCCGATGAATAACACCCCCACAAACTCGCGGATCGTGCCACTGCCGATCAAGAACAGGGCAAAAAGGACAAACGCGACCGCGATCTGGGTCATCAGGGACCGCTGAACGGTCTCCATGATGCTTCGATTCACGATCAGTTCAAAGGGTTCACCACGGCGGCGGATGTCGTTTTCACGCACCCGGTCAAAGAGGACGATGGTATCTTGCACAGAGTAACCCACAACCGTGAGGACGGCGGTCAGGAAGAGTGCATCGGCTTCCCAGCCCAACACCAAACCCGCAATAGAGATCGCCGAGGCGATCACCAGCAGGTCATGAAGCATGGCCAACAGGGCACACACCCCATAACGGAAAGAGTGCTTCAACTGGCGGAAGGCAAAGGCGATCCAGCCCATCACCAGCAGGCTCGCAAAAAAGGTGGCCACAATGGCCGCAATGGCCGCTTCGTTACCCACCGCAGGCGAAACCGAAGCCAGATTATCACGGAAATAGGCCTCGTCGAAGGTGAGATTTTTGGCAGCAGCTACCTCATTAAGCCCGGCGATGAGCTTATCGAGGACGATGTTATTGTTACCCACAAAGCTCGTCCGCACCTGCCAGCGCAGGGTGTCGGTCAGGCCGAGGCGCTGGGCCGTCACATCGCTCAGTTCGGCTTGGGCAAAGACCCCTTCCAACTCAGAGCCTTCGATCGTTTGGGGGGTCTGTCCTTCCACAGGGGCAAAACGCGCCTCAAAGAGGCTGCCCCCCACAAAATCGATGCTGAGCCGGACGATAGACCGCTCCGCATAGGTTCGGGTGGAGATGAACATCGCAATGATCCCGATCACGATGATCGTGCCCGAAAACAGGTAATACCACTTCCGATGTTGTACAAAGTTGATCATGGCGATTCCTCTTAGTGACCGAACAGGTTCATCTTCTGGGCGCGTTCGCCAAGAAGGTTGATGATAAGGGTTAGGAAGACCCGAGTGACGATGATCGAGGTGAACAGATTAAGCACCAAACCGATGATCACCGTGACCGCAAAGCCACGCACCGCACTCGCCCCAAACTGCCCACCAAAGAAGTACAGGATGGCAGCGATCATGATGGTGGAGATGTTGGAGTCGCGGATAGCCACCCATGCGCGGTTGTAACCTACATTCACAGCGCGGTTTAGGGGACGCCCGCCGCGCAGTTCTTCCTTGATGCGTTCAAAGATCAGGATGTTACCGTCAATGGCGCTGCCGATGGAGATCGCAAAACCAATCAGGGCTGAGAGGGTCAGGGTGACCGGGATGAACTTGTACAGGGCAAAGTTCATCATCCCAAAGACGATCAAGGCCAGCGCTGCCGCCAGACCACCCATCCGGTAATAAAACAGGAGGAAGATGAAGATCGCGGCGATACCCACGACCGCGGCCCGAACCGAGGAGTTGATCGACTCCGCGCCGAGGCTTGCCCCCACCTGTTCCAGTGATTCGATCCGCAAGGCGACAGGCAGCGCACCTGAACGCAGTTGGAGCGCCAAGGCCCGCGCTTCATCAAGGGTGAAGCTCCCGGTGATTTCACCGCCATCGTCCAGTTTACTTTGGATCACAGGCGCGCTCAGGACTTCGCCGTCCAGCACGATGGCCAAAGGCTGGCCAATATTTGCCCCGGTATGGCTGGAGAAGTTTTGAGCTTCGGGGTTGCTGGTATCAAGGCTGAAGTTGACCACATACTGGTTCTGGGCCTGACCACCAAGGATCGCATCCGCAGTCTTGAGCGCCGCCCCCGTCATGACCGTGGTGAAAGGCTGCCCAGTGCAGGGATTGATCAGCGGATTCTCACGGGTGCCCGCAACCGCAGCGGCAGGGGTCGCCTCTGGAGTCGCTTCCGGGGTCGCAGCCGATTCAGTGGCGGCGGCAGTAGCCTCAGGGGTGGCTTCGGCAGTGCTTTCGGCGGTGGCGGCAGCAGTGGCCTCGGCTGTGGCCGTAGGCGCAGGTTCGGTCGGTTCCGCAGTGGCCTCAGCGGTGGGAGTGGTCTGATACATCCGGAAACTACCGGGAGTCTCAGTGGGGCCAGCAGTGGCTTCGGCAGTAGCAGTCGGGGCCACAGTCGGCTCCGTTGTCGCAGCCGCAGTGGGTTCGGTGGTTGGTTCCGCAGTGGACTCAGTGGTCGCAGCGGCGGTGGCTTCAACTGTGGCTTCAGTGGTGGCCGCAGCCGTTGCTTCAGCCGTGGCTGAAGGGCCCGGTGTGGGCGTTGTGTTCACCTCACGAGCACGTTGCAGTTGCAGTTGACGATCCGTTAGGATATAAGCCCCGGCCGGAGGCATGGGGGCGGTGCAGCCGCCAATGGCCGCAAAGTCCACAAATTCAAGCAGGGCCGTCTGTTGGATGATGTCGATGGCCCGCTGGGGGTCTTGCACGCCGGGGAGTTCCACGATCACACGGCTGGTCCCAGCAACCTGAACCACAGCTTCCGCCACACCAAGCGCGTTTACGCGGCGGTCGATAACCCGACGCACCTCATTCATCTGCTCAGCAGTGACACCCTCTTGATCGGCCGCCATCAGGACGCGCAAACCGCCCTGAATATCCAGCCCAAGGCGCGCCTCGATAGGACGCCCAAACAAGCCTCCATTGGGTAAAACCATGTAGAGGCACAAAATGAAGATGGTGATGATCACCACCAACCACGGCAGGGTATTTCGTTGCATATAACCTGTGTCCCTTTGGGTGAACGAACTTCACAAAAACTGACCACAAACAGATAAACCGGCTGATCAAACAGCAGGCATAAGCACCACAGTATCGAAATGAAGGTATCAGATAGCTGTGTCGCGGTGAGATTCTAGGCGCGGCTGAAAGGTGGGGCGCGGGTTTGAGGGCTGCGAAGACTCCGTTGGGTGAAGCGCGCTGCCCCCAATGCGGCTACCCCATCAGCCCGCTGTATGGGTCTGAAGGACGGCTCATCTGGTTGAACCAGAATCGAGAGCAGTTTGAGGCTGGGCTTTTTACCGGGGACATCAAAGTTAAACTCACGTTGTCCCCAAAAAGCCGGTTCAGGCTCATTCTGACCGAGGGTTTCGCGCTCATCTGTGTTGGCTGAAGGTTCTGGGGGGAGGGTTTCATCAGGGGCAGATGCATGTACCACCGGCGCAGGACGAACCCCATCCCACCGCGCTAAGATCAGCGCCGCGGTGACAATCAGCAGCCATGTGCTTCGGTTCGCCTTCAACCCAGTATCCCTCTTCGCCGACATGAAAAGGTCAGCGGATAAGCCGGAAGGATGATACCATTTGGGCGAAATTTGACAAGGGGTGCACCATAAAACAAGCTCAAACAGGATATAATCTCCCCAAACAAAAGATGCACTCAACACTGGAGGATGTGTGATGACAGACGCCAGCCAGCTTACCAGTCGCTTTGACAGCCTACGTAATCGGGCACTGGAGCTCAATCGAGATCTGCTTATGGAAGGGATCAGCGGTGAATTAAATACCGCAGCGGAGGCAGCAGCAACACTGCCGGAAGCAATCAAGGCTGTGCGCCAAAAGGGTTATACCTTTGCTGCTTACTTAGAGCAAAAAAGTGACCATTTGCGGCAACTGTGGGAACGGGCTCAGATCGAGGCTCGTTCAGCCCTTAGAAGTGAAACCATGCGCCTCCAAATGGAAGTGCGCCAAGTGGAGGTGTTTCTTCAAAACGCCTTCTCCGCCGCGACCAATCCCCCAGAGCTTGCCAGCATCTTACCCAACCTAGAACGTGAAATTATTGATGCTGAGACCAAACTTAAAGCCGCCCACGAGCGGGTGACCGCCCTCTACGTGAAGGTCAAACAGGAGATCGATCAGACCCGCGAGCAGGTCGCAGACATTGACTGGTATCTAGAACAGCGCAACGAGGCCAGCTTTCCGTTCCAACCGGAGGAGAAACTGTTCCTCGCAGCCAAAGCGGAGTGGTCGGCAACAGGCAAAGGGCGTCAAGACCCGGACGGCATTCTGTACCTCACGGACAAACGGCTGATCTTTGAACAAAAGGAAAAAACGGGCAAAACCCTCGGCATGTTTGGGGGCAAACAGACCCAAGAACTGAAGTGGGAAGTCCCCCTGAGCCAGCTTGAGAAGGTAGAGGCTGAAAATAAAGGGTTGTTTGGGGGCAAGGATATGCTCCACTTCAGTCTTCGGCCCGGCGCGATCACCAACCAATTGACCGTTGAAGTGAAGGGCAAAGCCCGTTGTAAGTTTTGGGCAGGGCAGATCGAACGCATGGTGAAGGGCGAAACCGAGGATGAACGGGCGATTGCGGTGGATGCCGAGACCCTTGCGGCCATTCGTGAAGCGCCTATCCCCTGCCATATCTGCGGCGGCACTTTGCCTCAGCTTGTACCGGGGCAAAAGAGCGTCAAGTGTGACTTCTGTGGGGCGGAGATCACGCTCTAGATCATGCTGTACTAGGGCGATTACAAGAAGGACGCGCCTCGGCGCGTCCTTCCACCAGACCCGCTTTCAACAACTCAGGCGTCCATCTGCTCAATGGTGAGCTTGATCGGGGTCTGAAAGAGTCTTCCGAGACGCTCTGCTTCGCCCTCGATGCCCTTACGCACCGCCTTGGTGGGTGCGGCGAACAGCCGCACCTTGAGGTTGGTCTCGCTGGACTTGGTTTTGTGTTCCCAAACGCCCTTCATGTATCCGTTCACCAGCACCACCGCTGAAATCCAGCCTTGCGGGCGAAAGATGTGTTTACGATGCTGTTCGGCCAGCAGGGGTTTAATGTCTCGTCCTAAACCCAAGGTATAGGCGTCAAAGAGGGGCAGCAGGCGAACTGTATCGGGTCCTTGCTGCGGTTGACTGGCCATCGCTTCCACCGTGGATCGGAGGGCCACTGCCCGCCAGCCTTCAACATCCACCTCCTCAAATTCGGACTTCATGGCCTGAAACAGTTTCTTGCCTGCGGTCACCCCCGGCCCACCCCACCACCAGCGCGAGAAATCCTGATGGGTGGCGGGCCCATAAGCCTCCAGATAACGGCGCGCAACCGACTTAAAAGCCTCGTGGGGATCCATTTCCTCCCAGTGATCAAGCCACCGGCGAGGGTTCACAAAGGTCACATGCTGCCCCTGATTGGGCCCAAAGGACAGCTCCCCCCGAAAGGCGGCGATCTTGAGCGGCCCACCCCAACTAGAAGCGACCACCAGATCACCCAGAGCGCTGCTGCCCGTATGTTTACGGATGGCGCTGGCGATCTGGGTTTTGGTGATCGGCTTTGCTCCTAAAATTTCGGGCATCGCAGCCACAAAAGCCTCAAATTGGGCTTTGGAGAAACCGTGTCGGGTAAAGGCTCGTTCCCACCCGCCAGTTCCGTCGAGACTTCGGGCGGCTACATACAAGGGTAGGTCAGAGGCGGGCAGCAGGTGCAGTGTGCCGCGCATCACCCACGTTTTGATCAGAGTCCGATCCTTCCATAGGGCAGCGTTCACTTGGCCATCGGTCAAGCCTTCGATCCGTGCCCACAAGGCAAGTTCCGCAGCCGAAAGCACCTGTGCTTGAATGCCCCCCGTGCGCGCCGCAGCCTTGACCAGATCGGAGTTTCCGAGGCGCGGCGCGAGAAAGTGTTGTGACAAGCGCCAACCATTCACCTGATTCCACGTTAGGGACTTCATGGGGGGGTTTTTACCTTATCTAAGAACATCTGTGCGATTTTGCCATGATACCATGATTCTTAGGCAGTTTTCAACCCCCCGAAATTCACCATTCGGCGATGCCTAAATGCACTGGAAAATTGGCATCACTGGCGAGGGTTGCGGTACCCGCGCCCACCTTCCACATCAGTTTGAACTGATGCGATCCGGCGCTCAGGCCCACCTGAAAGAGGCTGAATGAGATGGTGCGTAGGACGGTATCAAGGGACTCCTTGATGATCCCGTCTGCGCCCCCAATGCGGGTTCCGTCGATCTCCAGATCAAGCGAGAGCAGGCGTGCCGCGGCATCAGCGTAGAAGCCGCCGGCAAAGGCGATCAATACCCGCCCGGTGGAGAGCGTCAGGGTGGGGGCAAGATTGGCACTGTCAACGGCTGCCCATGTGCTGCTGCTGAGGGTATACACCCCGCCATAGTGCGCGATAGGCACAATCGTTTTGCCCCCGTGCAAAAAGATCAAGTTATCGCGCACCTCAGTGTTGTAACTGGCCGCGCTCAGCAGATCGCCAGCGGTGCGGGTTTCCGGTGGAGTCCACGACATGGCTAAACCTCCTTAATGGTTCAGGAGCGGATAACTTGAGTAGAGGGAGGGTAAAGCGCTTCACACCCCAAAGCGTAGGCTTTGATCAAACTTGCCGTACACCGGATCATCCAGCAACCCAAAAGGTAGATCGTCAAGGCGGCGCACCTCATAACGGATGGTCTTAAGCGCGCCTCCTTCAAAGACAGCGCTGATCCCCGTGATGAGCGCCTTCAACCCACTGATCCCAGTGTGGCCCTCGCTAACCCTGATCGTCTGCCCGATCTGGGGCGCAAAGACGCTCACCCCGCCGATCCTCAGTACGCTCCCCTCCAAGGCCCGGAGGCGGTAAGCTGGCTCGCCCCAACGGGCCACCAGATAATCCGCCAGCGAGGCCGCAAAGGCCGGGTTGAGGGGTAGGGGCAGATCAACCCGGAGCGGCGCGCCCTCACCTTTGGCATAAGGCGAATGGGCTTCAAAGTTCAAGGGGGCATAGCGGGTGATGAGCCGCCCCCGCAGTTGAAAGCGGGTGATATACAACCGTCCCAGTGCGCTGTTGTGAAAGGTCACCACGGCTTCACCGCCCCGGGACTCCACCTTGATCTGAAGGGCCCCATAAGTGCTGTAATCGGCACCGCTGCCGTCAGGCTGTTCGTTGGCCTCCCAGTCAATTCCCGGCTCCGGCGGCAGGATCAGATCATCCGCTCCCGCGGGCGCGCCGCTTTCGGGGTCAAGAAACTTGAGGATCACAGTGCGCCTGCCCCCTTCAGGATTCAAGGTGAGGGGCAGCAGCGGATCGTAGCCGCGTCGGCCCGCCTGTCCGGGGATGAGCAGGGGCGCATCGACCCGGGCCACCATCACCGTGTTAAGGCTGCTTCGGGCGCGGGGGGCTGCCGTGACCTGTACCTTGGCCGCGCCCCCTTCGACCGCCCCGATCAGGCGCATTTCACCGTTGAGGGTCATCACTGGTTCAACCGCTGCCTGCTTCAGGAAAAAGTGTCCGTTTTTCCAGATCAGCGCCCCTTCCCGATCACACCAAAACAACCCCTGTTCACTGTGGGTGATCTGCCGGAAGGCTTCGGCGGCGTGGGTGCTGTCCTGTGACCAACCGTCGCCGGCTAGATCAAAAAACTGCACCCCATTTTCGATCTGAGGTTCGGCATCCGTGGGTTGATCGCCGCCCCCGGCAAAAGGACTGAGGTTGATCGCCCCGCCCGAACTGTCAAGGTTGAGGTCGTTCCCCGCTGCGCCGGGCATGAGCGCCCGCAGGCGCACCCCACGCGGCACATCCCGGCTCAGGACGCGGGCCCTGATTTGATTGTGATCAAAATCGCGGTAGCTGATCGCCAGTTCATCGATGCCCCCCTTAAAGAACGCGCCGCTGATCCCCGTCCCGATCCGAATTTGCGGCTGCACCGCGCTGATCGAAGGGATTGACCACAACCCTACCGGTGATCCGTTGACATAAAGCGCACTCTGACTGGTGGACTCAAAACGCACCATGGCCACATGGCTCCAACTTCCTAAGGGGATCACCCCGGTTGCGGTGGCCACACTCAGCCCCTGCCCCACAATACCCAACGCCCCATCAGGGTACACCCGCAAGGCAATCCAACCGCCTGCTGCGCTGTCCTGATAGGCGCTGAACCAGTCTCCCGGCGCGCTCATGGACGGATCAGGTTTGAGCCATGCCTCAATACACAGGGCGCGGGCATCAAGGGCTAAGGGAGGCACCTCGATCAGTCCACTGGAACCGTCAAAAGCCGCGGCCCCATCAGGATCACCGCCCAATGCGCCCGTGATTGCGCTCACCCCACCAACAACTGTGCCCGCCCGCCCATTGATCCCGGAGTCATGGGTGCTGCCGCTGGATACATCGCCCAGACGATAGTAGCGGATCGCATCCGCGCCGATCATGGCCCGTTGATAGGTGGGCTGAGGCTCCGCCCGTGCCCCGGCTGGTCTGGATGATCCTTCGGTGTAGAGACTGCCCGCTCCACCTTCGCCATTGATCGCGGCTATCAGATGGGCGCTGGTATGTTCCACAGTCGCGCCGATCAGCACCTGATTGGGGGTGGAAGGCTGCAAGGGGTTCTTGAAGGAGTAGATCACGTCGTCCAGCCGCAGCCACGCACCGTCACTGGGGTTGGCGTTGAAGCCCACCGCCCCTACCGCCGCAGGCGCGTCCCAGACTCTGTTGATCAGGGATCGAATCAGCCTATCGGCCCGTACCCCCATCTGTAAAGGCATGGCCGCCGGAGCGCGGCGCAGCCGTTCGATCCCATCCACCCCTTCGAGCAGGCACTCACGCCGCCCCCACAAGCCCGAATCGGATACCCAGCGTAAGCTGAAACCGCTAAACAGGGGGTAATTCAGTCCGTCGCTGATCACCTCTAAACGGAGGGGTAGATTGGGCTTGAGGGCATCACTGATGGGGTGTCCACTGGCCGGTGAGAAGCGCCCATCACGGTTATCGAGGTGCAGGATGCAGCGTCCCACCGCCGCCGTGAGCGCCTCCGGATCGCTGATCCCGCTTTGGAAGGAACCGCCTTTGAGGTAGGGCGAGAGATCGTCATCAGTCCCAAACCCGTCCCGGTCAAAGTCCACATACAGCCGAAATTGAAGGGTCACCACCGCCCCCTTTTTGCAACCGCCTAAAAAGCGCCTTCGATCAAGCCGCCGTTTGCCCGGAAGGTCACCTCATAACGGGCCATGCCCTGATGGTTCAAGACTTCGCAGAAACGCTCTACGAGGGCGTCAAAGCCCCGTTTGGGTTTGCCTGTGGTGTCCCCCTCTGGGCCATAAACCAGCGCCCCGGCGGTGCCTTCACTGAGGGGCCCGATGAGGGCTGCATCCGCGTGCAGGCTCAAACGCACCCGCGCCCCCCGCTGACCGGGCAAAAACTCACGCTCGGAGGCATTGTGGGCGGTCGCTTCGGGCAGGCTGATCTCCCGTTCGATCCGCAGTTCGAGGTAACGCGGATGCAGATCGTAAGTGACCGCACCCACCGTCCAGCGAATGATCACGTTTCGCAGACGTTGGGTTTCGATAAAGTCACTGTTTAAATAGGTCATGAGGATCACTCACCCTTCTCGCACCAGCCGTCCCACTTGAATCCCCGCCATGCTCCGAAAGCGCCGCGCCATCCAGACGCAGTGACGGTACTCCTGACTGGCCCTAACCCGGTGACCATCAGCGGCCCAATCCAGTTTGGCGGCGGCAAAAGCGGCTTTGTGGGCCCACACTTCAGCGGCGGCCGCGTTAAGGTTATAGGTGCGGACATCCAAAAACATGGGCGCGCCCCCTTGATCCGTGTTGAAGGTGATGCGCCGGGCCGCGTAGTTCACGCTGTACTGTTCGGGCCCGATCAAAGCGCCATCCGCGCCCCGCAGGGCAAAGCCGGAATCCGTCCCCGCCTCCTCAAAGTCACGCCCGATGGGGATCAAGTATTGGTAAACAGTCCCGCTCCCAAAAAGAGGGGTCAGACGCAAGCCCATCAGGGTGGTGCTGTGCCGATCCAGCATCGCTTGAAGCTGATCGTTTGACCAATAGCTGATCCCCTCGGTGGTGTGATCGTTGGTGCCAGCCTCGCACAAGGCCCGCAAGCGGCTGATCAATGAAGCCATCCCCACTCGTGACATCGATCCTCCCTCCCAGATTTAAGCCCCGCCCCCGCCAACGTTCGATCAGGTGCGGCGGCAGCCGCAGACAAGGCGTGCCTACCCGCAGCGGTGGATCGCCGCCGATCTGCGCTGCCTCGTACCCGGCCGCCCGCACCCACAAGCCCATCTCAGCCCAGAATGTGTTCAGGTTGGACGCCCCTGAATCCGCCGCCCTCTCAAATCCGGCTTCAAGGGCCGTTTCACGCCGGAGCAGGCGCTG
>JACSRJ010000226.1 GCA_014879835.1 Anaerolinea sp.
GGATTTTTGGGCTGTCGAAGCTTGGCAAGGAGGTGTTTAGTCAGGATGAGGGAGGCGGCGGCGGGCGGGGCGGCAAGGATGATGATAGCGGAAAGGGCGCGGATGGGGTCATTAAGCCTTCCCTTCCGCCTGATCCCAACCGCAAGCCGGAGGGGAAACCAACGGACATTCATCTCAATGACACTGATCCAACCAGTGGGATACGTCCTGAAAACGATGCGGCAGTTACGCTTGCTCAGAATGGATGGCGGGTTGAGCAGAATCCGGATCCCAGCAAACTGCCCGATCATATTCGGGCATCTGGGCATGAACCTGACCACATAATCGAGGGAGTCGTAATGGATTGTTATACACCTCAAAGTGATACCAAGATGGGAAGTATCTGGGAGACAATCAGAAAAAAAGTTGATGGTAATCAGGCAGATGGTGTGGTTCTCAACTTAGACAATCGTTCTGACTCAGATGCAGTGATCAAGTACCTCACCAGTGGTGATATTGGAATACAAGGCATTCACGCCATTATTGTGGTAAAAGGCGGCAGCACCTTTTTGATTTACCCTAGAGAGTAGAGGTCACGATGTCATGAGTGCAAATTACTATGTTTATCTCGAATCTAATCTCAGTGTTATGGAAATCTCGGATCACTTGGATACTCTTAACATAGCTTGGACCACATTACCACAGGCCCAAAGTGATCGCATAGCCAAAGAATGCGAGTACTTTATCATGTCTGCATTTCATCCCTCAAGCATACTAAAGAATTCATTCGCAGAAACTTATCAAATTCGTCCTCCTAATTGCGATTTCGAATTCAATTTTCGACGTTACTACCACGATAGCCGTACAGCCATCCTACATATTGTCCGAGTCGTTAGCTTTCTGCTGAGAGAGATTAGTGGAGATGCGGCGTTTGGACTGATTGATATGTCCTTCACCTATCTCGTAAGGCGAAATGGCAAAACTCTGCTGACTACCGGGCACAGCTTTTGGAAAGACGATCCCCGCCGCCTCGACCTCATCCCCGCCCCCTACCAGTGGGTGGAGAAGCTGCCCTGATGACAGTGTGCACTCCGACCCTGCTTGCCCTGTCTTGGGGATTGGCGCTTATGCCCCTAAAAACTGCACCTCATGTTGAGGATTTTTGGCCTAAAGGGGGTATAATAAGGGATTATGATGAACCCATCCGAGACCCCGCAAAAACCCATGATCTCAATTGTGGCCCCGGTCTACAACGAGGGCGAAGGTATCCACAAGTTTTATGAGCGCGTCCGTGACACCATGGATCGTATTGGCGAACCGTGGGAACTGGTCATGGTTAATGACGGCAGCCGTGACAACTCTTTAGAACAGATGCGCCTGATTCACGAGCGCGATCCCCGGGTGCGCCTGCTTGATTTTGCGCGCAACTTCGGTCATCAGATCGCCGTCACCGCTGGCATGGATTATGCCTCTGGTGACGCGGTGGTGATCATTGACTCTGACCTTCAAGACCCCCCTGAAACCATCGCCGATCTGGTGCAGAAATGGCGCGAAGGTTACGAGGTGGTCTATGCAGTGCGGCGCAAGCGCCCCGGCGAGACATGGTTTAAGCTGATGACCGCCAAGCTCTTTTACCGCACCATTTACCGCATCACTGAGATTGACATCCCCCTCGATACCGGCGATTTCCGGCTTATGGATCGGCGGGTGGTGAACGCCATCAACAACATGCGTGAACACAACCGTTTCATCCGGGGCATGACCAGTTGGGTGGGTTTTCGGCAGGCGGGGGTACTCTATGACCGCCACGCCCGCGAATGGGGCAAAACCAATTACCCCCTGCGCAAGATGATCAAGCTGGCGTGGGACGCAGTCACGGGTTTTTCATTTTTTCCTCTGCGAATCGCCATGTATGCCAGTTTTTGGCTGTTTATCTTGTCGGTTTTGGGCATCCCTATCGTCTCGCTGCTGCGGTTGGCAACGGGCATTCAGTTTTTTGAAGGGCAGGCAACCTCGATTGTGGTGATCCTGCTTCTAAGTTCGTTCCAATTTTTCTTCTTTTTTGTGATGGGGCAGTATCTAGGGCGCATTTACGACGAAGTGCGCGGACGCCCTCTATACATTGTGGCTGATACCTTTGGCATTCAGCGGCAGAATGGTGAGCGGCACCGGGCCCCGCAGCCCCCACCGGTGGATATGCAAGGGGAAGACGGGAGCAAAGGGTAGGGAAGGCGTAGCGCAGGATACCATAGCGTGTGAGGCAATTTAGTTGTAGGATCAAAGGTAAAGAGTGACCAGTGAGTTAAGGATATCCTGCCGTGAAACGCCGCACCCGTCCCGACCCAGAGCCGCCTGTGCCGGAACCGCTGCCTGATCTGCCTTCAGACCCGGCAGAACGGGCGCAGGCGTATCAACAGACCGTCCTCCAGTACGAGGCCCTCGATCAGCAGATCGATGCCCTGCTTCAATCTTCCGGGGGACGCACTGAAGACCTCTCCGACGAGGCTTTTGTGCGTTACCGCGAGCTTGCCGACCTGCGCGACCTCACCTATAACCGTATGAAGGCTCTTGAGCGCGGGTTATTTGATGAAGTGTAGGAATTAACGACTTCCCCCACCCCGACCACTCTAGGGGGCTAGGGAAAGTCGATAATGTACCCAAGCAATTCCAATAATATCCACAGGTTTTCTCATGATCATCGGACCTTCTTTTGAAGAAATGCTTCATCCCGCCAAAATCGATCCGACGGTGCGCGCCCGCGCTCAAAAAGCGCTGAAGGAAACGCCGCTCGATCCCATCAATCTCTACAACATCACATGGCGTGACGCCCAAGATAAAGTCTTTCATGTTGTCCTGCCCCATTCCCTGACCGGGATCGACGCTGAGATCGTGGTGTTGTATGCCCAACACTTCCCCACCGGAAGTCATAAAGTCGGCGCGGCCTATTCTGTATTGGTCGAAAAAGAGCTTTTCGGGGAGGTTGACCCCGCGATCAACACCCTTGTGTGGCCCTCCACTGGCAACTATGGCATTGGCGGCGCATGGGTTGGCGGCCGGATGGGCTGTCGCAGTATTGTGGTTCTGCCTGAAGGCATGAGCCGCGAACGTTTTGAGCGCATCAAGGGTTACGGGGGCGAGGTGATCAAAACCTTCGGTTCCGAGAGCAACGTCAAGGAAATCTACGACAAAACCAAAGAACTGCGCGAGGGTGATCCCAATATCCGAATCCTCAATCAATTTGAGGTGATGGGCAACTACCGTTTCCATTACCATGTAACCGGCGGTACTTTGGTAGAACTGGCCGCAGAATTGCAGGACAAGGGGATTGGCAGTGGACGGATCGATGCTTTTGTCTCCGCCATGGGCAGTGCTGGCACCATCGCGGCAGGGGATCGACTCAAGCAGGCCTTCCCCGGCCACTTGATCGTGGGCTTGGAACCGATTCAGTGCCCCACCCTATATAACAACGGGTATGGCTCCCATGATATTCAGGGTATTGGCGATAAACATGTGACGTGGATTCATAACGTCAACAACATGGACGCCATGATGTGCATCGATGACATGGAATGCAAAAAAGGGCTGCAACTGCTCACCGAGGAGCAGGCCAAACAGACCCTGATCGAGCGCTACCATGTTGAGCCTCAAATGGTGGAGATCATGGGCCATGCCTTTGGCATTTCGAGCGTGTGCAACATTTTGGGCGCGATCAAAACCGCTAAAGCCTTTGGACTGGGGAAGGGCAGCGTGATCGCCACCATTGCCACCGATGGCATTGATCGTTACCACAGTGTGATGGACGATATGCGTAAGGTCTATGGGACACTGGATGAAGCCGCCGCTGTAGGACGGGTCGAAGGGGTGTTCCATGCGGCCGCCACTGACTGGGTGCAGTTTGGCACCCACGAAGCCCGCACCCGCTGGCACAACCTGAAGTACTATACATGGGTGGAGCAACAGGGCAAGACCGTTCAGGAACTGGATGCTCAAAAGAGTCAGGCGTGGTGGCAGGAGCATCAAGAACGGGTGGCGGAGATCGACAAACGCATCCTTGCGGCGCGAGGGTAAGGTTCGCTATGTAAAAGCGGTTGGGCGGGCACTCAGATGCTGCCTGCCCCCGCCATCTTCAAGGGGGCTTTTTGGCCCCTTCATCATTTTTGTTGTTGATCATTCATTCCTGATAAACCCATGACCAAAATCTTTCTCAAAAATGCTTATGTGCTGGCGACCTTCGACGATGAAGGACGCGAAATCTCTGATGGGGCCGTGATCATCCGTGATAATGTGATCGAGGCGGTGGGGCCCACAGCACAACTTGCGCCCGCTGCCCTTGATGCTGATGAGGTCATTGATCTGAGTGATCATGTGCTCATGCCGGGCATGGTCAACACCCACCATCACATGTACCAAAGCCTGACGCGGGTCATCCCCGGTGGCCAAAATGCGGAGCTTTTTGATTGGCTGCGCACTTTGTACCCCATGTGGGCGCGGCTCACCCCGGGGATGATCACCACCTCCGCCCTGACCGCAATGGCAGAGCTGATCCTTTCCGGCTGCACCACTGCTACCGATCACTTGTATATTTATCCCAACGGTATCCGACTGGATGACGAAATTCAGGCGGCACAGGAGATCGGCATTCGCTTTCACCCCACCCGGGGCAGCATGAGCATGGGGGAGAGCAGTGGGGGGCTGCCCCCTGACCGGGTGGTGGAGCGCGAACCGGATATCCTTAAAGAGACTCAGCGCCTGATCGAGACTTATCACGATCCAAGCCCTTATTCGATGCTCAAGATCGCGGTTGCGCCCTGTTCGCCCTTCAGTGTGACCCAAGACCTGATGCGCGAATCGGCAAGTCTGGCCCGATCCTACGGGGTGCGCCTGCATACCCACCTCGCCGAGACGGTGGGGGATGTGGCCTACAGCAAGGAGAAGTTTGGGCTAGAACCCGCCGCTTATGCCGAGGATGTGGGTTGGGTAGGGCATGATGTGTGGCACGCGCACTGTGTCTGCCTAAGCAAAGGCGGCATTGATCTATTTGCCCGCACTGGCACAGGGGTTGCCCACTGCCCCAGCTCCAACATGCGCCTTGCATCTGGGATTGCACCCGTGCGCCAGATGATCGATGCTGGGGTAAAAGTGGGTCTGGGGGTGGATGGCTCCGCCTCCAACGACAGCGGTCACCTGCTGGCGGAGGCGCGCTTGGCCCTGCTGCTCCAGCGCGTCAAGGACATGCCCGGTAATCCAGCGGCACTCACTGCCCGCGAAGCGCTGCGGATCGCCACACGAGGCGGGGCAGCAGCCTTGGGCTATACCGAGATCGGGCAGCTTACCCCCGGCATGGCCGCGGATATGGTCGCCTTTGACCTGAATCAGGTGGGTTTTGCGGGGGCGCTTCATGATCCCCTCGCGGCGCTGGTCTTTTGCGCGTCAGCGCAGGTCAATTACAGCCTGATCAATGGGCGGGTGATCGTGCGCGAAGGGCACCTAACCACCGTTGATCTGGGGCCGGTGCTGCGCCTCCACAATCATTATGCACGCCAGTTGTCCCGGGGGGAGTGAGGGTAAGGAAGCCCCCTCCCTTCAAGTGACCTCTGAGGGGGCGACACTGAATTTCAGGGTAGGATGACAGCCCTCACCCCCGCGACCGCTGCGCGGTGCCCGCTCCCACCCGCCGAGTACGGCTAGGAGAGGGGAAAACTCTTTGTGGGGGCGTCCCCCACTTCCCCCAACTGGGGAGACTTGAGGGGTTTACCCCTCAAAGTCTCGATCCCCCCTTCTCCCGCGTGCGGGAGAAGGGGGCTAGGGGGATGAGGGTAACCTTACTGTCGCCCCCTCAGCTTCAGGTGGACTGAGGAGGCAGAAGCTACTGAAGCCGCAGCCACCCTACCCAAAATACCGTTTTCATGTCGATCACCCCTACCTGATGCTGAACGGCCTTCAGGGTGTCACCATTGATTAGAGTCAGGAAAGGCTGCTCCCAACAGTATTGGGAGAGTTCCCGGTAGGCCAGCCACTGGCCGTCGGGTGACCATTGGAGCCAGTCACAGCCGGCCGGGAATCGCCCTACTTCGTCCATCCCCATCGTTGACCATCGACTCAGCACCACCACCTCATCAAGGGGCGATCCCTCTGGGGTGGTCTCACGCTGGCGGTAGGCGATCAGATCACCTGAGGGCTGTTTTGACCATTCCAGCGCAATATGATCGGATAGGGGCAGGGGATCGATCCGGTTCAGGGTCAGATCATAGGCGTGGGTGCGGTGAATCACCAGCGCTGGGAGGGGATCAGGTGCGGGACGGGGTTCAGCGCTCAACCACTGCCCCACCAGCAGCCGTGTAGGGTTCTCCCAACCCAAGGACTGACGGGTGACAAAGCGAATCGGATCCTTCACCACACTTAGATCGGCACGATTATGGCTCAGGCGGTTGATGCTTCCGTAATGAGTGTCCATCAAGTACAGTTCAGTCGGTTGGCTGTCATCACAGGGGGCATTGAAGGCGATCCACATCCCGTCAGGTGACCATGTGAGAGCGCAGATCGGATCGGTCTGAAAGGGACTGAAACTGACCACCGGTGGGCTGTTCACTATCTTGCCCGAATGGTTGTCAAAGATGGCTACCGAATACTCAACGCCCTTTTCAGTTGGACGGGACATTACCCCTGCAAGGCGCACTGAATCGGGGGCGAAGTGGGCATCAGAGAGGTTCGGCAGTGGCTGTGGCAGGGGATCCACCGCGTGCCAACCGGGGATCGCCCTATAGTGCAGGTGACTTCTCCCCTGCTGGCGAAAGGTGAGGTAGGTGGCGTCTGGTGACCAGCGAAATTCCGTCAGGGGGACAGACGACTCAAACAAGAGGGTGTACTTCTCGCCCCCAAAATCAAGGATATAAACCGCAGTTTCACCCGATTCGCGGTGATAAACGATCATCAAGTGGCGGCCCACCGGACTGAGCTGTGCCTCCTGAAAGGTGTAATTTGCTGGAATCTTGATCTGGTACAGGGGGACAGCCTCTGCGGGGCTGTTGGGGTCGATGCCGAAAAGATTCACCAGTGTCGCACTCACCTCCACATAGGCGAAACGGTACACCTGACGTACTTGCCCTGCTGTGGGCGAAAGCCCCACTCCTAAGGCGCCGAGCATAACCATCAACCCGATAATCAGTTTGCCCCTCATCCATTCCTCTACGTGTTATAGTTTGTGCATCATTGTACCTGATGAGTGTGTGGACGATGCGATCCCAACGATTGTGGATGACCATTTTGGGGGTGTTTTTTGCCTGTGTCTTGGCAAGTGGAACCCTGCCCAGCCAAGCGCAGACACCTCCCCCTAAACCCTTTGCCATGCCCTTTGGGGCGATGCCGGGTCCGACCACATGGCTGCTCAGCCAGCAGTACGGCAATACCATCGGAGCCTTTAACTACGGGCGTTACTGGTACGCGGGCGGACGTAACCTACACTTTGGGTTGGATTTTTGGGCCCCCTGCAATACCCCCGTATACGCTATTGGGGATGGCGAAGTGGATCAGGTGGATAACTTCAGTTTTGGCTTGGAACCCCACAACCTGACCATCTTTCATCGTACCGAAGGGTTGACTTCGGTCTATGGACACCTCAACAGCCGCTCCCCTTTGATGAAGGGGCAGCCCGTCAAACGGGGGGACTTGATCGGCTATACCGGCGACCCTGACCTCACTTGCGTCTCACGCCCCCATCTGCATCTGGAGATTCGCAGCGCCAACTACCAGATCGCCTACAACCCGGTCAACTATATCGCCGCCGACTGGGTGGCGCTCTCGGCCATCGGTTATCAGGGGTTTGGGGGCTTCACCCAGAATCTTCTTGATCCCCGGCGCTGGCAAACGCCCTTTGATCAACCCGATGTAGACTTCAACGAGACGCCGCTTAACGAATACCGTTATCCCTACCCGCTGCCCATCCGCGACGCGCCCCCGCCGCTCACCCTGCCTGCTGGCAACACGGCGCCGCTGGGCACTGGCTTTGGGACTTTCCGCCAGCTTACCGGGGCCGGCTGCTGCGCTCATGCTTCATGGTCTTTGGACAGCCGCGCCGTGCAGTTTTACGATGGTGAAGAAGGACGGTTGGCAAACTTGATCGCGCTTCATGTGGAGGGCGAACTTCAGCCAGAGGCGGTAACTGACGGACAGCCGCGGGTATTCTCACCTGATGGGAATTGGGAGGTGAATACGGCTGGCGGACGGACAACACTGGTGCGCCGCGCCAACAACGAGCAGATTCCTATTGCCACGGGGGGGGCACTACCTCGTTTCTCGCCGCAAGGAAAACGGATGTTGTGGCACCGCCACCCGGCAGATGATATCCCCGGCGGGATCGCCCCCCTCACCGAAATTTGGATCAGCAGCGCCGACGGCAGCGGACGCGATCTGATCCGCACCCAAAACGGGGGCAGCGTCTATTGGCTGGACGAAGATCGTGTCCTGATCGTTGAACCCATCGGGCGCACCAACCAGCGCAAATTGATGATCTACACCATCCCCAGTCGCCGCACTGACGATCTGGTCACCGTGCGCGATCTGCGTGGGTTGTCGGTGGCCCCCGGTGGGGCGATCATCCTCTTTTATCTGCCCTTTCAGGATGATCCCAACGCCAGTGGGGTCTATGGACTGCTCACCCAAGCAGGGGCGACCCCGGTCAAACTGCCCTTTTTTGGGCCTTACCGCTGGCGGGACAGCGCCACCATCCTTTTTACGCCCTATCTGCCGGGCGAGTGGTATGGATCACTGGTGATGTACAGCGTCACCACTGGTGAAATGCGGCCAGTGACCGACCCAGCGGGCAAAAAGATCAAAATCCTGAATGATCAATGGGCGGTTTCACCAGACGGTCGTTTTGTGGTGTACTGGAACGCAGAAGATATCGCTCTGTGGCTGGTCACCCTACCCTAAAGGCCGCGCCAAGACCCCCAAAAGCCCCCTAGAGCGATGAGGGGACCTAAGTTTGCAGATATGGCGCGCTATGCCTCTAGGGCAGAATGGTTTTTGCCGGGGAAGATTGAGGGGATATACCCTCACAAAATCCATGTTTGTAGGGGCAGTCACACAGGACTGCCCGGTATTTTTGCCCGCACGGGGCTGTCGACCATGTAGGATCGCCCTTACAAATCGTCTCGTAAGGGCGAGTCCCGCCTTCAGCGATGCGGGTTCCCCCTTAGCGCGCTGAAACCTGCCTCACCTGAGTTAGCCTACGCACGATGTGGGAATGTAGGCGTTACGTGCCCCGGAGGGGTAGAACTCTGTCCACGAACTGCCATCGGCCGCGGTGACCGGGGTTGGATTCACGTACCACGTTTGTCCAGCCTTCACAGCCTCACCTGTGGCCAGTGGCTTGCCGCCGGGCCCATCATACACTGCCGTAGTGCAGGTGATGGTACGCAAGGTAAAAGCAGCAGGCAGATTACGGGCGTTTTCGGAGGTGTCATCAATGCTGACGACCACATTGGTGCCCCCAAAGCACACCCCGTTGGCGGTGATCACAAACTGTCCACTGAAATCAGCGACAATCTGGTAGGTATAGGGCACCGAATGGGTGGGCACAATGGAGCCACCAAAGGAGCCTACATAAGACAAGTAGCCCGCAGCCTGAGTACCACCTGTCGCACCCATCGCAACCCCATCGATGTAGTTTATCTGGGTGAAAGGTAGGGGGGCAGCCAGCGAAGACTCCACCAGCATCGGCACATAGATTCCTGTGCCATCGCAATAAGCGCCCCCGGCATAAGTGGCATAGAGATAATCCCCTGCCGCCGCCTGTGCGGGCTGGAAGGCTCCGGAGGCGACAACCAATAACACGACTACGGCTAAAACAACGAAAGGACGTTTCATGACCTCAACTCCTCAACCACACCTGTGATATTGATCAGTATAGGGGGATTTGTGTGGTGGATAGAAATCCGGAGAGGCAAAAAAAACACCTTAAGGAAGCGGTGCGTTTGCCCGCAAGGAGGTATAAAACCGCCTCAAAATGATTGTTTCGTGGTCTGTGATCTTTTTCATCTCTTTTATCAGATTGGGATCAGAAATATATGGGTTAATAGGCACACACTTGCCCTTATTCCCTGACCGCTTCATGGGATTCGCCCGCAAACGGTGCAAGCGGGAATCGAGCCTTTGAGGAAGATTCCCTGAGAACTTACGCAGTGGAACTTGCTCACCCCGTATTTATCGAAAGGGGCAGTTTGAGGGGGCTTCCTGTCCTGTTCACCAACATTAGCCCTCATCGAGTCCGGGATCATCGTCCCCACTT
>JACSRJ010000323.1 GCA_014879835.1 Anaerolinea sp.
CTCCTCAGGTATGGAGGGGCATAGGGGCGGGGTTCTTCTAGGGCAGATACATAACGCCTATCGTAAATAGAAGTGAACAATGACCCAAACTGAATCGGTGACCCAATCCGCGCCGTCCCAAGTTTCTGTGCTGCGCCAGAGGCTTAAATGCCTGCGCCAAAGTTATATCGTCCGCGTGCTGATTCAGGGATTCTTCACCATCTGGCTGACCATGACCGTGACCTTTTTGCTCATTCGAGGACTTCCCGGTGATGCCAAAGAGATCAAGATCAACCAGATCATCACCCAACAGAATGTGACTTATGACGAGGCCGCAGCCATTGCAGCGGGACTGCTGCCGTTTGACCCCGACGCCCCTATTTTAGAGCAGTACACGGATTATTTGGGCAAACTGCTCCGCTTTAATCTAGGGGAGTCCATCACCTCTGCGGGGACACCAGTGCTGTCCCAGATCTTCACCTTTTTGCCATGGACGCTGTTCAGCGTGGGATCAGGGCTGTTGATCAGCTTTACCTTGGGCACGCTGATGGGCATGGCAATCGCCTACTGGCGAGGCAGTTGGCTGGACAATGTGGTCACCTTTTTTGCCTCGATCCTTTACGGCATCCCCGATTTTGTGATCGCTTTCTTGATCATCCTCATCGGTGGGGTGCAGTTGGGGTTGTTTAAACCGGGCAGCCTTCAAGGTGGATCAGACCCCGGCATTGAACCGGGCTTCACGGCCGAGTATATTGGGAGCCTGCTGCGGCACGTGTTTTTGCCCCTGACCACCTATGTGGCCACGACCATCGGCGGTTGGATTCTGACCATGAAAAGCAGCACCATTTCTACCTTAGGTGAGGACTACATTGCAGTGGCCCAAGCGCGGGGGCTTTCCCAGCGTCGTATTTTGCTCGGATATGTGGGGCGCAACGCCATGCTGCCACAGGTCACCCGGCTGGCAATCAGCATCGGCTTTGTGTTGGGCGGCTCCGTGATCATTGAGACCATTTTTAACTATCCGGGGTTGGGGCGGCTGCTCAGCAATTCGATTGTGTCCCGTGATTACACCACCATGCAGGGGGTCTTTTTGACCATCTCCTCAGCGGTCATCATCTCCAACATCTTTGCCGATCTGCTCTACAGTGTCCTTGATCCCCGGGTGCGTTTGGGGGGCAAAAAATCATGATCGGGACAACCGTTGCCTCTCCCAGTGGACTAATCATCGGCGCGATCTGCGGCCTTGTGCCCCTTTTGGTGGGGCTGCGTTATGGCAAAATCCGGGCCGGGCTGTTGGCTTGGGTGGCCTGTTTGATGAGCGGTTTTGCCTGTGGCGTTTTGGGCGGCATACCGATGATCGTATTGGCCACCGCAGTGGTCATTTCGTATGCCTATGTGGACAAACAAGACCCTTTTACCTCCCGGGCCTCGCTCGAAGAAGTGAATTTTGAAGAGAGCAACTTTGAATATTTTATGCGCCAAATGTCCCGCTTGGGGCGCACCCTCCGCCAGTATTGGCGGGCTTTGACTCGCAACAAGGCGGGTTTTGTGGGCTTTTTGGGCTTGATGTTCTTTTTTGTGATGCTCACTTTTGGGCCACTTTTGGTAACCTATGAGGGCAGGGCGCGCATTGATCGCCGTCAACCGGGAGCAAGTTCTCTGTTTCAGCGTCCCTCCGCAGAGTTCCCGCTGGGGTTGGATTGGCAGGGGCGGAGCATCTTGTCGCATGTGGTCTATGGCGGGCAGCGGCTGATCGTGACGGCCCTGCAAGCGGGTTTTGCCACGACCTTGATCGCGGTGACACTGGGTGCGCTCGCAGCCCTGCTTGGGGGTGCGCTGGATCAGGTGGTGGTCGCCTTGGCTAACTTCATCCTGACCGTGCCCCAATTCCCACTGCTGCTGGTGATCGCCACGGTAGCGCGGGATCAGTTCAAGAATCCCCTGTTTTTGCCTCTGCTGCTAGGGGCACTCGATTGGCCTGTGCTGATGCGTGCGGTTCGGGCACAGGTGCTGAGTCTGCGCGAACGGGATTATATTCAGGCGGCAATGGCCCTGAATCTAGGACTGCCCCATGTGATCTTCCGCGAAGTCTTGCCCAACCTGATCAGTTATGTGGTGGTCAATATGATCTTCAGCACCCGCGCTGCGGTCTATCAACTGGTAGGGTTGGTCTTTTTGGGCATGGTTCCCCTTCAGGAACCGGACTGGGCGGTGATGATCTACATGGGGCGGCAGCAGGGGGCGATCTTTAATGCCGATGCGATCAGTATGCTGCTCTCGCCTATTCTGGCCATTGCCTTGTTTCAACTGTCGCTGGTGCTGTTCACCCGTTCCCTCGAAGAAATCTTCAACCCGCGTCTGCGCACCGGCTTATAAGGAAACAGGAACCGATGACCCTCAACACCCCTCAAAAACCGGTTGTCCTGAGTATCCAAGACCTGTCAATTAGTTATCTGGCAGAACGCGGACGGGTGCGGGCGGTGACCAAAGCCTCGTTTGACCTCCATCAGGGCGAGACGGTGGCGCTCATCGGCGAGAGCGGCTGTGGCAAGTCCACCCTTGTGCTGGGGCTGATGCGTCAGCTCCCTAAAAACGCCAGCATCGACAGTGGCAGCCTGCTTTACACCCGCCGTGATGGGAGCCGCCTCAACATCCGCGATCTGAGCAAAGCGGGGATGCGCCGCTTTTTGTGGTCAGAGTGTTCGATGGTCTTTCAGGGGGCGCTTAACGCGCTCAATCCGGTGATCCGCATTTCGGGCATGATCTACGATACCGCCGAGGCGCATGGCTTGGGCCGACGCGAGGCCAAAGAGCGCGCCCTGAATTTGTTCAGCAAGGTGCGTCTTGACCCCAACCGGGTGTTTAACGCCTATCCCCATGAACTCAGCGGCGGAATGCGTCAGCGGGTGCTGCTGGCCATGAGTCTGCTCTTGCAGCCGCAGGTGGTGATCATGGATGAACCCACCACCGCCGTTGATATTCTGACCCAACGCTCGATCATTGAAGTCTTGAAGCGGCTTCGGGACGAGTTTCACTTCAGTATCATTTTCATCAGTCATGATCTGGCTGTGGCCGCGGAGATTGCGGATACCATTGCCACCATGTACGCGGGCGAGATTGTGGAGAAAGGCCCAGTGGATGAAGTCTTTTACCGTCCGCGCCATGCCTATACACTGGGGTTGTTAGAAGCAGCCCCCCGCCTGAGCGCCGGTGCAGAAACCCTAGAGAGCATCCCCGGCAGCCCCCCCGACCTGATTGAGCCGCCGGCCGGGTGCAAATTTCATGCTCGCTGCCGTTTCATGACTGATCCCTGTACCATCACAGCGCCGCCGCTGGAATATACGGACGAGAATCATACGGCCGCCTGTTATCATCGGGATCAGGTGCTGGCCACCCGGCGAAAGGTACTCTCATGAACGCACCATCAGCAGCCCAGACCGCCGCCCCCTTGGTCTCCCTGCGGGGCATCTATCGGTCTTTTGAAAAGGATCGTCGTGAGATCCCCGTCCTTCAGGACATCAACCTTGATGTTTACTCGGATGAGATTATTTGTCTGGTGGGCGAAAGCGGCTGCGGCAAGACCACCACTGGCAAAATTGCAGCAGGGCTGCTCAGCCCCAGCCGGGGTGAACTGCGTTTTGAGGGCAGGCTGGCCAGTGAATACCGGACGCGGTCGGAGCGGATGGCGCTGCGTCGATCCCTGCAAATTGTTCATCAAGACCCCTTCGCCTCACTCAACCCAACCCACACCATCGGGCAGATTCTGAGTTTTCCTCTGCGCCGCCATCGGATGGTGGAGAATCGGGCAGGCCTGCGCCGCCGGGTCTGGGAACTGCTGACATTGGTGGACTTAACCCCGCCGGGGGACATCGTGAAC
Source organism: Anaerolinea sp. (assembly GCA_014879835.1). Taxonomy (GTDB): domain Bacteria; phylum Chloroflexota; class Anaerolineae; order Aggregatilineales; family UBA2796; genus UBA2796. The sequence goes on from JACSRJ010000323.1 coordinate 3,857, forward strand.
AAATATCCTCATCAGCTCAGCGGCGGACAGCGTCAGCGGGTGAGTATCGCCCGCGCCCTAACGGTCAACCCGCGTCTGATTGTGGCTGATGAGGCGGTGAGCATGGTTGATGTGAGCATCCGCATTGGGCTGCTCAAAATGCTTCATGAACTGCGCCAACGATTCCACCTTTCGATTGTGTTCATCACCCACGATCTGGCACTGGCCAAGTACTTTGCATGGGAGGGGCGAATCGCGGTTATGTATTTGGGGCGGATCGTGGAGATCGGGCCCACGCCGGCGGTGATCGGGCACCCGGCACACCCCTATACCAAGGCGCTTCTAGCCGCAGTCCCAGAAGCAGACCCGGACATCACCCGGCGCAAGAAGCAGATGCCTCTCCGCAGTGAGGATATTCCCAGCCTCACAGCGATTCCGGCAGGATGTTCGTTTCATCCGCGCTGTCCTTTTTTCCAACCGGGGGTGTGTGACCACACTGTGCCCGCGCTTTTGCCCGCCCCCCAGACGGGACAGTTGGTGGCCTGTACCCCACTCGCCCAATCGGGGACGCTCAAACCCTATGCGTGAGGCGCTTCGGGGGTATCTGGCGGCGGGACTTCTGATTGGTGGCTGTGGGTTGATCCTAACCTTGTTTCAACCCCGCAACAGCCCTGCCTATGTGGTCAGTTTGTGCAGCGCCCTGATCGGTGGGCTGCTGGTCGTTGTGGTCGTGATGGTCATTCGGATGACGAAAGGTTGATGGTGATGAGTGCCAACGAGTATCATTTTGTGACCCAGTGGCGGGTCGAAAGTACCCCCGAAGAAGTGGCCGAAATCCTCGGTGATGCGGCTGATCTGCCCCGCTGGTGGCCCTCGGTCTACCTTGAGGTGAAAGTGCTTGAACCCGGTGATCAAAGCGGGATCGGGCGGGTGGTAGACCTGTACACCAAGGGCTGGCTGCCCTATACCCTACGCTGGCAGTTCCGGGTGACCTCCGTAGACCCTCACAAACGCATCGAGCTTGAGGCACAAGGGGATTTTGTGGGGCGGGGCATTTGGACCTTTGAACCTGACCCCAACGACTCCAAGTGGGTCAATGTGACCTACGACTGGAAGATTCGAGCAGAGAAACCCCTGCTGCGCACCCTTTCGCCACTGCTCAAGCCCATTTTTGGGGTAAACCATCAATGGGCCATGGCACGCGGGTATGAAAGCCTGCTGTTGGAAATACAGCGCCGCCGCGCCCCCACCCCGCGGGAACGGTCACTGGTGCCTGCGCCGCCGCCGCCCACCACAAGTTCACCCCTGCCCATGCTCATTGGGGGTGGGGCAGTCTTCTGGATCATCTATGTGGTGATCCGCGCCCTGATGCGCGGCGGGTGAAAAAACAGCGAGGCAGCCACTAAAGGAAAAATGTGATCTTATGGTCAAAACGGGGATTGATGTCCTCCAGAAACAGCAGTTTGCACCACTCAAGGGGCTGGCGTGTGGATTGTTCACCAACCTTGCGGCGTGTGATGCTAATTTCACTCCTACTTACCGCATTCTGACCGAAAGTGATCGGGTTCAGATGCGGGCGTTGTTTGCCCCCGAACATGGCTTCGCCGGTAGTGCGCCGGAAGGCGCCCATATCGCCCATGATACTGATGTGCGCACCGGGCTGCCCGTTCACAGCTTGTATGGGAGCAGTCTCAAACCAACCCCGGAGATGCTTACGGGCTTGGATGCAATCATCTGCGACATTCAGGATGTAGGGGTGCGTTATTACACCTTCACGTGGACGTTGACCTACATTTTGGAGGCGGCGGGGCAGGAAGGGATCAGGGTGATCATCCTTGATCGCCCCAATCCGCTTGGGGGCGAGGTGCGGGGTGCGCCGCTGGATCTGAAATTCTCGTCGCTGGTGGGGCGCTTCCCCATGCCTACCCGTCATGGCATGACCATCGGGGAACTGGCAGGGATGATCAACGCCCAATGGAATCCCCATCCAGCGGCGCTCACGGTCATCCCCTGTGAGGGCTGGCAGCATGATCTGATCTGGGATCAGACGGGCTTGGGTTGGGTGGCACCTTCGCCCAACATGCCCCGCTTTCAGACGGCGCAGCATTATCCGGGATCATGTTTGATCGAGGGCACGATCCTTAGTGAAGGGCGGGGCACAACCCTTCCCTTCCAAATCACGGGTGCGCCCTTTGTAGATGGGTTCGCAACGGCGGACGCTTTAAACGCCCTTGCCTTTCGGGGAGTACGCTTTCGGCCACACTACTTCCAACCGACGGCGGGGAAGTGGGCCGGGATGCGCTGCGGCGGTGTTCAGGTGCACCTGCTTGACGCTGCGGTATACGATCCCTTAGAGGTCTGGTTAGGGGTGATCGCCACTCTGCGCGATCTGTACCCGAGCCATTTTGCATGGCTGCCTCCCCACAACGACACCTACCACTTTGATCGGTTGATCGGATCGGATCAACCTCGGACGCAGATTGAGCGCGGGGAAACCTTCGCCGCGATCAGTGCTGGGTGGGCGGATTTTGTGAAGGACTTCCACACACAGCGCGGTCCTTATCTGCTGTATCCTTGATCGGGGCTGTGCCCTGACTGCGGGCGAGGCGCGCCTCGTCCCTACAGGATTCGTCGTAGGGGACGATGGACACATTGTTGGTCATCAAAGGATCGCTCTTGATCTGCTTATGGGGGCGATTGCTGACAATTCCCCTGTCTGGGTGTGGACGCACCGAGGCGCGCCCGCACCACCCTCGCTTTCGTAGGGACGTCGTTCACGGCGTCCGTCTTCCAGCGCCAGTTTTTCGTGTAATTGATCCTGATCTGTTTGCCCTACTTTGGGGATGTTATGATGACCACACCGACTGCCCGTTCAGGATCGCTTGAAGCTGCTGCGCGAACAGTTCTGGCTGGATAGGCTTACCCAAAAAGCTGTGGAATCCCGCTGTACGTGCGCGGCTGATCTCACTGGTATGGACTGAATAGGCCACAATTGGGATGTTTTTGAGACGAGGGTCTTGTTTCATCTTTGGCAAAAGCTCAAAGCCGTCGTAGTTTGGGAATTCAAGGTCTAAAAAGATCACGTTGACCGTCCCCAATTCGTCAAGGGTTGCGCTGATCTGCCGAGGGCTGTCGAGGGTCACTGCCCGAACCCCGTTTTTGGTCAGAAGCAGCCTCAACACTTCTAAATTGGCTTGATTATCGTCGATGATGAGTGCAGTTTTCTCAGACATTCACGGCCTTTCTTAAAAAGATCTATTTATGATCGAAGGGAGGGGCGGGATCAGCGCCCGTGCCATACCTGCTGATGATTCAGGATTTCTGCCAGTTGTTTGGGGAACAGACGCATATCAATTGGTTTGGCAATGTATCCCGAAAAGCCTGCGGCCCGCGCTTTGGGAATTTCGGAAGCGGCATCTGCGGCTGAGACAGCCACCACTGGAATCCCTGCCAAGGCAGGTTCAGCCTTAATCATACGGAGGATATCATAACCAGTGACATTGTTGGGATACATCAAATCAAGCAGGATCATGTCAATGGGCGCGAACCCCAATAAGCGCATGATCCCATTGGCGCTGCCCCAACGGTCAAAACCAAAAACAGCACCGCTGTGTTCAAGAATCATCTGTGCAATGGCGCGGTTTCGGGGATCATCTTCAAAATAGAAGATACGCTTCTTATCTAGGATCATCATCTCCTCCCATAAGCGAGCAGCCCTTAGGCAATATGCCAGACCGATTGACCGTTCAAGACTTGGGTCAGCAGTTCTGGCAGTAATCTTGCGTTCAGCGGTTTGGCGATAGCACCATCAAAACCGCACGCTTTAAGCTGCTGCACTTCTTCATTCATGACGCTTGCAGTGAGGGCGATCACATAACATCCCTGATACTCAGGATGATTCCGAATGAACTGGAGCATCTCAAAGCCGCTGTGAGGCTTGATGTGAATGTCAAGCAGGATTAGATCGGGCTTATGGGGCAGCCCCTCTAGACGCGCAAGGAAATCTGAACTCTCCTCAAACATGGTCAAATTGGGTGTGCCAATGACGCTGCCCATAATCAACTTCATCACGGTGCGGCTTTGAGGGTCATCCTCAACATAGAGATAATGTTTATCCTTAAGCATGGGCAGCCCTTTCTGTGGAGAGCGGGGCCTTAGCCGCATTCATCATTTCGATTAACTGGGGCGAATGGTGCGGAAGCGCCACAAAAAACTTGGCACCGCTGCCTTTTTCGCTTTCCAACCAGATGCGGCCACCATGGGCTTCCACCAGACTTTTGGAGATAGGCAGCCCCAAGCCTGTTCCACCTGCATGTTTAATACCGGCTTCAGTCTGCTGAAAGGGTTCAAACACCATCTGATGGGCTTCGGTTTCAATACCCGGCCCCGTATCAGTGACGCTGAACAAGATCTCGTCTCCCTGCTGTTTCGCGCTGAAGGTGATGGTACCTGTCTCCGTGAACTTTGCCGCATTGGAGAGTAGGTTAAGCAGCACTTGGCGCACCCGCCGCCGATCCCCAATCATGATCGGAAGGTTCGAGTCGAAATCGGTAACAAGGGTGATCGGTTTACCCTTAATCAGTACCTCAGCCGATGCGGTCAGGGACTTTATTTCCACATTCAGGTCAATATTATCTTCAATAAATAGATTCAGCATCCCCGACTGGATTTTGGTCATATCTAAAACGTCGTTGATCAGGGAGAGGAGATGTTTACCGCTTTCCATCGCCTGAGTGAGCAGATCGGTTTGGGTGTCGTTGACGGGCCCCACCATGCCTGAAGCCACAAAATCGGTGAAGTTTAAGATCGCATTGAGTGGGGTGCGCAGTTCATGACTCATGCTGGCCAGAAACTGGCTTTTGAGCCGATCTACCTCACGTAGTTCCTCAGCGATACGCACCTGCTGCGTGTAAAGGTGCGCGTTCTCCACGGCCACGGCGATCTGTTCGCTCAGTGAGGTTAAGGTTCGGATTTCGTCCGGCCCAAAGTAATCGGCATACATAGACCACAGTTCCAGAACGCCGATCAAGGTACTGCCGACCACCAACGGCAAGGTCAATACGGACTGCTTGCGTTGTTTGCCGTCCCGAAGCTGCTCCACTGTGGTAAGCAGGGGCTTACGTTCACGGCCTACCTGTGCCACCCGATTATCTGGCTGATTGAGAGCAATGGGGAGATGTGCCGAAGCATCCTGTGCGGCGTTGGTGCCCACGCCCGAAGCCAATTGCAGTTCGAGGCTTTCTTTTTGAGAAAGATAGATCAACACCCGGAAGAGTCCAAAGCCCGTGCGGGTGCGCTCCGTAATCCGAGTCAGTAGATCGGGGAGTTCCAGCGCGGCGGCGATCTGCTTAGAAATATCGGCCGCAACTTCGAGATCGCGGGTGCGGGATTCCACGCGGCGTTCCAGCGAGGCTTCGGATTGGCGCAGTCGTTCGTTGGCGTCACGCAGGGTCTTTTGGCGGATCTGCTCTAGATGATGCTGGTAGCTGATATAGGTCATGACAATGGCCGTGCCCACCACCAGAAACTGAATGAAGAAAGCGACAAGGTTAAATCTCATGCCGGCGTTGGGGAACAGCGCATAGAGTAGGAGCGCTCCCAACCCGATCCCAAAGCTTAGCCGGGGGACAACTTTTTTCGAGAGGAAAATGCTGGAGAGCAGCACGGGCAAAAAGGCAAAGTAGATGAAGGTGGTGGTGCTTCCGGGAATAAACGGGACCACCAAACCCACTACTGCAAAAAGCCCGATAAAGAGATAAGCCGCACTTTGGGTATGGCCTCTGCGGCAGTGAATATAATCCAACCCCACTAAGAACAAGCTGATGGCGATCAGAAGCTGATCGATGCTGTAATCGGATTCATCGCGCAGAGTCAAGGCCCACAAAAACACTACGGAGCCAATGCTGACAATAGTCAAAAGCATATTCATCAGAAGGCGTGCGCGTCGCTGCTCTTCTGGATCCGTAATGGAAGGGTGAGGGTGGGATAACTGGCTGATCTGGGTGAGGATAGCATTGATGGAGCGCTTCATCATGGTTGTCCTAATCCTTTAGGGGGGGATAGTGCCTCGCTGGTGCTGTTCCGATCATACTGGGGATTGTTCTCGATCAAGCACGGTGCCCATATTGATTGGCTCAGGTTCAAAAAATGAAAGCTGCAAGGGGAAGTTGGCAAGGGCAGCCCGCAACAATGTTTTTTAAGAGACCGTTTGAAAAGTAGCCCTGCACGCTTCGACCTCATCCCCCCTTCTCCAGATTGGAGAAGGGGGGAATCGACCTTTTGAGGGGGCGTCCCCCTCAACCTTCCCCTTAAGCCAAATATCCCTTTGTTGGGCTGCACCGATCTTTTTCCCCTCTCCTAGCCGTACTCGGCGGTCGGGAGCGGGTACCGCGCAGCGGTCGTGGGGTGAGGGCAAACC
>JACSRJ010000342.1 GCA_014879835.1 Anaerolinea sp.
CTTTCGATGATTGACCTCATCCCCCCTGTACGACCGCTTCGCGGTGCCCGTCTCCAAGCTGGAGAAGGGAGGGAATAAGGTTCTTGAGGGGGCTTCCCCCTCAAACTATCCCTTTTGATAAACAGGGGGCAAATAGGTTCAATCTTCGTAAGTCCTACCCTTTTCAAACGGCCTCTAAGGCAAGCCTTCGTCGGTTGAGGCAAAACCTACAAAAAACTGATAAGGGCCCTGTGCGATCCCGGCTGTACCCAAGAGCCGAAATCGGTATTTTCCAGCACCGGGCAGTAGATAGTTGATCGTACCGGACTCACCGTTACCGATGGGCCCATAAGCAAGCACAAGACCTTTGTCATCTAAAAGTCGAAAACTGCGCCCCGGCATCTTGCCACCATTGTTGGTAAATCGCACCGAGGCGAGGATCAATACTTTGCCGCTGGCTTCAAAGATATAGTCGTGGGTGGAGCCGATCACCAGTGTGTTGGTATTGATCGACATAGTGCTTTCGTCGATAGAGAGAGGGATATAGGGGATGGGGATAGTTGAGTCAAACAGCTTGCCGATAGGCAGCCCTAAATTGTTGCCTGTGAGATTGACAAAGATCAGGAAAGCGGCGATCAAGACAAGGGGAAGGGTAACGAGCGAAAGAATCTGCCAGCCCCGCACGCGTTTGCGGGCCTTTTTGGCCTCTTTAATCTGAATCGGTTGAAGGGGATCAACGACGCTTTCGCCCTGTAAACTGGAAAGAGCTAAAATGCGCTGCTGCTCCGCGAGAAGGTGCTGAGCAGCCCAGTGATCGGGCTTTAAAGTAAGGACTTTCTGACAAGCAAACGCAGTTTTTTTGGGGGTATCTGCGGCAAACGCTGCCAACCACCACGCATCGATATTTTGAGGCTGCTGGGCAAGAATAGGCGTGAGTAGTTCAAAGGCCTCCGCCTTTTTGCCCGCTTTGATCAATTTGTAAGCGCGCTGAAGCTGCGCCTTCACAGGTGAGATCGGTTTGGCAGTCATAAACTGATCCTCTCCAGTGCCGCCGACAAGGATGATTGTACTCGAAATCAAAAGGCGCGTTTGTTTGGGGTGTGCTTGGAGGTCATTAACCCCGACTCCGAATGAGCCTTAGTGACCAACCAAGCGCTTATAGGTAAGGGAGTGCGATCTGCCGCAGAGGAAATCCAGTGGGGATGAGGAAAACCTCATCCCCGCTGTGGGTTAACGGTTTTAGTTTTTGGGCGCGCCGGGTTCAAGCCGCTCCCAAAGCAGCTCGACCACATCTTTTACTTCAGGCCCACCTTTGACCTCACCGCTGGCGTCGCTGAACATCCGCATACAGAAGGGGCAGCTTACCGCGACTGTGGCTGCGCCTGTGGCCTTCGCCTCTTCATAGCGCACCACATTCACCCGTGCTTCACCATGTTCTTCTTCCTTCCAGAACTGCGCCCCACCCGCGCCGCAGCAGAAGGATTTTTTGCCGTGCCGAGGCATCTCGGTCACTTCGATCCCCAACCCTTTGCTCAGGGCATTACGAGGTGCATCAACCACATCATTGTGGCGTCCTAGATAGCAGGGATCGTGGAAGGTGACATTTGCTTGTTTACTCGGATGAGCGCTTGCAGGGAGCTTGCCGGCGTTGATCAGTTCCTCGATCAACTCGGTGCTGTGAATCACTTTGTAGTTGCCCCCAAACTGGTGATATTCCTTGCCTAGATTGTGCAGGCAGTGAGGGCACATACTCACGATGCGTTTGTGCTGCGCCCCTACCCCATTCAAGGTTTCGATGTTCGCCTCCGCCATGCCCAGATAGAGGTCCTCACGCCCGGCCCGGCGGGCAGTGTCACCAGTGCAGGCTTCCATCTCACCCAGAACCGCAAAGTTCACCCCGGCCAGTTTGAGCAGTTGGACAAAAGCCCGCGCCGTCTGTTGGGCACGGGGTTCAAAAGCGGCCGCGCAGCCCACCCAGTAGAGGATTTCATAATCCGGATTGTCCTCAACTGTGGGCACATCCAAGCCTTCTGCCCATTTCATCCGACTCTCGTTAAGCTGCCACGGGTTGCCCTGACGCTCCATGCCATTAAAGGCGTTCTTGAGATCGCCGGGGAAACTGGCCTGCACCATGGCCAGATCGCGCCGAATGTCGAGGATGTCCAGCATTGGCTCGTTACCCACCGGGCAAATGTCGATGCAGGCGCCGCATGAAGTACAGGCCCACACCGCCGATTCGCTGATCGCATGACCAAGCAGTGGGTCTTTGGATTCTTTGCCCGCAGCCATCGATGCCATTTGCTCGCGGATCATGTAACGTTTATTGACCTCCAACGCAGAGGGTGAAAGCTCCTTGCCCGTGACATAAGCAGGGCATACATCCTGACAGCGGTTGCACATGATGCAGGAGAAAGCGTCCACCAGTGAGGTCTTGGGCAGATGCTCCAGCCGCGCCGCCCCAAACTGCTCCTTGCTTTCGTCCTCAAGGTCTTCTTTTTCAAGCTCTCCCAACGATGTCCGTTGGGGGCGGGTGAGGAAGTTCAGGGGAGCCATAAACAAGTGCGCATGTTTGGTATAGGGGAAGTAGGGCAGGAATCCAACAATCAAGCCCAATGCGGCCCACCAGAAGAAGTGATCAAGGAAGGTGAGCCAGCCCTCATTGGTACCCCAGATACCGCTGATCGCCGTGGCAAAGGGCTGCGGCCCAACGGCGTGCCCCTGTGCAATCTGAACCGACTGTCCCAAAAAGCGCGATCCCACGTGGGCGAGGATGAACACCCCCACGATCAGTGAGTCACGCCGAATCCAACCCGCTTTAACCATCGGGTGAAGGGTGATGTTCTCCCGAAAGGTGAGGGCCTTGTCCTTAAGCACAAAGCGCCGGATCAGGAAATAGGCCACCCCCACCAGCACCGCCACACTGAGCAGGTCTGCGACCAAGCGGTAACTACCCGCAAGCAGCCCACTTGTGCCCAAAAACTTAAAATCAGGGAAGTAACCTTCAAGGACATCACCCACATTCACCAGAAAATAGAAGGTAAATCCCCAAACCACGCCAAGATGTAGTAAACTGACCAAAGGGCGAGCGCGCAGGGTGGTACGCTGCGAGAGGTAAATGGAGAGTGCTTCGAGCGCACGCGCTGGTAGTCTGGTGAGGTTCAAAGTGCCCTCACCGCGCATCACTACTTTAAACATATAAAGGAAGCCGCGGCCTGCAAAAACAAGCGCGGCCGCCACAAGGACAATAAAAAGCAGTTTTTCAATAACGGTGAGCATGTTGGTTTCCCCTTACTCACGGACGATCTCGACTCATCCCACAGGCAAAGGGAACTCTAACCTAACTTGCTCATTTTATCAAATGACGCTTTGATTTTTATCCAACCCAATCCACAGAGGTAATTCATGGCAATCCTGACATTGGCAAAAGGCGATCCTGCTGCCCTCAAACTGCTCAAAGAGGCGGTTGCGGCTCGGTATGGGCTGCGTCCCCTGTTGGTGGAAAGTCTGCGCCTGACCCTAAGCGCCAAACGCCCCGGCTTTTTGGGGCTGCCCGCCCAGACCCATGTGCATCTTGCGTTGGTAGGCAGCACCCATTGGCGCTGGCAAGAGCGGACTCGACTCTTGGGTATCCCCATTGCGAGCAGGCTGGAGAGCTTTGATGGTGGGGCTTGTTATACGGGCAAGATTGGAGCGATCACCAGCAGCACGGAGGCACAAGACCTGAGCAGTTATCAGCGTTTGCTGTGGGCCGTCTTGGCACTTTTGATCACCCCCCTGACTGAGGAGGGGGTGATCGTCAAGGCGGGAGGCGAACGCACCTTTGCCGCAACCCTTGAAAATGCCCCCCATGACGTGGCCACCATCACCCTCAACGCCGACTACACCCTCAATAAGGTGCAGGTACAGCGCCACCGACCGGGCGATGCCGCACCTGTGAATTATGTGGTCACACCCGGACGGGAACTGCAAACCCTCAGCGGCTTGATCCTCCCGGTGACAGTAGAAATGGGCTGGGAAGATAAACCGCGCACTGTGTACACCATCACCCACGCAGAAGTGAATGAAACCATCCCGCTCACGGAGTTCACGGTGCATGGGGGGTAAAAGCGGGAGAGGTGCTGCCGTTCACCACGCCTTCACCCAAAAGGTCATGATGGGGAGTGCTGATTCAACGAGGGTTTGACCCGCTTTATAGGTGATCATCGGGGTAAGCGGGGTCGAGTCCCACCATTGATAGAGGGTCAAGGTGAATCGGTAAGGACCGGTAACCATGATTTTAGGCAAAGTCACACTGCGCGTTTCCACATAAAAACGCCCCGGTATCCAGCGGCTGGTTTCAGTGGGCCCATCAGCAGGTAGGGGTGGCGAATCGTCCGCCCACAAAACGCTGCCCGCCTCATCAACGAGGCGCACGCTTAAACTGTAATCAAAGGGAGGCGGGCTGTCTACGCCCCACCACAAACGCAGCTTGATGGTCTGCCCTTCACGGAAGGTGGGATAGTCGGGCAAAACCGCATTGAGGATTTCCGCCCCATAAAAACGCATCCCATTGGGGAACGCGATCCCAACCGTGTCAGGCGGGGCCTCGTACAAACGAAAAAGAAGATCCCACCGTCCAAAAAAGGTGCTGGCAAGCCGACCCTCCTCTACTTTTTGGCGTAAGGCGGGGGTTTGCCAACCGTCGGCAGCGACGTACCACACCCGGCGGGCGTTATCCGGCTCAGGCACGATCTTCAGCCCAGAGGGGAAGTAGACTTGGGTGTAGTAGTCCCACTCCTCTGGGGTAGTGCGCAGCTCGTTCGGGTCGATCACAATCACATCCCCGGCGCGGTATTCCTTCTGAAGCAGCGCCAAATTACGCCCCAGATCACTGGTGGGGATGCCGTACTCCGGGGTGGGCACAAACATCACCCCACACAGGCTTAAAAACATCACCCCACCCGCGATCCGCCTTTTTTTTGGGGGAAGGACTGCCGCGCCCGCAGCCGCACCCAGACCCGTCCATAGGGCCGGGGCAAGCAGTGTCCATTCCAAATAGCGGGGCAGGAAAAAACCGATCAAAGGATAGGCCCCATAAAAAACGATGGGCAGCCCGACTAACCACACCGCAGCGCCTGCACCTAAGGCGGTGCGCTGGTAAAAGAAAGGCGCACCCCGATTCCGCCACCACCAGATGCTAAAAAGCACCCCAGACAGCCCAAGAAGCATCACCCAAAAGATCGGCGCTCCGCCAAAAAGATCGGCATAAAACCGAACCATCGCTTCCCCAAACGGGGGTAAGTCCTTCTCAGCGATGCCTTGTATCCGGCTGCCTGCAAGGATCAGCCGCAGTTTTTGAAGCAGGTCTGGGGCCACCACCACCACCACGATCACAAAAGGGCGTATCCACGGCCACATCTGCTTTGGATACAGCATCAAACCCAGAAGCCCCACCGCTGCAATCGAAGCTAAACCGCTCACATGGGTATAAAAGATCGCCCCAAAACACAACCCTAAGCGCAAAGCGCGCTGCCACGTAGGGCGTTCCAGATAGCGCAAGGTGAGCCATAAGGACATAGGCAGCAGGGCCGCAATCAAGGCGTACCCGCGCACGAGGGTGCTCACATAAAGGTTGTAACCCAACGCGGCGTATGCACCCGCCCCGATAATCCCTGCCCACATGCCCCCCAGATGGCGGAGCGCCCGGAAAAAGGCGGCTGCCCCCACCATAAAACAAAACAGTGAGGAGAGGTGCAGTGTATAAGGATGAATGCCTGTGAAGGAGCGCCAAAGTCCCAAACTTAAGTAGTGCAGGGGTGTCCAGTCATACGGCGTCCAGTTGAGGATTTCGGCAGGGCTGCCTAAGGTCTGCCAGACCGTCCACACCTCGTCAATGTCCATTCTGAGGGTGTCAAAGTGGAGGATGCGGCTGGCGGCCGTACAGAGCAGAAGGATCACCATCAGCCCCAACGCCACCCTCTGTGATCTGGGGCCCTCGCGGTTGAGTCCCATTGTGCCCATTACAGCCATAAAAAAAGGGCGGTGCGTGCCGCCCTTCAGGTTGTCAAGGGAACTCCGTCCCACCATCGCTATTTCCGGTTGGCCATCGCCTGTTCTGAGGAGGCTGCGGACTCATCATCGTCGCTCAGACGCGAAAAACCCGGCTCGGATTTATTGGCGGCTTTTTTTTCACCGTCGCTGATTCCTTTGCGAAATTCGCGGATGGCCGATCCCAATTCCCCGCCTAGACGCGCAATCCGCCCCCCGCCAAACAATACAATCACGATCACCAATATGATGATCAACTCGGTAGGACCTAGATTCATGACTGATACTCCTCGTACTGACCAGTACAGAGCGCTTGTTTCATCTCACTTGGCTTGTCTCACTTAGCCTCGATTATAACACGCACTCCTAAGCCCTACGGGCAACACTCATCAGGTTTTACTTTTGGCCGAAGTCCGCTCACGTAGTTTGCGTCGGTTGAACTTAGCGCTGATTTCCTTCACGGTCTCCCGTGCGGAGGCTTCCAGATAGGGGAAAGCCATCCATGCAGTCAGCAGACCAAAGAGCGCACCCGTCACAAACCGGAAAAGGGGTGTGGTCTCGCGCACGGGCCACAGCTCAAAGGGGGGATAACTCAATAATTGGGCGAATCCATCCAGACCCACCGGGCCCAGCCCCAGAAAGATATACAACCAGATGGGCGCGGGGCGCAGGACCCTCCGCACACGGGGGATGGCATAGATCAGCCCTCCAATGAAGAGCGCCCAGTAGATGCCCATATCACGCTGGCAGACCGCCACCTTCCAGCCCATTTGAGGATCGCCCAGAAAAATCTTGGAGTTCAGTTCAAAAGCCAGTGAACTGTGATCCTGCCGATCCCCCAACTCGGTCATGATCTGGGGCAAAAAGGATTCGTAGGGTTTGGCCTCGCCGATCTGGACGCTGTCCCGGGGATACACACTTTGTTCCCCAAAAAGGAACAGGGAACGGTAGGCAAATTGATGGCACAAGGGGCTGTACATGTTGTAGATCAGCTCACTTGCGCCCGTTGCGCCCACCTTCATCAGCACGGGCGCAAGGACGGGCAGCGCCGCAAAAATACCGATCACGGTCAGCAGCACTTTTAGATAATGGCGCGAAAGGGTGAGGGCCCAGCGATTAAGGCGCATGGCCCATGAATGATCAGCGGGAGGAGTCGGTGAGGTCATTTTAGAAGGCATCGTTCAACCATCACCACGGCAGCAGAATCAGCAGGGCCGCAAAGAGATATTCGGAGCCTACGCTGATCAGGCTGGAAGGAGAGCGATCCTGATCCAAGCGGGCAATCGAAAGGGTGCGAGTGATGCCAATGGCAAGGTAGATGACGCCCAACCCCACCGCGCCCGTATTGCCGTATAAAAAGGGCAGCAGCCCTGCCCCAATGAATGCACCTCCTAGAACCGCCCGAACTTCGGACATCCCTCTAGGACTGTCTGCGGAACCACTCAATCCGGTGAATCGGGCCGCGGCTTTAGGGAGGAAAAAGGCGTATGCCCCGATGCCGAGGGTAAAGACCGCAATGCCTAGTTTGATCAGGCTCGTGATAGACATGATTTCTGCTCCTGCTTAAAACCCGTCCAGATTGTAACACCAATTGGCGGATCGATACTGTTCATAGTTTGTCTACTGTTTGCACATACAATACTTAACCTAGATTAAGCATTCACTCATCCACCATTGCGAAAACTGAACTTGTCTGATGTAGATGAGCGTAATTCTGAAACCAAAACTCAAGAGGAGAAATAACCGTGAAGGTAAAACGTATCGTGTTCATGATGATCGCTGCCGCTCTGGTTCTGGCGGGGTTAGGGACTGCCCAAGCCCAAGACAAAAAGACCATTGCTGAGATCGTGGTTGAATCAAGCAAAGCGGCCACCCCGGAATTTACCACCCTGCTGGCAGCGGTGAGTGCGGCCGATGAATCGGTGCTTACGGCGCTCAGTGATCCCATGTCCACCCTGACCGTATTTGCGCCCACCGATGCGGCGTTTGCAGCGGCCAAGGAAGCCCTTGGTGAAGAAGCCTTTGCCGCACTTCTGGCCGATAAGGAAGCCCTGACCTCGGTGCTCTTGTTCCATGTTTTGGGCACTGCGGTGATGTCCAAGGATGTGGTTGCGGGGCTGGAGGGCACAGACACCTTGCAGGTGCCGAGCCTTCAGGGTCAGACCATCGACATCACCAAGGATGGGGATGCGATCCTGATCAATGGCGCAGCCCTGAACCTGAAGATGGTGGACATTGAAGCCTCTAACGGGGTGATCCATGTCATTGATGCAGTCATCCTGCCCGAATCACGCACCATTGCCGAGATCGTGGTGGCAGCCGCGAGCGCCGAAACCGATGCTCAGTTCAAGACCCTGCTGGCCGCTGTGCAGGCCGCTGACCCCGGCGTTCTTGATGCCCTTTCTAACCGTGAAGCGTCCCTGACCGTGTTTGCACCCACCGATGCCGCCTTTGAAGCACTGGTCGCGGCCTTGGGCGAAGACGCCTTTAACAAAATTCTGGCGGATCAGGCTCAGTTGAGCAATATCCTGCTGTACCATGTGGTGCCCAATGCCGCGAGCAGCTTCGCTGTGGCTGCACTGCTGGGTGAAAACAAAGAAGTTGAAGTCGATACCGCCCTCGAAGGGTCCAAAGCCAAGATCATGGTCGCCGAAGATGGCAGCCTGATGATCAACAATGCTAAGATCGTGATGACCAACATCGACGCCGCCAATGGGGTTATCCATGTCATTGACGCGGTGTTGGTGCCGGGTAACTAAGCCCAGCGTCTGAGTTTGCTCCTTAAGTTGGACTGCCCACGAGACCTCTTGTGGGCAGTTCTATTTCCGGGGGTGCTGAAGGACCTCCGGGTTGAGCAGCGACTGGGGGCTGCCTTCAAAAAAAGCCAAAAGGTTCCTAAAGGCGGCTTCAAAGTACAGTTCGTAGCTGTCTTTTTCCACGTATCCCAAATGAGGGGTACACAACACATTGGGCATGTGGATCAGAGGATCGTTCAGCGTCGGCTCCTGTTCAAAGACATCCACTGCGGCAAAACCGGGACGTCCCCTTTGAAGCGCCGTCAACAGCGCCGCCGGTGCAATTAACTGAGCGCGACTGGTGTTGACCAGCAGCGAATCGGTCTTCATCAGGGCAAGGTGATCCGCGGTTACGATCCCCTCAGTCTCCCCATTGAGGCGCAAATGCAGACTCAGAACATCCGCCCGACGGAACAGATCAAGTTGATCATGTGCGATCTCAAAACCATCCGCCGAAGCGCGCTTGCGCGAGCCTTCCCGCCCCCAAATCAGGACTTTCATCCCAAAGGCGCGCCCTACCTGTGCCACCAAAGTACCGATCTTGCCGTAACCGAAGATTCCCAAGGTGCGCCCCTGTAAGCCTGTGCCAAGGGTAGTCTGCCAGCGCCCCGCCCGAAGCTGCGTGACCTCCTGAGGAATGTGGCGCAGCGCGCTCAGGATCAGAGCCCAAGTTAACTCAGCGGGCGCATAAGGTGACCCCACCCCCACGGCCACAGCCACCCCCTGCCGGGTGCAGGACTCAAGGTCAATGTGGGCCGCACCGCGCCCAGTCTGACTGATCAATCGAAGGCGCGGAAGTTGATGCAGCAAATCCGCGGTGATGGTGGTGCGCTCGCGGATCAGAACCAGCGCATCCGCACTTTGAAAACGGGCTGCAAGGCTGGCTGTATCCCGAACCGTATCTTGATAAACGCGCACTGAATGCTCTTGAAGTATCTGAAAACAGGCAAGGCCCTGTACGGTCCCCTGATAATCATCGGGGATAACAATATTGAGCATCGGGTTGTTCACTCCTTGCAGATACAGGCAGAGGGGTTAGGTGAGGGACTGTCCTCGAAGGAGCAGCCCACGCAAGAGCAGCCCCGCGCCCACACTCACCAGCACAATACCCATTAGGGTTGCCTCAAGAGGTGCAACATTGTGTGCGCTGAGGAGCAGACTCAGCCCGATCCCCAAGAGGGCGGTGCTGCCTAACATCCCCTTAGGGCTGCGTCGGGCGATGGCTAGCAAAAGCCACAGGGCCGCCGGTACGATCACAAACAACGGCAGCCAACCGATCACCGATTTGGGCAGCAGGTTGAGGTTATGAAGGGCAAGCCCGACCGCAGCGGCGATCAACGCCAACACGATCAACAGCCAGCCTCGGTTGAGGCTAAAGGGCGAAGGGGAGCGGGGCAGCATCACCCGCTGCGGCTGTGGCGGAGAAGCC
>JACSRJ010000343.1 GCA_014879835.1 Anaerolinea sp.
CGGTGCGGATAGGGATCGGGTATCGAGCACTTGGGCTGCGTGAGCAGGAGGATCGCATCGTCTGGCTCTGGATCGGAACCCATGCAGAGTATGACAAACTGTTGAAGCGTTAAGCACCCTTTCCCCTACAGCTCCCCCTTAAATGCCCGATCCAGGATGGACGGCAGCAGCGCGTCGAGTTCGGCGGCGCTTTCAGCTTGGAGCCGTTTGAGCTGATCCACCTGTGCCTGAAGGGAGTCCAGGTAAGCAACGATGCGGCGCTGTTCATCAAGAGAAGGAACTGGGATAGGAAATTGCCTAATAAACTTGAGAACGAGGTTCTTGTTCCCGACCCCTCTCGTATTTTCCTTTGATAGTGCATTAATCTGAGGAGAATTGATAAGATACTCCAAGAATTTAGGGGTCACACGCGATTTATCTATTTTTAGAAGAGCCAAACTTACAAAAATGCTGAAATCGCGCACTGTATCAATTGCTTTTGCATAGCCAGTTGTACCAACTTTTGTGAGCAAGATGTCTCCAAATTCTGGACGACAGCGTTTGGTCAATAATTCATGATCTTCTCTGGATATGAACCGAGCATCGCTAAAATCAATCATTCCAGAAGTAATATCCTTCACAGAAAGAAATGGTACTCCCTCTTCTATATAGAGTGGAGTGTTATGTGTCCCATCAGTAATTTGGTGGCATATGGCACTGAGGTCTGTGAGACTGCCAGCGAAATCAAGTGCCTCATTGTAAGCAAAACGAAGACGTGATTTGAATATCGTCTCCCCCTCCTCGACCGCGCCCTGACGCAAGCCCCGCGCCTCCGCGATGCGGGATGCCAGTGCGTCGATCCGGGCGACGATGCGCTGCTGTTCGTCGAGAGGGGGTAGGGGGATTTCTATCTGAAGAAATCTTTCCGGGCGAATACGGTTCTTTCCACTTGTTCCATGAGATTTTTCCTCACACTGCTTCCAGAAATATGGTGTCCTTGTGAGATAGTAGAACCAGTTGGGATCGAGTCTATCAGTCCTTGGCACGAATAAAGGGAATTCGCCAGACGCATAACATCCAACGGTCTCCGATCTGATAATCGAAACGCTCCCATTGCGCGCCCATATTTTGTTTACGATGATATCGTTCAATTCCACTCGATTGAGGGTAGTATATTGGGTTTGTCCACCGTCAATAGTTTCTCGTTCATAAGCCCCTTGCCCCCACAGACGAACACCTACTTGTCGATAGGCAATTCCAGTGATAGGCACCTCTCGACGTTCTACTGGTGATATGATCTCGTTCAGGGGGACAAGCGGAAAACTGATGTTCATCTAGACTTCCCTTAGCCGTTTCACTTCGCAACAATGAACAGTCAGCACAGCAAAAGCGCAGCAACCACTTACGGCTGACCCCGCTGTTTGAAGTGCAGGATGGTATAACCCACCACCTCACCCTGATCATCATAACGGATGATCACATCCTCGTCACTGAGGTCACTATCGGTTGCGATGCTGGGGCGGCGAAAGTTTACATAGAGGGTATCGGCTTCAGCGTCGTAGTGCAGCCACAGAGAACCCTCAGGCGCTTTTTGAATTTCGGGCAGCAGGTTCAGATAACGATCAACAACAGTGGGGTTCATGGTTGTTTAGGCGGACTTCACCCGGCGCGCACTGGCGATTTCGTGGGTATCGATCCGCCGTACCTGATGCGCATGGAGCGCTACCAATGCGATCAGTTCCCCCGTCAGGCTCACAAACTCCACCTCATAACCAGCATCCCCCGGATACACATGGAGCACCATGCCCACATCCCCGGCTTTGAGCTGGTATTCGGGCAAATCTTCCGTTAAAACCACATGCTCAAGTTCCTCTACCATCATGCCTCCTTCAGGGGATACGCGCTCGTTAAGCGCGGAATATCGCCCCCTACGTTAATCGTCCAGATCACCCGTACCAAAGGGTTGCGCCCATCGGGGGTCAATAAAGCACCCTCAATCACATAATTGGTGCCAAAAGACTGGCGCGGTACCACAGCCGTTACTTCGTGGTCAGCAGCGTGCTGTTTGAACGCTTGGGCCATGATCTCCCATTTGTCTATTGTAAAGCCAAATGCGAGGAAAAACTGGGCTTTGCTTTTGCCATTGATGCTGCCGAGGTTCAACAGATACTTGGTGATCTTCGCCTCCGGCACCTCACATCGCTCATAATTGGGCAGCTTCACGGGCGCTTCCTGATCAGTTCCTGAATCTCCGCCATGATCTGGGCGATGCGCTGCTCCTTGTGCAGAATGCTCTCGATCAGTTCCTCCGGGGAGCGGTGCTGCAAGTCCGCGCCGCCGTTGGGGTTTTTGAGGTCAAGGTTGAGCGCGACCACCGTCCCTGCCCCATCCCGCTGAATCAGGTCGGCGGCAGATACTTTCCAAGCGCGCTCGTTTTCGGTGCGCTCATGCCACCAGTTGATGCAGTCGGTGAATGCTTCAAACTGGATAGGCTGAGTCTTGGTGTAGTTCTTTTTGCCCTCCGGCAGAGACAGTTCATAGTACCAGATCTCGTCGGTGGGATGGCTGCGATCAAAAAACAAAAGGTTGGTGGGGATGGAGGTATAAGGCGCAAAGACTCCATTGGGCAGGCGTACAATGGTGTGCAGGTTGAACTCGGTGAGCAGCTCGGCTTTGATGCGCGCTGCGACTCCATCGGCAAAAAGGGTGCCGTTGGGCACCACGATCGCGGCACGGGCAAACCGTCCCTGCGCATTGGGCTGGCGCTTGAGCTTACGCATGATCAACTGGAGGAACAACAGCGCTGTCTCTGCGGTCTGTTTGTCCGCCGGAAAGTTACCCAAGATACCGCGTTCCTCTTCACCCCCAAAAGGCGGGTTGGTGAGGATGATGTCCACGCGCTGGGCTTCGCCAATTTCACTGAGCCGAAAGCGCAGGGCGTTGCCATAATCGATGCGCGGTGATTCCAGCCCGTGAAGCAGGAGGTTCATCTGGGAGAGCAGGTAGGGCAGGGACTTCGCCTCCCCACCCAGCAGGCTTTCGTTCTAGAGGAAGCGGCGCTGCTCCACCGAATGCACCTGTTTAGCCAGATGTTCAAAGGACTCCACCAGAAAGCCCCCGGTGCCGCAGGCGGGATCAAGGATCACTTCACCGAGCCGGGGATCGGTCACCTTGACCATAAACCGAATCACCGGGCGCGGGGTGTAAAACTCACCGGAGTCGCCAGCGGCGTCGCGCATCTCGCGGAGCATGGACTCATACAGGTGGCTGAGGGTATGAATGCCCTCGCTGCTGGTGAAGTCGATGCTCCCGATCTTGTCGATCACGTCGCGCAGGAGGTAACCGCTGGTGAAGCGGTTCTGCACCCCCTGAAAGACCCGGGCGAGGACTTCCCGCTGCCCATTGCCCTCCAAACTCCGCAGGTAGGCAAACAAGCCGAGGCCCCGCGTGCCGCCGGGACGGATCGCTTCATCGTTGTTGATGAAAGCGAGCAGTTCATCCCCGGTCAGGCTGTGCAGCCCACCCACATAATTACGCCAGCGGTAGGGGGCTTCAATGATGGGGCTGAAAGGGATGCCCGCCACCTGTGCCTCAACTTCCCGTTCCGTCTCCAGGTCATCAAAGAACTTGAGGAACATGATCCAGGTGAGCATAGGCAGACGGTCGAGATCACCGTTCAGCCCTTTGTCCTTGCGCATGGTGTCGCGGCAGGACTTGATGATCGATGAGAGCTGCTGCGCGGTGGTGGGGTGTTCCGTTTTTGACCTTTGCGTGCGTGCCAACTTTTACTCCGAAATTCCTGTATCAGTAGAAGGTGTTTCATTTAGGTGAAGTGAACGGAATCGATTTTTTGGCCCATACCGCTCATCGGCTTTCACACATAGGTCGTCATATAGACTGGCAAAACCGGAATACCCCTTACCATCGGCTTCCTTGATTGCTTTGAGTACATTGTCAAGTTCGTTGCTCCCATAGATTTCGTAGTTTGTGACCATAGCGGCAAACACTTGTTTTACGTGATCAGACCGTAGAAAGGGTACTACGGGAATAAGGAGCATTGTGCTCCTGAAGTTCGTGTCTTGCCAACTCGTGGACTCGGTATAGAAAGTTACTGCCATGTCCACTAACTTCTCGGGTGGTGTATCATAATCAGTTGTGAAATCACGAATTAGGTCACCGAATTGTGGTAAGTTCAACTGGTCTACAACAACAAAGGCGCTTTTACGTAATCTGGGTATATTCAACGCAAACCAAAGTGTATTGTCAATCTCTGCCTCGGGCATCAACTGCACATAATTCTGGAAACGTAGCTGGAGGTCATCTTCAAAAAAATCCCACAAGATGCCGAGGTTATATAGAACTTCTATTGCGTTACTCAATTGAGAATCAGGCACACGGCGAACGATTTCGCTAAGTTTTTCCTTCAAGGTAATCTCGACAAAATTATGGTGCATATGCAGCAGTGCTTCTAAACCAGCGACATACCGTAACATTTGGAGATAGTCGTTGGGGCGATCTAGAAATAGTTTTTTCAAAATAACCACAGCAAAATTACGCACAAGAGTCTCGCGTGGCCTTTGCAGCGGGCCCCGACCAAAATACTTCATCGCATCCGAGTGAACCGTGGGGAAATAAGGAGATTCAACCATGGAAATCAGTCTATCAAGCGCGGCTTTACCCTGAACAGGTGGATATTGCAGCAAATACAGAATCGCATTACGCAAGTGGTAGCGGGCTGCTTCTGCTGTCGGTTGATACGGCTCACCAATGGTTCGCATTGATGGATGTGCGCAACGGTGTCGATCAGCATATAACCGCTGAAGTTCATCGTACTCCACCTGAGAGATAAGCTCAAAGTCGTCCTTAGCCTTATCAAGCAGTGTATTCTCAAATTCCAACGACCCTTTTAAATCGTGATTTCTAATCAGAAGTTCGAACTTTTCGATCTGCTGTTGAGCATTGGAATCACCTGCCAAATCAAGTTGCCGTAATTTATCTATAAAATCAAAAACAACGGCGATCCATGTGCTGACAATGCAGGCACGAAACGCACCTGCACGATAGCAGGCTACCGATTCGGCTATGTATGATTTTGCCTCGTTGCTTCGGCATAAAAGCACAAGCTCGTCTAGATCAGCATAATGACTGTTCTGCATCTTCCAAATCCCTAATATCACGCTGCATAAATCAGAGTCTGCAATTGCTCCAACGCCTGCTTCAGTTTATCCGCGCCGCCGAAACGGCGGGCGATCTCGATAACCGTGCCATAGGTTGAGAGCGGCGGCACCTTCAGCACTTCGTTCAGGGTGAACTGGGTCGCCCCATGTTCGGCGTACTTCTCCAGCAGGGCAAGCAGGATTTCCCGTGCCCCCGCGGTATAGTTCTGGAAGAATGCAGTCTCCTCCAACTGCACCCGCTGGGCGCGCTCACGCCGGGTGCGGATAGGCGCGTTGAAGGCGACATGGCAGAGCAGGTCAAAGGGATCGGCATCGGGCTGTTTCATCACTTCGGCAAGGCGCTCAAAACTGATCCCCTGATCATCCAGGGTTTGGATCAGGCGCGCCCGTCCCAGAGGATCCTGCCAGACCTGACGCATCTCCGCCGATGTCCGGTAGAGGGTGCGCACCTAGCGTGCGGTGTAATCGGTGAAGCGCACCAGCCCGCGTTTCCCGTTAGCGTCCAGTTCGTAGACCATCTCGGCGATCACGTCCGCTTTGCCCCCGTCCACATAATACTTGTGGCGCGCCAACTCCTCATCACTCAGATCAGGGGGCAGGTGATCGTCTTCGGGAGGTATGGTCGGATCGGTGTCGGGAGTGGTTGCACCCTGGATCGTCTGCCCGTCGCCGCCGATCTGCTCCTCGGTTACGGCGGCGGGATAACCATCAAACTCCGGGTCAGCAAAGAGTCGGGTGGCGCTCCCGGTGTAGTCCAGGATGGTGAAGAACAGTTTGCCGTAATCATCTCGCACCCGCGTCCCCCGCCCGATGATCTGTTTGAACTCAGTCATGGCGTTGATCACCCGCACAATGGCAACGTTTTTGCAGGTGGGCATGTCCACCCCTGTAGTGAGCAGCTTAGAGGAGGTGAGGATCACGGGCGTCTGGCGCTCGACATCCTTAAAGTGATCCAGATGCCCCCGTCCGATCTCGCCTTCATCCGCCGTCACCCGGCACACGTAGTCGGGGTACTGCGCGACCAGATCGGCATTGTGCCGCACCAGTGCATTCCGCATTTCCAAGGCGTGTTCCTGATCCACACAGAAGATCAGGGTCTTGGCAAAACGATCGGTGCTGCGGAGATAATCGGTCAGGTGACGGGCGATAGCATCCGTGCGGGCGCGGAGCATCACTACCCGCTCAAAATCCTGGGTGGTGTATTCCTGGTCAGGGATGGGCTGCTGGTAACGATCAAGTTCTCCAGGTGCAGGACGCCAACCCACTGCATCCAGATCGGTCACGACCCGGTGAACGGTATAGGGAGCCAGAAAGCCATCTTCGATCCCCTGCTTCAGGCTGTATTGGTAAATGGGATTGCCAAAGTACTGATAGGTATCCACATTGTCGGCACGGCGAGGGGTGGCGGTCATGCCCAGTTGGTAAGCGGGTGAGAAATATTCGAGGATCTCGCGCCAGTTACTGTCCTCACGGGCGCTGCCTCGGTGGCACTCATCCACCACAATCAAATCAAAGAAGTCCGGCGCGAATTCACGATACAGGGGCGGGCGTTCATCACTTCCCACCAGCGCCTGGTAGATGGCGAAGTACATCTCGCGTCCCCGACTGATCGTCCCATTTTCGATCTTAAAGCGGGCGTCCTCAAAAGGCGCAAAGGTCTTATCCTTGGGATCATCAATCAGGATATTGCGATCAGCCAGGAAGAGGATGCGTGGTTTGCGGTGTTCTCCCGCTTGGTTCCAGCGTGAGTGCCATAACTTCCAGCAGATCTGGAAAGCGACAAAGGTCTTGCCCGTACCGGTCGCCATGGTCAGCAGGACCCGGCGCTGCCCGGAGGCAATTGCCTGAACCGCACGGTGTACCGCGATATCCTGATAGTAACGAAGCTGCTTCCCCTGTTCACGGCGCATCGGCTCCAGCAGGTGAGCCGCCTGTGCAGGAGTGATCGAGGTGGCGTCTGCAAGGCGCATCCACAGCTCATCCGGGGTGGGGAAGGCGTTGAGATGGCGTTCGTGCCCGGTCAGAAAATCGTGTTCGATGATCTCCTGCCCGTTGGTGGCATAGGCGAATTTCAAATCGAGGATCTGGGCATAGTCCATCGCCTGCTGGAGTCCCTCAGCCGCGGGCAGCCCCACTCGTTTTGCCTCCACCACAGCAATCGGAAAGTCACCCCGGTAGCGTAAGATGTAGTCTGCGATTTTCTGTTTGCCGCGCCGGGTCTTCCGGGCGCTGACCACAATACGCCCATCGGTGAAAGTGCGCTGCTCGGTGATGGCATGAGGCAGCACATCCCAACCCGCATGGCGCAGCGCGGGAGTCACATAAACGCGACAAGTGTCGGCTTCGTTATAGTCGGTGGTCATGGATGTTGCTCGGACAAATCCTTCCGACGCTGGTAATAGTCTACGTACTCTCCATCGTAACCCAGTATTCGAAACATCATCAGTGCGAATATCATGATCACATTGTAGTACGGGGGTTCCCAATCATTTTTCTGATTGCTTGAAAACTTCCCTGTATGGACAATTGAATCTCGTGATTTTACGAATGTGTCAATTCGGGACTTCATTGATCCAGAGAGAGGTTTCTTTTCCGAATAATGCAAGAAGAAGGATGTCAATCTCTTGTGAAATCCAGGACGGAGAATTTCTTCGCTGAAAAAGGTGGATATGCGCCCCTTAGTCCTCTGATAGTTTTGTTCTTGTTCTTCTTCGGAATCACCTTCAATACTCTCACGATGGATCCTGTCCAGTTCGTTTAATGCCACACTCAAGAGTTGTTTAGCCACATCTTCCGTTATAGGTGAGAGGGGAGTGTGCTTCATATGAGATTCCCAAGCAGTCAACAACTCCTCAACGGATGTACCTATCAAACGCACCTGATCTTCTGCCCTGCGAGTAATCAACCTGTATTCCATGAAATGTTGTATTGCGCGTGTGTAGTCTTGGGCAGCCACAAGTGTGATTTTGCCTGATGTAATATGGCTAAAGGATTTTGCGATGAACCGACCAATTTCACCACTAGTCCGCGAGAAACGGATATCTTCCATCAACGGAAGAGTTATTCGACCACTATGTACATTTCTTCTTCCTTCCCAATAAGTCAGGCTCAACTTTTCCTGTTCCTGATAGAAGGACTCGGAAGTCCATCGTATATCACTTCCTGCAGCGAGTGATAGCAGTGCACAAAAAACACTTGCACTGTCTCTTGCCGTCCATCCTGGAGAGATTTCCAGATCAGGAAGAATCAATTCAGCCACTGGCTGGTTACCCAAGTTTCGACTATGAGAATCTGCGGTGTTTCTCAGATCAGCCTGAACGTTTGGACTGAGATTATAGGTTTCATTTTTTCTTCCCAAATAGGATGCCCCTATTAACTCATATTTGTAGTAGGACGAGCCTCCAGATACGGAAGCCCTTCCTTCGTGGGTAACCTGCACTTGGTAACTCTTCCCCTCAAGGATTGTAGGAACATCGAGATATCCTTCTTGAAGGACTATCGGGGTGTGGATCTCTATGCTGTAGCCATTTCTAGCATCTTGCCCCACAATACTTTGGCAATCAACATACTGACGTTTGCGGAGGATCTCGATTCCATTCGCGGAGGGTTCATGATATAGCGCCTTCACAAGAGATGGCTGGGGAAGATAGCAGACTACAATGATTCGGCATTCATGGGTATAAGCAACCTCAAATTCACATTTGAAGGTACCAGTGGCGAACTTGATCTCTCCCTCTGCAAAAAAGTGGGAACCTTCGTGAAGCGGGCCATAAGCGAGTATAGGCTGAGAAGGCGGATAATCGTAGCCGTTCACATTCCATCTCCATGCGGACTAACTTTGGGTCATCTGTAACTGGTCTTGTCCGTGCCCCTTAGTGTAGGGCGTGATGAGAGCTTTCACAAGGCGGGATTCCCCGGTCTCGGAAAACTCACCACGCATTTAAGCCGATCTGCTCCACCCGACTTGCAATCTCTTCATCGGTGGGTTGGACATAAATGCGAGTGGTATTCAATGAGCTGTGACCCAGGAGGGCAGCCAAACCCACCAGATCTCCGGGGTGCGCCCTGAGGTAATGGTGGGCGAAGGTGTGACGCAAAGTATGAGCGCTCGCAGTGGACGGAACAAGGTGGCGTGAGGCACATTCCTTGACTAGGGTATCAATCATCCTGCCCATCGCGGAAACACTCAGGACTCCGCCTTTCTGACTCTGCCAAAACAACAGACATCCCTGTGGCGAATCAGGATCGGGATATGTCCCCGCGACTGTTCTGAGCGTTGGTTCACAGCCAAGAATGGGCGCAGCATATCCAGCAAGCGCGCTCCGGGCACTGAGGTTCAGAGGTACCTGCCGCGCCTTGTTGCCTTTGCCAGCACGGATTAGTATTCGTCCTTGCTTCTCGCCAAAGGTAACATCAGCCCAGCGAAGCGCCGCACACTCTCCGATGCGCATCCCGGTCTGAAGCAGCAGTTGAACGATGGCAGTGTCTCGTGCCGGATGCCGCGATCGGGCAGCCGCACGCAGCAGGGCATTCACCTCCGGATCCCGCAATGCTTGAGGAGCGTGCCGTGGCTGGTGAGCGACGAGTCTAAACCTTTCGGCAGGGTTTGCGGATAGATATCCGTTGGCGACAAGCCACCCACACCAGGTGCGTAAGGCACATACATGGGTGTTCACGGTGCTGGTGGATTCAGTACGCTGCAAGATAGTGCGGTAGTTAACGAGCGCGATAGGGGTGAGGTGCTGCACTTCCAGCGGGCGATGTTCCTGGTTTTCATACCAGTTCAGGAAGCGATGTATGGCGCTCAAGTAGCGGCGCGCAGTGGCAGAAGCCCGATCAAGGATCAGGTCTTGCTGCCAGGTTTCTAGCAAGTGGGTTAGGGAAGCATCGGGCATACAGACATCAGCCTTTTG
Organism: Anaerolinea sp.; assembly: GCA_014879835.1. Lineage (GTDB taxonomy): Bacteria > Chloroflexota > Anaerolineae > Aggregatilineales > UBA2796 > UBA2796. The sequence continues at coordinate 10,070 of JACSRJ010000343.1, forward strand.
TTTCTCCTGCGTATTTTAGTCCGCATCCTTGCCAGAGCAAGCGGTCTGCCCACGATGGGGATAGTCCGATAACGCAGGAG
>JACSRJ010000344.1 GCA_014879835.1 Anaerolinea sp.
GGCGCTGGTGAGGCTATCCGCATAGAGGGTGTAGTGCTGGCGGTCACTGATGAGCCAGCGAAAACACGCCGCAGTATGCGGGCTGCCAAAAACGAATACCTGTCCGTCCTCGTTCTCCTCGGTGTGCGGATTCTCGACCCACTGATCCTCCGGGATGAAATCAAAGGGATCCACATCCTCATCAGTTTCGGGTGGCAGGTTCAGATCGTCAATGGGGGACTCAAGTTCATCCCAGTAGTCGGCAACCACTTCCTCGCCGTACACCTGCTCCACCAGCCGGAGTAAGTCCTGACCAAAAACGTTCCAGATGAGCGCCAAAACTGGATGCGGCTGCTGGCGCTGACTCCAATCGAACCACGGGCAGTGCGGCCATACTCGGTGAGTGAGCGCCAAGAGGTGAAGCTGTGCCAAACGGTTGAGTTCAAGCAGAGACTCCACGGTGGGAGCAGCATCCAGCAGTGCCGTCGCACTTTCACGGCTCACGCCTAATGCACGGGCGAGGTGGTGGAGGGGGACGTCGCGTCCAGCCTTTTGTAGAACCCATTCACGGATGGTGGTGGGGAGGGTTTTTGAGTCAGCCATGGTCATATTCCTCTACATTAAAGTCCCCGCGATACGGCGATCAGGTACTGGAATCCCTGTCCTTAGGCTGTTTCTTGGGAGTGGATCGCCGCTTTAGTGGGCGAACATTCCGTAATTTTTCGTGTTCTTCCAACATGCGTTGAAGTTCAAGCACTTCATTGGCATCGAAATCTTCTTCGACAACCGTATCAGGCGGCGGGGTGAAGGCTGCGGAAATAGTGATGAGGCTGATGGCAATGACGACCAGTGCCAACGCCCCCACACAGATCCCAATCGTTTGCAAAATTTGGAGAAAGTCCATCAATAGAATTACTGGTCCTGTCTCAGAGTCGACATTTTGGGTCTGCCTGTGCAACGCTGAGCGATGTATTGTGTATGCTTGGGCGCATATGCCGCAGGCATCACCAGTGTACAGAATGTTGCCCACGTTACCCAAATTTGAGCATTAGCTGCCTGTGGATCAGGATCATTCAGGGCTTTTTCTGTTCCCGCCCTTCATACCTCCGCACCAAGCGATTCACCCGGCGCACGGAGATGCCAAACTCCTGCGCCAGATCCACGGCACGCTCACCTGCAAGGAAGCGCTGCACGATTTCAAGATTGCGGTTTCTTTTTTCGGGGATCAGGCTGCTTGCTGGTTTGGTGGGAAGGGGTCGATTCTGGTAAAACGCCACCAGAACCCGCTCCACGATGCGGAACAGGGAGTCACGTGATAGGGTCTCGTAGCCCTCCGGGTGCGCATCCTCCGCCAGCAGTACTCAGTCGTAGCATCTTTTCGGGGTGCCTCCTTCCCGTCAAGAGGCACCCTGTCTATCTTGCTTTTTCACCCAGTCAAGCCGCAATCCGATTTATCCACCTCGTTTTGCAGGAGTACCTGGCTTCTGACTAAGTTAGTTGCTCATACCTTGTGTGTCTATCTCAATCGCTTGCTCGGCAACCCCGACTTCCTGCAAATCAAGGCGTCGGCTTTTCCCATCTAGCATATGGACCTTTTATGTCATTTCTGATGAGTTGTCCATTAGCTCAAAACCACCACCAGCCCTAAACGGCTCCAAGATGAACCATCTGCTCGATGGTAGTGTCCGGTTACCGCTGGCGGGTACGAGCGCGCAGACTGGACATGGCGAAACTGAAGGTGACTACCCCCAGAACTACACATGCAAGCACTCCATTCAGTAGCACAGACCCCTGCCAACCCTCATTAAGCAGGGCGCGCATGGCTTCAAGGATGTAGGTGATCGGGTTCAACTGCGCCGCTGTTTTGATCCAACCGCTTAGCAGGGTCACAGGGACGAAAGTCGCGGTTAGGAAGGTGAGCGGAAAGAACATAAAGGTCGCACCTTGGGTTGCCCCGGCGCTGCCCGTTCGAAGTGCCACCCCCACGGTGAACCCCGCAAATGCCACCCCGATCAACAGGGCGATGCTTAATGCTGCCAGTGTCCCTAGTAAGCCCGTTGCCGGCTGCAAACCCATGAGCAAACCAATCACCACCACCAGTCCGGTTTGCATAACCAATATGATGGCACTGTTCAGAATCGCACCCATGAGCAGAGCGACCCGCCGCACCGGAGTAAGCATCAACTTATCGAAATAGCCGCTCTCAATGTCTCGGACGATGGCAAAACCTGCAATCCCCGCGCCGCTCAGGGCAGCGCTCACCACTGATACGGGCAGGATGAACCCTAGGTAGCTGTTGCCAGACAAACCGGGCAAGAACCTCGCTGCATCTCCCAAAGAGGCATTGTAGACAAACAGGAAGAAGGCGCTGATGATAAATGAGGGGATGATTTCCGCTGGCGTGCGGAAAGTCACCACCAGATTGCGCCAAGTGAGCATGGTTATCTGCTTCCACAAGGGCATCTCGCCTTGGGAACGCATCCGCGTCATGGTAGAAGTAGTTGTGATGACAGTCATTGTACGAGACTCCGTAGGGCTAATGCGTTTCTAGGTTTGGTTTAGGCGGCGGTTTCTTCGGGAGTGGCGTCACTCTCAAGACGTTTTCCTGTTACCTTGAGGAACACGTCATCCAAGGTGGGTTGGGTCAAAGTCAAGGAGGACAGAGACAGGTTGGCGTTCTGCAAGCGCGTTACCACCGCAGGCACAGCGTTTGCTGCGCCCTTCAGGTACAGGCGCAGGGTTTTTCGATCCTCCTGCATCCGTGCGCCCAAATCTGTCAGGACCTGTGCTGCCTGTGCCACGCTATTTACATCTCCAAAGGTGAGGTTGATCGATTCCGTCCCCATCTGCGCCTTGAGTTCGGCGGGCGTCCCTTCAGCGGCGATCCGCCCCCCATTGATGATGGCGATCCGGTCTGCCAGTTCATCCGCTTCTTCGAGGTACTGGGTAGTCAGGAAGATGGTGATACCCAAACGTTTGTTAAGACGGCGAACCTCGCTCCAAATATCGCGACGGCTCGCGGGATCAAGCCCAGTCGTTGGCTCATCAAGGAACAGCACTGATGGCTCATGTACCAATGCCAGCGCCAGATCGAGGCGGCGGCGCATCCCCCCACTGTATTTGCCCACACGACGATCGACCACATCAGAGAGTTTGACCAGATCGAGCAGTTCCCGTGCACGTTCCTGTGCCTGCTTGCGGCTCATACCAAAGACCTGCCCTTGGATGGTAAGTAGCTCGGTGGACTTCATGAGAGGGTCAATGCCGATCTCTTGAAGAGCAACCCCAGCGATCTGGCGAACTTCTGATGCTTGCTTCGCCACATCAAAGCCCGCTACTGTAGCACGCCCATCAGTGGGTAGGATCAGGGTGGTGAGCATGGCGACCGTGGTGCTTTTGCCCGCGCCATTCGGACCCAAGAAGCCAAAGATTTCGCCGGATTTTACCCGGAAGGAAACATCCTTGACCGCCAGCACATCCCCTCCATAACGCTTGACCAGATTTTCGACAACGATTTCACGATTGGACATGGTAACCTTCTCTCATCGCTTGTATATTCTGAGGGTCTCGGACGACCCCTTCGGAAGATTCAACTTCAACATAGAGGACGGGGCGTCTGGCTCAGCGCACCCGCAACCCGTCTAGGAACAATGTGATCAGGCTTTCCGCCATCACATGCCTCGATTGGGTAAGATAATGTTCGGGTAAAGCGCAAAGGGACTCAATGACTGAGATCAGTGCGCCTGCCAGCATGATCGGGTTCTCCTGCCGAATCTCACCGACCACCCCTGCTCGGATGAATATATCGGCGATGGGCATGAGCAATGCATCATAGGCGATCAACTCTAGGCGTGAGGCTTCTTCTGGGGTGATCGCCACCATGTCGGATTGGAGCATACGCCCCAAATCCATTGGCGGTTGGGAGAGCAACCAGTTCGCCGCCGCGCTCAATTTGGTGCGCAAGCTGCTTGCTGCGCCGATCAAGGTTTTTAGCCCCAGTTGGTGGCGGCGCAGGTTGCGTTCGGTGACTTCTACAAAGAGTGCTTCTTTTCCATGGGGCACATGGTAGTACAAAGATGCCTGCTTTATGCCTAGGGCATCCGCCACATCCCGAAGCGTAACCGCCTTGTAGCCCCGTTCGGCGAACAACTTTTCGGCGGTGTTCAGAACTCGTTCGCGTGCTTCGCTATTGGGTGGTTGATCACTCACAGGTGCGCCTTTGTCGATTGACTACCTACTCTTTGGTAGGTTATACAAACAGTATACAAAAATGGCAAAAACCATTCACAGCATTCTCATCTTCAATGGAACGGTGAACACATCCCTGACCATCTGAATCGACTGGAAGGGAGCAAATGGCAAATTGTTCAGGCATCAGATATGGTTATCGAGATCAACCTGCAGGGGTGATAACGAGGAAAGGCTAAGAGGGCAGGCGGATAAGGGGTTTCAAACATCAGCCGATATTTGGTCTTGAGCACACTGTACGGTACATCTACAGGATAGGGTTGTTGTATTTTATAACCATCGTCCTCGCCCGTTTGTGCTAGAGCCAAAACGTGACCCAAAGTGAGGGCGATGTTCGCAACCTTCTCGAGATCAATGTACTAAAACACCACATTCTGAATTATCTACCTTGTCTTGCAGGAGGGTACCCCCAGACAAAAAGGGGCAGGCAGCAGCTTACGCCACAGCCTGCCCACAGCTCAAGGAGAAGACAGTGAGGTTTACTTCGTCGGGGGCACAATCACCGCATCGATGACGTGGATCACGCCATTCGCCGCATCAATGTTGAAGACCACGACCTTCGCGTCGTTGATCATAACCGAACCATCGTCACCGAGCTTCACCGTGAACTTGCTGCCTTCTAGGGCGGTCTCGACTTCCATCGACTTTTCCATGCCCAGCAGCTTCACAACATCGAAGCTGGAGGCGCGCATGGGCACAACATGGTATAGCAGGATGTTGGTGAGCGCGGTCTTGTCCGCCAGAATAGCGTTGAAGGCTTCCTCGCCCAAGGCTGTTTTCAGCGCCGCAAAGGCCGCATCGGTCGGGGCAAACACGGTCAGTTCTGCTTCGGGATTGCTCAGGGTTTCCAGCACGGCCGGATCAGCAGCGGAAACAGCGGCTAGCAGCGTGGTGAATTCCGCACCTTCGGCAGCACCAGCAGCTTCTACCACGAGTTCGGCGATAGTGCGACTCTCAGGAACCATCACCGCATCAATGACATGGATTACACCGTTGGCGGCCTTGATGTCAACCATTTTCAGATTCAGCGGTGCACCGTTGATGGTGATGCCACCTTCTTCGGTCTTGGCGATGTCGATCACCTGACCGTTGAGCGAGGGAACCTGGAATCTGTTTCCTTCACCGAAAGCTGCCACCACATCGGCGGACATCACTTCACCGTCCAGCACGTGGAACAGCAGGATGCCGCTCAGCGCGGCTTGGTCGGCCAGAATGCCTGCGAAGGCATCCTCACCCAAGGCTTCCTTCAGCGCCGCAAAAGCCGCATCGGTCGGGGCGAACACGGTTAGTTTGGCGTCCTTGTTGCTCAGCGCTTCCAAGACGGCGGGATCAGCAGCCTGCACGGCGGCCAGCAGGGTGGCGAATTCGGGCGTGGCAGCCCCGGCGGACTCAACGACGATTTCGGCGATGGTCTTGGCGTCCTGCGCTTTGGCGACGCTGAAGCCGCCAAGTACAATTACGGCTACCAGCATCAGGAGTACGACACGTTTCATTTGTTGGGTTATCCTCAAGTTATGCACGCTCTACAGGTAAATGAGTGGGCCACCGGTGTTTTTGTTTATCCGTTATGTTTCCAGCAGGCCCTCACATCTCAAGTTTTCGCAACGCCACCTTAACGTAAGTTAAGATTTGTCTGAGTAATTCGTGTGCAAAACTTTGACAAAGTCGAACAAAAGTTGATTCACCTCGATGTAGTGGGTTATGTAGGCTGAAGAGCAGGTGTGTTGGCCGATTGTCCATTTTCTCCTCCGTTTTGCGATCCCGTCCTGTTTTGGGGTGCGATCTCGCTAACGGATAGGCTGGCTGGTGTCCACCTCCTGCGTGAGTCGCGGAAAGCGCCAGCGCACGGTGACGGTTGTGCCCTGATTGATGCCTGCACTCTGGACACGGATCGTGCCACCATATGCCTGCAAGATCGCCGACACAATTGACAGACCCAGTCCTGACCCCGGAACATCTCGCAGGCGCGCACGATCCGCGCGGTAGAAACGCTCAAAAACGTGCGGCAAATGTTCCGGCACAATGCCGATTCCGGTGTCCTCAATGGTATGCAGGATGGCATCCTCTTCACGCACGAGCCGCCAATGAATAATGCCTCCAGCAGGCGTGTATTTGATTGCGTTATCGAGCAGGTTGCGAAACACCAGCGTCAGGTGGGTCAGATTGACCAGCACATGAATCGGGCCAACCGGCGCACTCAACTGCAAGGCGATCCCCTTGTCTTCCGCCTGTGGCAGCATCTGCTGGCATAGGGCTGAGGCAAACCGCACAATGTCGACTTCATCACGCCCCAACTCCAGCCGATCTGCATCCAGTCGAGCCAACAGGGTCAGTCCTTGCACCATGCCCGTCAGACGGGACACCTCGGCGTCGATCTCGTCCAGATACCTGCGCGCTGTCGTATCGTGACTCAGAGCTGGCGCACGTTTCAGGGCTTCGGTGCGAAGCTGGATCGAGGTGAGCGGTGTGCGAAACTCGTGCGACGTGTTGCTGGCGAATGTGTGCTGCGCTTCCAGCATAGACTGGATACGCTCCGCCATCGTATTGAAGGCGTGACCAACAGCACCAATCTCATCCCGCGGCGGGGACGCAATACGGTGTTTCAAATCGCCCTCTGCAAAGCGTGTCGCGGACTCCTGAAGCTGACGCAGCGAACGCAGCATCCGATGGGCGACCCACACAACGAGCAGCGCTGCGCACAGTGTGAGCACGATCATGCCAGCGATAAGCGCCGCCCAGCGCTGCAAGACCAATCCCTGAAGCACACTTGCAGGAGTACGAAGCTGCACGATCCCGACGGGCTGTCCTTCACTGAACACCGACGCCGCTGTATAGAAGTATAAAGTGCCATCTTCTGACCGGCGCTGGTTCACCAGAAGCTGACCAGTGATCACCGCCTCGAGTTCGGGCGGATCAGGGTGCGGAACCGGATTCCGTGCCGTGTTTTCACCAGCATATTTCTCGATAGACTGTCCCGTGAAGTAGACGTGCAGCGTTCCCTGTATCTGTGCTTCGTAGGGCGCGAGGACGGTGTCCAGTGCTGGATCGTCGCTCTCGTCACGGGCGTATGCGACGACAGCAGGCGCGATCCGCTGCGCAATCAATGCGATTTCGCTGGTCAGGCGCTGCTCATAATCTACGCGGAGTCCAGCCGTGATCTGCGCCCCCGCGAACAATGACATCCCCAGAAAGGCGATGCCGAGCAGGCTGATATTGACCAGCAGTAGCCGGGTGCGAATGCTCATGATGGAGTGCCGCCAACGAAACGATAGCCTGTTCCGCGTGTGGTCTGGATGAACTGCGGTTGGCTGGGATCATCTTCCAGTTGCTCACGCAGCCAGCGGATATGCACTTCCAGCGTGCGGGTGTCCCCAATCCAGTCTGTCCCCCATACCTTGTCGAAGATGTCCGCTCTGCTAACGACCTCTCCCGCGTGGGCGGCCAGCAACGCCAGCAACTCAAAGGCTTTGTGGCGCAGCATGATCTCATGCCCGTCCTTGATCACGACGCGGCGATTGAGATCGATGCAGATACGGTCAAACTCTAGGCAGTTCCGACGAGTCTTCGGCGCGCCAAACTCGATACGGCGCAGCATCGCTTTGATGTGCGCGATCAGTTCGCGGGTGCTGAATGGTTTGGTGAGGTAATCATCCGCGCCCAATTCCAGCCCCAGAATACGATCCACTTCCTCACTCAGCGAACTCAACATCAGGATGGGCACGACGCTTGTGCGCCGGATGGTCTTGCAGACTTCCCAGCCGTCCATTTCGGGCAGCAAGATGTCCAGAATGACCACGTCGGGCTGGCGAGCCAGCACGAGCGCCAGCCCACTTTTCCCGTCGGTGGCTGTGAGCACGGCGTAGCCATATTCCTGAAGCGCTTCTGCCAGCGGATACAGAATCAGTGGATCGTCCTCAATCACTGCAATCGTAATCATCTTGCGTTCGCTCGTTTTATTTCACTGACTTCAATTCTCTACGAAGTCCGGGCTGAGGGTAGCAGATTTAAGCTGATTTAAGAAATCTTTGGCGCGATTTTATCTTCCCGCTCGTGAAAATCGGTATCGTTGGTTAGTCGAAGGATTTGCACGACTGAAAAACATACAATCAGAAAGGTACACCATGCGTTTCTCGAAGGTCTTGATTCTCGGAGCAATTCTCCTCAGTATGAGCATCAGCACAGTTTCCGCACAGGGCGATCCATTGCAGTTCCCCGTGGACAGTTTCACCGAAGCAACCACCACCGTGACGACTGCGAACGGTCAGGTAGAGGTCGTCTATCACCTGTATTCGCACATTCCGTATGTCGCTAATCCCGTCGATGCCGCCTACCAGAGTCTGGATGTCAAAGTCCCGGTCAGCATCAACGGTGAAGCGGTCGATGCCACGAACGCCCCAATTCTGTTTGTCATCAATGTTGGCGGCTATATGTCGGTGAACAATGCGCAGGGAGGAATGGGTGTTGGCGCGCCGGTCGGCGGCATAACCGGACAGCCGCCTGCGGGTGGGAATGGCACCCCGCCTGCTGGGACAGGAAGAGCCCGTGGCAATGCCCCTAGCGGCGTCAATACGTCCGATCTGGCGCTGGCAGCAGGCTATGTGGTGGTCGTGCCCGGTGTGCGCGGGCGTGACAATCAGGCAACTGACGGCGCCTACTATGGCAAAGCACCTGCCGCCATCGTCGATTTGAAGGCTGCTGTGCGCTACATCCGTCATAACGACGCGATCATGCCGGGCAACGCGGAATGGATTGTTTCGCGGGGCACCAGCGCGGGCGGTGCGCTTTCTACACTGCTGGGTGCTTCGGGCAACAGCACCGAATACGACGCCTACTTCGAGGCGCTCGGCGCTGCCGACGCGAATGACAACATTTTTGCCAGTGGGGACTACTGCCCAATCACCGACCTCGATCACTCCGACATGGCTTATGAATGGGAGTTCGGCACGATGGCGCGGAACGGAATGCAGGTCGATCAGGTAGTTTCGCAACTGCTGGCAAACGCCTTCCCAGAGTATCTGGCGTCGCTCGATCTGGAAGGTATCGATGGTTTTGGAACCCTTACGGCGGAGAACTACGGCGCTTACCTCGTGCAGACCTATCTGATCCCGTCGGCAAATACCTACCTGCTAGGGCTGACGGACGAGGCGCGCACCACCTACCTAGCCGCCAATAGCTGGATCACTTGGGATGGCAGCGCTGCTACCTTCACCTTCGCCGACTTCGTGGCGCATGTTGGCCGCAGCAAAGGACTGCCTGCATTCGACAACTTCGAGCTGACTTCGGCGGAGAACATCCTATTTGGTAACGCGACCACCAATGCACGTCACTTCACCAACTTCAGCCTTCAGCAGACCAGCGGTGATGCAGCAGCTGCCATCGACACGGAGCTACAGACCGCGGTGAATCTGATGAACCCGATGTATTTCGTCGCCCAAGGAACCACCGACGCGGCTCAGTACTGGTGGATTCGCCAAGGTTCCAGCGACACCGATACGTCCTTGGCTATCCTTGCTAACCTAGCAACCAGCCTGGAGAACCAGGGCAAGGATGTGAATGCTCTCCTCTACTGGGACGCTGGGCACGGCGCGGATGAAGACCCTGAAGCCTTCATCGCCTGGATCGGCCAGATCACGGGCTATTCGAAGTAATCCGGGACACAAAAAAGTCCGGTCTGCCCCAGTTTTCACTCCGGCAGATCGGGCTGATTCTGGTGCGAGAGTATTGCTTCCAGCGATCGACGACTGGCATCCATCCTGCCCCGCTGCACTAACCAATGGTGCAGATTCGAGAATTCCGTAGTGGTGCAGGATTCAAGCTGCAGAGCATCTAGCGACCCAACACTGAACGGATGAGCGAGGGGAAAGGGATTGAAGGCGGAAGAGACTTCGGTTA
>JACSRJ010000208.1 GCA_014879835.1 Anaerolinea sp.
TCGATGATTAACCTCATCCCCCCTGCGCGACCGCTTCGCGGTGCCCGTCTCCAAGCTGGAGAAGGGGGGAATAAGGTTCCTGAGGGGGCTTTCCCCTCACACTGCCCCTCTCGATAAATACGGGGCAAAAAGGCTCAACTGTGTGAGTCCTGCCCTTTTTAAACGGTCTCTCACTGGACTCACCCTTTCAGCGTTCCGGAGGGGAGGGTAAGGTCTCGTCCGTCAGCGACGATGTGCGACAGATGACTCGTGCGGTCTCAAAAGGCTTGTTGGCCGTAAACTCCACCACTCCCTGCTCAAAGTACCACAAGGGCGCTTTGGCGTCGTCTAAAAGCACTTCCACTGGCTCATGGGGGATGCCCAAGATGCGGCAGCGAACTTTTTCATAGGTGGGTTCGTACTTGCCCGCCCGCCGCCAGCTTAGGGCCAAACCGCCGTCGCTGGTGGTCTTGTTGGTAAAGTACAACCAACGGTAAACGCCCTTCTGATAATCCATCCCCTCGCCTGCGTCCTCATAAAGGGTGATCTCACCATCCCCGTAGAAGATGTTCAATCCCAACTCCTTGATCGGAGCCTGCCCTACATACTGCTGTACTTCCCAATTGGGCACCACATGTCCTTCGCGCCCAAAGAGGGGCAGGGTGTCGAGTGGCGCTTGTATCTTGATGGTGGTTCCGCCTTTAAAGGCCTGTCCGGTGTTGTAGTCAAACCAGCGCCCTTTAGGCAGATACAGCTCGCGGGAGACCGCACCTTTCTCCACGATGGGTGCAACCAAAAGCGACTCCCCGAACATATACGCATCTTCAACTTTACGCAGGTTGAGATCGGTGGGATCCATCATCAACAGGGGGCGCAAGATCGGCTCACCGCTTTGGGCGGAGCGGGCAAACACGGAGTAGATGTAGGGCAGCAGTTGGTAGCGGAGTTCGATGAATTTGCGCGAGATGCGTTCGATCTCCTCACCGAAAGCCCATGGCTCTTGTGCCCGTGTCCCCATCGCGGAGTGAACCCGGAAATAGGGCATAAGGGCCCCAACTTCAATAAAACGGGCGAACAATTCCGGCTCACAATCACCAAAAAAACCGCCAACATCAGGGCCCGTGAAGGTTAACCCAGATAGGCCGCAGTTGATCGCCATGCTGATTGCCAATTTGAGGTGATCCCAATCAGAACGGTTATCGCCTGTCCAACTCGAGGCGAAGCGCTGTGTGCCAGCATAAGCGGCGCGCACGATGTTCAGGGGGCGTTTGTCAGGGCGGGCCTTTTCGAGGGCCTCGCGGCTTGCCCGCGCCATGAGCATCCCATAGACGTTGTGCAGTTCCACATGATTAGCGCCCTGCCCTTCATAATCATGGCGTACCGCATCGGGCATTTCGTTCTTTTTGCCCGAAGTGAAGATCACCGGTTCATTCATGTCGTTCCAAATGCCTGCAATACCCGGCTTGAGCAGACTCTCAAACTGAGCACGCCACCAACTGCGGGCTTTGGGGTTGGTGAAGTCCGGAAAGACCGAATCACCTGCCCACACGGGGGCAATAAAAGGCTTACCATTAGGGTATTTCATAAACACATCTTCACGTACTCCGCTCTGATAAACGGAATACTCTGGGTCTACTTTGATCCCCGGATCAAGGATGGCAACGGTCTTAAAGCCCTGATCAGCCAGTTCGCCAATTAACACCGCCGGGGCCGGGAAGTTGGTCTGATGCCAAGTGAAACAGCGGTAACCTTCCATGTAATCAATGTCGAGGTAAAGGGCGTCACAGGGCAGTTTACGGCGGCGCAGTTCACGGGCGATCTCGCGTACTTTGTCGGCAGGGGTATAGCTCCACCGGCTCAGGTGGAACCCCAACGCCCACAGCGGTGGCATCGGCATTCGCCCAGTAAGCTCGGTATAACGATTGAGAACCTGCTCCAGATTACGGCCGACAAATTGATAGTAGCGCAGTTCGCCTACGGAAGCGCTGAATCGCGCTTGATCTTTCTTGGCCGCACCTAAATCAACATCCCCCCGACTGGGGTTGTCCCAGAACAAACCCACCGCAAAATCGGCATGGACACCGAGGTAAAAGGGGATCGAAAAATAGCTCGGAATCTTGCCCCGTTCAGTACCGCCGGGGTCGGTATTCCATAAAGGATAATGACGTCCTCTGAGGTCGATCCCTACGGGCTGCGAGGCCAAGCCTAAGCATAATTCTTCTGGGGGGAGTTTGCGGTTGATCTTCACCTCACCGTCACGGTAAGTGAGCGGCTCCGCATCTTCGGCCACCACCCGTCCGGACCCATCGGTGAAGATCAGGCGGCTGTCAGCACGCCGCACCTGACAGACGATCTCAGGTGCGCTCAGGATGATCGCATCATCGGTTTCGCTGACTTGAAAAGGCACTTCAGCCCATGTAACCTTGGCCACCGCATAGGAAAAAGGAACGTTAAACTTTCCCGAAGGCTGGAAACGCACTTGAATGCAGTCAGGTGCAATCACCGTCAGGCGGATCGCGCCTTGTTCGCACTGGACAGTGATCCCACGATCATGTTTCTGAAAGACGCGGGACGATCCCGGGGATTGAGGTGTTCCCTTGACTTTATGCGTCCCATAGCGCAGATTCGCCCACATACGGCGCAAGCGATAGCGTGCTGGCGCCTGTTTAATGATCGTGACCATGTACCTTTACCTCGTTGCGTATTTCACCTGCGCTCCTTAAAATTGAGGAGTTGACATTGATTGTATCAACCTTAGGCATGTCCGCCGCAACTTTCCAGCCGATTGGGGTTGAATCTAGCCAAAGGTAAGCAAAGCCATACTGGTAGAGAGAGGTCTATATGAGCGCCATCGGTATTCGGGCACCTGCTGCCCCAGCAGAGTCGGCCATTAAGCCCCAAGGCATGTGGCTGCGTAACCGCACATGGGATACTGTTTTTATGACCATGAGCGTGTTTTTGGTTCCCTTACCTTACGTTGCGTACCTTATCCTCAAAAACGTGATTCAGGCTTGGAATCTTCCTGATATGGATGCGCAGCGCATCAGTGATATTTCACGCAATGGCGTGAATCTGGTGGTGGCGCTGCTGGTGGGTGGTCCCCACATGTACTGCACCTTCATGCGTACCGCCCTTGATAAGCAGTTCGTGAACCGCTACCCGATGCTGATCCGCTCGTCGATCATCATCCCCATTGTGGTGGTTTCGCTGGCCTTCCTGAATCTGACCCTGCTGCTCACAATCTTCTTCTTCTGGGCGTCGATCCACGTGCTGCATCAGGTTGTGTATGTGGTTGAACTGTACAACAAACGCACTGATAATAAGAGCGCCCTCTCGTTTTGGTCAAAGGCCATTGATTATGCGCTCGTGCTTACCTGCCTGTTCCCAGTAGCAGCGCTCAAGATCAGTCAGGGCAGTTTCGAGATCGGAACCAATGATCTGGCTAGTGCAATCCCCACCTTTTTCCAGCAACCGTGGTTCTTTTATGCGGCGACTGGCGTTTTTGGGGTGGCGGCGGTGGCATATCTGGTCAAGACCTTCCAAGAATGGCGGGGTGGATATATCCACTGGCCCAAGACCATCTTCATCATGATCACCGTGCCCGTTGCTTGCTCCATGCCCGCACTGGAAAACCTTGATACCGCGTTTCAGGGATTAAATACGTGGCACTCGTTCCAGTATTTGGCACTCACCTTCTACATCATCAAGCTCCGTCACCAATCCGGCGATCTGGTGAAGTCCAACCCGCAGATCGACAAACTGGCGGGCGGCAGAAACTCCCTGCGCCTGTATGGTTTTGCCAGTATGATGTTGGTCGGATCGATTGTGCTGGGGGTGGTGGTCTATATCACCGTCGGGATTTTTGATCCGTCCCGGAGCATCAATGCCCGCTTTGACACGGCCTATTACACGGCGATCCTGTGTTTCCTGTGGATACACTACTATCATGATCATTTCCTGTTCACCGACTTTGAGGCCATCGAACGGGAAGCTAAGTAAGCCCTCATCCCCCTTTTCTTCAGCGAGGCGAGGGGGATAAGGTCGATCAGTCATCAAAAAAGCCCTTCAGCAATGAGGGGCTTTTTTTGTTCGATCTCTTGGCTGTTTACGTCTCTGGGGTAGAAGGTTTCGGACGCAAATAAATGAACCAATAGGCGGCTGCGACCAGCACCCCCCCGCCGATGATGTTGCCGATGGTCACAGGGATCAGGTTGTTGACCATACCGCTTAGGGTGAGGTTGTTTAGGTCAGGCAGGTTAGGCACACCTGCCACAAAAGCGGGATCAAACTGCTTGATCAGGATCGCATAAGGGATGAAGTACATGTTGGCCACGGAGTGTTCAAAGCCAGCGGCCACAAAGGCTGCGATAGGGAAGATGATCGCCACGATCTTGTCGGACGTGGTGCGTGCGCCCATGGTTAACCACACGGCCAAACACACCAAACCATTACACAAAATCCCCAAAGCTAGGGCCTGTACAAAGGGGTAGTTCACTTTGGTGTTGGCAAGGGTGAGCGCGGTGATGCCCACTGCGCCGTGCCCAAAAGTATGCTGGCCGCCTGCAAACATCAGAATCGCGGTCAGGATGGAGCCAACAAAGTTGCCCACATAAACCAGCGTCCAATTGCGCAGCAGGTCACGCAGTTTGATTTTGCCGCTGGCCCATGCCATCACGATTAAGGTATTGCCTGTGAACAGTTCTGCGCCCCCAACCACGACCAAGATCAGACCCAAACTGAAGACCACCCCTGCCAGCAGACGCACTATGCCATAGGGCACAGAACTCATACCCGCGGCGGTGGTGGTGGAGAAGATCCCTCCTAAACTGACAAAGGCCCCGGCTAGAACCGCCAGCGCAAACACACTGAGGTTGTCTAAGTGAACTTTGCGGTAACCAATCTCCTCAGCTTTGCGGGCGATCTCCGGGGGCATCAGCGCATCAACCCGAATAATGGGATCAGACATACATAAATCTCCAGCGTTAAATATTTCTCAAATTTGTTAGGACTTACGCAGTTGAGTTTGTTTACCCCGTATTTATCAAAAGGGGCAGTTTGAGGGGAAGCCCCCTCAAAACCTCGTTTTCCCCCTTCTCCTCTGGAGCAGGCACGGCGAAGCGGTCGAGGGGGGATGAGGGCAAATGCGTAACTCCTAATTTGTATTGATTGTAGCCGGATGCGCGGCGCTGTCATACTGGTCTCAAAAATGCAGCGCCCTTCGCCTGAGGCAAAAAGGCGATGAGGGCAAGTGCATAACCCCTATTAAGATTGGGTGACCTCACCGCATCAGGAATGTGTTAAAACCTTGTCGGAAGTAGAATCGCTGTGGATCAAGAAAGGTAATGTCTGTGTCTGCTATCCCTGATCACCTCAAAGATTTGTTCTCCTTTGAACGGCCTATCGTCTGCGCACTGGGCACAGTTATGCCCAGCGGACAGCCCCAACTGACCCCTGTCTGGTTTGATTATGACGGCACACACCTGATCATCAATACCGCACGGGGACGGCAAAAAGATCGCAACATGACCCGCAATGCCAAAGTGACGATCCTGATCCTTGATCCTCAGAACCCGATGCACTGGGCGGAGGTGCGAGGATATGTGGATGAAGCCACTGAGGTGGGCGGACATGCGATGATCAAGCGCCTTGCCCTAAAATACCGGGGCAAAGAAGAATACAACTTGCCTGAAGGTCAGGTGCGAGTTACTTATAAGATCGCAGTCACCAAAGTAAACGGAAATTGAGAACCCAAACAGGCAGTGTCTACTATGAGTGAACGCCCCCATCACAGCCCAACCCATACCGACTTTGCCGGGATCACCTGTCGGATTCGTAAGCCTCAGGGCAATGCCCCACACCCTACTTTGGTGATGCTGCACGGCTTTCAGGGCACTGAGGATGTGACGTGGATTTTCGCCCGAACCTTAGGCCCAGAGTGGCTGGTGGTTAGCCCACGTGCGCCTATCCGGGCGGAGTTGGGTTATACATGGTACACCTTTGACGCGCAGGGGCACTCTGATCCCCAGACCTTTGAGTCCGCACTGCTCACACTGGAGCGCTTCATCGAGGCGGTGGCCGCAGAGTATCCCATTGATCCTGCTCACCTGATCCTGTTGGGTTTTAGTCAGGGGGCCGCGATGGCGTATGCCTATGCGATCCACGCGGCCCGCCAGCGGCAAACCGGAGCGCCCATCGTTTTCCCCCCATCAGGGGTAATCTCCCTTGGGGGGTTTATCCCCAGCCCAGTGAAAAAGCCTTACCCGCAGATGGATCGTCTACCGGTGCTGATCATTCACGGTACCGAAGATGAGACCATCAATGTGGCCATTGCCCGCAAAAATCGAGTAGCACTAGAAGAATCCGGCGCGGCCGTGACTTACTTTGAAGAAAAGGTAGGGCATCGGGTGGGGGCTGGGGGAATGCGTTTGATCAACAGTTGGTTAAAGGATCACTGAGGGCACCCGCAACTGAAGCTGCCCCTTCACTTTTGGAAGGGGCAGCACAACCGCCTTTAAGGGGTCATTCGATTAAAGGCCGAATGCCCTTGTAGACGGTAGTCCCCCCGAATGTTTTGAGGATAGTTGCCGGAGAGCGATTGATCAGTTCCCCAATCTCGTTTGGGGTTAAGGGTTTGTTCCCATTGGACAAAAACACCCGAAAAACCGCATCCACCAACATGGTTCGGTCGGTGATGAATTGAGGAGCATGGGCCGCCTTTGCGAGCGCCTGCTGAAGGGCATCCACACGACGCACCTCAGCCGTATCGGGGTCGATGAAGTCGATTTCACTTTCATCTTTGGCGGCATCAAAGGCAGCGCGCTGTTCGGGCAGCAAGTGGCTGATCAAATAGGTGCGCAGATCGCGCTTGTCACGCTCCCACCATTCGTAATCGATGTGAAACTTTGTGTTCAGCGTCGGTTTGACGCGCTGGGTGTGTATCCGGGTTTCGCCTTCCACGCCGACCTGCCTATCCTTGTTCCGAAAGTCGCCAGTACGCTCCGCTGACGTGCTGAAACGCCGAATGGGTGGCAAGGGTTGCAAAGATCGGACCCGGCGGACAGCGTTTGATCACGTTGACCGCACTGTACAGGGTCTTAAGATGCACATAATTCTGGGGGTTAAGCCGTGCCAATTCGGGAATCAGATCGATCAGGGTATCTGCCAGTTTGCGCCGCCGTGCGCGGGTTTGTGACCAGACTTCATCCACCCCATCGATCTCCTCCGCGCCCAGCACCAAAAGGTCATCGTATTCGGCACTGATCGAGCGTTTGAAGTTCTCAAAGCGGAGCCGTCCGTCTCTAGGGATGACCAACCGAATGTACTCGGTGCGAGGGCGGTGCGCTTTGAAGTTGATGATGAAAGTTAAGGGATCGCTGGTCTTTTTGATGGTCACAAAGGCACCAATGGGCAGTTTGTGCCGCCGATAAAACTCACCCAAGCCAAACAGGTACTTCGATTCACGGATGATCCACACGGGGAAGGGGGTATTGGTTTGACCATCGATCATGGTGATCAGCACCCGCGGCGATTCTTCTGAGATCGGGAGCATCTTAGAAAGCGCCGCATTTAAGCCCAACGAACCCTGCCGCCGATGGGGGTAAATCATCAAGGCATTGGCTTCGGTTGGGACTTTTTCAGGAAGCTCTAGAGGTGAATATTCGTCCAGAAGTTCCGCTTCAACAGCGCGCATTTCGTCGCTCAGCGCGTTGAGATCGTAACGTTCATGATCCACTTCCAAACGTGGTGGAATGCGATGAATTTCGGGTGGTTCCATGCGCCGTAAGTACCAGCGCACATGCCCTACCGAGCCAACGTTATCAAACCGCGCATCTTGGCTGAGGGCATAATTCATCGAAAATTCGCGGATAGATTGAGGGAGTTTTTCAGCGAAACCAATCTCCTTGAGGATTTCAGCGGTGGTCAAGGGCACCGTGCCCGCCACATCAAGGACGGCTTCGGTCAGAAAGAGGGGGCCATCGCCCACATCTGCCAAAAGGGAGCGCAAGAACCACTTGCCCCCGATGCAGATTGCGTCCTCTTCATCCACCAGACGGGCTTCGATCTCCTCAATGATCCCATCCCCGTACTGCTCAAAAATCTCCCCCGGATCAACGCGCAGTTTGCTCAGGAAAGTCTCCAGCCCATCGCCTTCAAAGTTGAGGCTGTGAGGGGTCTCTAGGGCAGAAGCAAACTCCTTACGTTTGCCCCCTTCAAACTCCACTTCGATGACCTTAAAAGTACCGTGTTCGGGGTTATTGCCGGGGCGCTCCCCAACCACTTTACCCACCCCAAAACTGAAATTAGGGAAGATCACTTCCTGACCGAGGGCGTATTCAAGCCGGGGTTGAAACACCGCGCCTCGTTTGAGTTGTTTGGTAAATTGCTCCTCTTCCTGAAGTAGGCGATATTGAATCACATACAGGGCCAGCTCCCGGTTAGAGAGTGGGCTTTCATGTTCAAGGAAAAGGGAAAACAGGTGTTCAATATCGGCCCGAGTGGCGCGGAAGTTTTCCCAGAGAGTGGTTTGTTGAAGCAGCACCGAACGAATTCTCCGAACGTGGTCTACAGGCAGTTACCGAGTAACGATTATAGCCTAAGGGCATGAGTAGGCGCAAAAACAAGGCTTTGGGTCAGGGCGATTACAGCAACTTTCCGGTTTGGTCGCAGGGACTTCCCCCTCAACCTGCCCCTTTCGATAAGGCGGGGGCAAATAGGTTCAATCTGCGTAAATCCCGGCCTTTTCAAACAGTCTCTTACCCACTTACCCTAAGGGAATCAAAAGTGGATGCCCTTCGTTGGTGAAGGCACATCCACTTCTTAAAGTCTGATATCCCCCCGCAAGAGGGGCAAAAGAGTCGTTAGTTGGGCTTGCTCAAAGTCAGGGTGAAGTCCGCTGAACGGGCCTCGCCATTGCCCCGGTCACTAAAGTTGACATAACCCAGAACCACAAAGCGGTACATCCGGCTCTTTTCGAGGGTGAGCGAGCCTTTATTCAGGGCACGGCCGCCGAGGTAGCTCAGGGGGTACAGGTTGTTGCCTGCTTCTACCGCATCCACGATCACGGTGGGCACATAATCGCCGCCGGTGCGTTCGTAGTTCAACACCACTTCATCAGTGGTGTCGATGACGTAGGCCACATCGTAAGTGATCCGTGCGGTTTCAGGGGTGCTGGTGGTGCTGCCTTCAACGGGTTTATCCAGTTCTAGCGGGATGGCTTCAATGGCCAGCAGTTCAAACGTTCCGTTATCGTCCGCCACAACTTCTACAGTGTAAGCGCCATCTTCTTCCAACTGGACACCCAAAATGCACCCCAACTGGGAGAAGATGATCAGTTCACTGCTGTCAGCGATCACGTTACCAGAGGGATCACTGATCTTCAGTTTGCCCCCATAGATCGGGTTTTCGACGTCAGGCACATACTGAACGACCACAAACTGATCCTTTTTACCTTCAAGGGTGAACTGCACTGCGGTACCCGCAAAATCGGCGGAGACCCGTTCACCCAAGGTGAGGGTATTATCTTGCGCCGCAGTGGGCTGGAAGATGCCCAAGTTGCTGCCCATCAACAGCAGCGCCACCACTGCCAGAAGCAAAATACGCTTGACCAAAGTTAACCTCCTAAATGAAGCCGGGATGCTCAAATCCCGACAACCAAACGCGCCTAGTATAACGCACACAGTTACGCATTCACTATTGAACATAGGGCAATCGTATGGTTTATTGTGCCAACTGCTGATTCCTTAATCTTTGCTTAAGGTAAATATTGGCTCTGTCTCAAATGCCTTCAGCCACCCACAGGCATTCTGCCGCACCAGCGCTGCGAAAGCGTTATCCTAAAAGATTGACTGGTATTTTTTTACCCTCATCCCCCAAAAAGACCATTTGAGAAGTGAGTGGCGCGAAGTTCGCCCTCACCCCCGGCCCCTCTCCCGACCGCCGCTTCGCGGTTAGGAGAGGGGAGAATCTTTTGTGGGGGCATCCCCCACCACCCCCAATCGGGGAGTTTGAGGGGTTTATCCCTCAGAAGCCATTTGAGAAGTCACCTTTCGATGATTGACCTCATCTCCCCTTTGCGACCGCTGCACGGTGCCCGTCTCCAAGCTGGAGAAGGGGGGAATAAGGTTCTTGAGGGGG
>JACSRJ010000219.1 GCA_014879835.1 Anaerolinea sp.
TGATTCATGATGTCGATGGTCAGTTCGTGGGCCGCATCATCGGTGCCAAAACCCATATGAATATGCATCCCAAAGATCAAAAGCCGGCGGCCCACATATTGCAGATCGGCCAGAAGTTCCCGGTAGCGTTCTGCGTCGGTGATGTCTTGTTCGTGGATTTTGGAGAAGGGGTGGGTCGCAGCGGCGGCGATCCGTTTGCCGTTTTCGATGGCCACCTGAGCAACTGCACGGCGCAGCCAGATGAGTTCTTCTCGCGCTTCTTTGATGTCCTTACAAACCTTGGTGCCGATCTCGATCTGCGACTGCATGAACTCCACTTTGAGCTGATCGCCGATCATCTCGCGTCCTCGCGCCAACATTTCGGTTACCGAGGACGACAAGGCGCGGGATTTGGCGTCCACGATCATGTACTCTTCTTCAATACCCAGTGTGAGCGGCGGACGGAACATAAACAAGCCCTCCCCACCATCCTAAAGGGTGGTCGATGATGCCTAAATCAATCTGAACTGCCCTAAAAACGAGGGCAGCATCCGATGTCTGGAAAAAACGCCTTTAAGCGGGTAGTTCCTGCCAGTTGGGATCATGCTTTAGGAGGGTATCGATCAGCGCCGCGAAGTCCTCCCGGCGCAGTTCAGAACCGTCCATCCAGCGTTCATCTTCAGCCCGCAGCAGGCGGCGCTGCTTGTTGGCTTCGCGCAGAGGCAGTTCGCCACTTTCCAACACTGAGCGCAGTACCAATTGGATGAAGTTCTCATAGCGGGGTGCATCCGCTTCTTTAGAGGGCACAAAGGCATAAACCGTGATCTGGTTATCATCCTGCGTGATCTGGCAGCCCAGCATGATCCAGCCTTTTTGAACCTTCGCCGAACCGCGCTTGATGGTGAACCGCCACGCCAGTAAATTCACCCGCCTATCCAGCAAGATCGGTGAGGGTGAAGAGGTTGAGGATGAGGCTTTTCGACTCTGAAAACGCAGTTCGTTCCCTTCGAGGATCAGGGCGCGCCCACTGCCCCAAACCTTTTTGAGGATGCGCTCAGCCACTGCGGCAAAAATAATGCCCCCAAAGAGGGCGACGATCAGGGCAAGGCAGCTTAGACTCCCATCTGGGTTGAGTGCATTAAAAACTGCACTTACCAGCAGGTAAGTCAAAACAAAGCCCATCACGGTGAGGATCGGCAGGGCCACCCGAATGCCCAGATGCTCTACATCAACGGGCATGGTATGCAGGGGGTGTGAAGGTTGGGCTAGGTCTGTTGATTCAGCGCTCATCGCTCTTCAGGTAGTAGGTCATACGCTGCAAATGCATCACCGGATCGATATACTGGACATGTACCCCTGAAGGCACCACAAGGGTGATTGGGGCATAACTTAAGATCGCCCGGATGCCTGCATCAACAAGGCGATCACTTACTTCTTGTGCGGTTTCGGCGGGCACGGCAAGCATGGCAATCTTCACCCGGCGCTTGTGGATGAAAGACACCATCTGATCCATGCCATACACCTGCCAATCACCATTGCCCATCCCAATTTTGGCGGGATCGTTATCAAAAACCCCAACAACCCGAAAACCCCGTGACACAAAACCCCGGTAATGGGCTAGGGCACGCCCCAGATCGCCTGCGCCGACGATGATCATGGGCCATTCGTGATTGACTTGCAAGATTTGTTTCAGTTGGGTCAACAGGTGGCTGATCTGATAGCCCGTCCCTTGTTTTCCAAAATCGCCAAACAAGGACAAGTCTTTACGGATTTGGGCCGAACTGATCCCCAACCGCTGCCCCAATTCATGGGATGAGGTGAATGTTTGTCCCTGTTGCGACATCTGGGTAAGGGCACGCAAATAGATGGGGAGACGCCCAATCACGATGTCAGGTATGTTCGGGGACGAAACCATGAATCGACTCCTCTGACTTCCACTACAATGAGCCTCGGATGCCTTGCGTTTAAATCACTTTTGGTCAAATTTAGAGGTGGTTTGTGAAACGTACCACATAGTGTACCATGCCCTTTATACAGGGGCAATTGAGGTACACCCTCCAATCCTCAATTCGCGCAAAGTGAGGCCCTGCATATAATGAGATGAAGCTCTCAAGTTTACAATCTTAAGGAAATTGGCATGAGTGATATTCCTATCAAGCAGGACGAAACCTTCGTCAGCATGAGTGATTTCATCTTTGGAACCCTTGCCACAGATGATCTGCGCCTGCTTGCCATTAAACGGGCTGCGAATGGGCTGACCCACAACTACGAGATCAACCCTCATGACCCTAAACCCATGCAGCCTGTCAAAATTGATGTGATCGCGGGACCCGAAGCCCCTGTGAACGACGTTTTTATCCATTACACCGTTGATGGCAGTTATCCCGAAATTGGGGCGACTAACACCCGCACCATCGCCATGATGCGGGTGGACACAGACTGGCATTCGCTATTATGGGGATATGTTCGGCACTACAACGGGGAGATTCCCGGACAGAAGGAAAATTCGGTGGTTCGCTACCGGATCAGCGGCATTACCGTTGATGGACGTCGGTTATGGGCTGAGGATATTCAGGGGTACAGCAGTTTTTCTTACCCAGTAGATCGCCACCGTATCCCTCAATGGGCACAGGATGCGGTCATCTACCACATCTTTATGGATCGTTTTGCGCCTAATCCGGGGCGTAAGTTTTCCAACCCGGAAAGGCTCAGTGGATTCTTTGGGGGAACCCTACGCGGGGTGTTGGACAAACTGGATTATCTAAGCGCCTTGGGAGTCTCCGCCTTATGGCTCTCCCCGATCTTCCCCAGTCCATCACACCATGGTTATGACTCCACCAATTTTCGCACCATTGAGCCGCGCCTCGGTTCCAAAAGTGACCTCAAGGCCTTGGTTAGCGAAATGCGCTCACGAGGGATGCGCCTGATCCTCGACTTTGTGCCCAACCACACTTCTAACAAGCACCCTTTCTTTGAAGCGGCGCAGGCAAACCCGGATTCACCTTACCGCAAATACTACAACTTCAGCAGCGACTCCAGTCATTATGACACCTTTTTTGGGGTCGAAACCCTGCCCAAGATCAACAATGAGAATCCAGCAGCACGCCGGTATGTGATCGACAGCGCCTTGTTCTGGATGAACGAATTTGGGGTGGATGGCTTCCGCCTTGATTATGCGGTTGGGCCTAGCAATGACTTCTGGACGGACTACTACACCGCAGTAAAAAATGCTAATCCGGAAAGCCTGCACTTTGGCGAGATTGTGGAACCGCCTTCAACCTTGGCCACCTATGAAGGGGTGCTGGATGGGGCGCTCGACTTCAACTGGCTGCAATCAGCCCGCCGTTTGTTCGCTTTCGGCAGCGCCACCACCGCCGACTTTGAGCAGTTCATGAGCGCCCATGAAAGCTATTTTGCAGGGCGCAATTTTGCCCGGTTTAGCTTCCTTGACAACCATGACATGAATCGCTTTTTGTGGGCTTCCAGAGGCGATACCAGCAAACTTCGTCAGGCTGCCGTATGCCAAATGACTTTAAGTGCGATCCCGGTCGTGTATTATGGGACTGAGGTTGGACTGAGCCAGCTTCGGGATGTACGGCAGGGGGAGTTGGGCATCTTGGAAGAATCGCGCTTACCGATGGTCTGGGATGATTCCCGTCAGGATATAGACCTGTTGACTTTCTATCGGCGTTTAATCCGACTGCGTCGGGATTCAAGCGCGCTGCGTCAGGGGACTCGCTCCGCATGGCTGGTTGACCCGGCCAATGGACGTTATGGTTATCTACGGCGCAGTGCCACAGAGACCGTTGCCGTTGCCCTAAATGTTTCCAACACGCCCCAAACTGTCGATCTGCCCAACGTCAGTTGGCGTGATGTGTTCAGCGGCACAGGGCTGTCCAACCGGGTGACTCTGGAACCCCGAGGCTATGTGATCGCACGGCAGGGATGAGACTGCAACCTCCCACTCGACTGTGCGTACATAACCACCAGAAGACACACACCACCACATACGAAGA
Source organism: Anaerolinea sp. (assembly GCA_014879835.1). Classification (GTDB taxonomy): domain Bacteria; phylum Chloroflexota; class Anaerolineae; order Aggregatilineales; family UBA2796; genus UBA2796. The sequence continues at coordinate 3,996 of JACSRJ010000219.1, forward strand.
CTCACATCGGGGAAGGGAAGAACATCATGTCAAAATCAAGTTCAAAACGGTTGATCGACTCCGATGGGGAACTGTCTGATTCAGCGGCGGGGGCCCTGCCTCTTCAAACTCATCGGGGTGATCTTCAGTACTGCATCCACTGCGGCTCTGCCAACCGGGCCGAGGGGCGTTACTGCCGAACCTGTGGACAGTCGCTTGAAGAACAAGAGGTTGCGCCTGAAGATCAATTTCCCCTGCGGGGGGCAAAAGCGGATTCGAAGGCCAAAAATGAAAAGCGCGATCAAAGCAGCGCCAAAGGCGAAAAGGGACATCGCCCACCCCTTGAACCCCACGAAGCAGCAGTCGAGGTGATCATTGCGCTGGTGGTGCTGGTGACCGTGCTTCTGGTGGTGGCTTCCCCTGCCCCATGGGTCGCTATTGGCGTGCTGTTTGCGTGGTTGATGGTCACGGCTGCTCGTTATGGTGCCCTGAACTGAAGTGACTGCCCAATGAGGCGACTGAACAAGCCTATTCAGTGGGTGTAATAGGAATCCATGGCGCTCCCTAACATTTGGGCAAACTCTGAGACCCGATCAAAGCGCTGATCGGGTTCTTTTTGAAGCGCCCGTCGGATCGCCAACGCGGTCATGGGGGGCAGATCGGGAACCAGATCACGGACGTCTGGTGCAGGCATCTGAAGGTGGGCCAACACCAGCCGTCCCCAGTTATCTGACTGAAAAGGACGTTTACCGGTGAGCATCTCAAAAACCATCACCCCCAACGAATAAATATCAGCCCGCCCATCCACTTCATGAGCATCGATGATCTGCTCCGGGGCAATATAATCCAAAGTTCCTACCGTGCCCGTTGAAGTTGATATGGTATCGCCTTCGATCAGCCGTGCGATCCCAAAATCGAGCAGTACGGCGCGGCAGACTGCCCCATGACGGTTTGGTGTGCTAAGGGGTTGAAGCATCACGTTAGAAGGTTTAACGTCGCGGTGAACAAGCCCCTGTTCATGGGCATATTCAAGGGCGTTGGCAATGTCCACGATGATGGGCAGCGCTTGTGCCAGTGTGAGTTTGCCCCCCTGTTTGACCAGATAACGGCGCAAATCCTGCCCATGCAGGTATTCCATGGCCATAAAAAAGACGCCGCTTTGTTCACCATAGTCGTAAATCTGCACGATGTTGGGGTGACGCAGGGCCGCGATCATCTGGGCCTCACGCTCAAACCGGCGGCGAAATTCGTCTTTGGTGGCGCTGTCGGTGGGTAGAATCTTGATCGCCGCTTCACGCTTAAGGGCTATCTGCCGCGCCCGATAGACCTCTGCCATACCTCCTTTGCCGATCTGCTCGTATACCTCGTATCCCCCAAGACGAGTGCCTGTGAAGGCCCCAGCAAAATCCATACGTGCTGGAGGCATCTCGCCTCTACGGGCAGTGACTGCCGCAGCCCGAAAGCGGGGATCGTTGGTGTAAAATATCCGATCCATAAAACGTTGAATCCACTTACGGGCTGGCTGAAAAAGAGCCGCGATCACCAGCGTGGAGGCGGCCACGGCGACTGCTGGCTGCTGACTTTGGGTGACCGCCTCAACCCCACCTTGTACAAGGATGATCGCGCCGAAGTAGAGCACGCCTAGCGTACCGGTAAGCAAGCCATAGACCAGTGATCGGTTAAGCAGGGCATCAACATTCCACAATTTGTAACGAAAGAGCGCGATCAACATACATACCGCAATCGCACTCAAACAGATCATGGAGAGTGGTTTCCCCACAAGGAACAAAAACGTCTGAGCGCCCTGATCGGTGGACAGTGCAGGGATAAGGGCAGCAGGCAAACTGGCCGCATAATAACCGCTGATCGCTACCCCCAAACCAAACACCACCCATTTGGTTTGTTGGCGCTGCCCTTTGGTGGAAATGCATCGAAAGCGCTGAATCTGGAAGATCAGGGTGAGTAGGTAAAACCCAAACTCAAAAATCAATTCAAGGGGAACAGGCACCCTTTCTGAAGTGAAGCGGTTGAGGTAGAGACTCAGCCCAAAGTAAACCAGTTCAATGGGCAGCAGGGCCCACGCCCAACTGGGATAGTACCTACCATTGGGGAAGATCAGCAGGGCATTAAAACGCAGCAGTGCAGCGCACAAGGCGAGGAAATAACCAAAATGCATCAGGGCAGGGTCAGTGCGCATACTTTGGGTGGCAAGGGTATTGAAGATCACCGCATTGGCGATCAGTGCTGCCGAGAACCACAACCCCACTTGCGAGTACGATAAGCGCCAAAACAGGATGAAACCGGCAAGCATGGTCAGGGCGCTGAAGATACCTTCAATGATGGTCTGATAGGCGATCACAAAGTTGAGGGAAAAGCCCGTGCGGGTGCTGAGGTTTTCAAATCCCTGTTGGACTATCGCTGTGGGCGCGAAGATTCCGCTTAGGTGGCTCCACCCGAACAGTCCTACACACAGTACGACCAGCCCAACCCAGAGCGCACGTTCCATGAGCAGGCGTGATTCTTTTACGCGGCTGTAAACTACGGTTTCTACGGTCATGCGCGTTTCCCATTGATTCCGAGTCCCGCTTTGATTCTACCTGATTATGGGGTTCAAGAGGATCAGCAACTTGGAGTGGTTTAGGGCGATTACCCTAAGTTATGGGATGTTTTGTTGGGGATGATTCGGCAAGACACCTATCGTTTGGGCAGGATCACAATCCGAGCGATATGGGCTTCAGTGGTCTCAATCTGGGCTGTGCGCACCAGCAGTTTGCTGTTATCTCGCCAATCATAGATGCTCATTGAGACCACATAAGTGCCCGGTGCAAGATCAAGAGGCAGCTCCAGCGCGTGGTTATCGCGGTGACGTTCGCCGGGTCTCCACAGACTGATCCGACCCAATCCCCCGATGGGTAGGGCCGCATGTTGAGCCACCATGAAGCCCTCACGGTTGATGAGGCTTAGGTTCACCCCATAATCAAAGGGGGGTTCTCCCCAAGTTCGTGAAGGTACATCCAGCAGAAGCGAAACCGGCACAACTGCACCCGCGCTGAACTCATCCCCGGCAGGCAGATCAACGGCCCATAGGCGCACTGCCCCAAAGTCTGCGTAGCGCTCCGCACTTTCAGGTACTGCTGCCGCCGGAGCTTCAACGGGCAGATAGAGCAGGAGTCGCAGTGGATCGGTTCTGATCACCTCACGGATGGGAAAATAGTGCCGAGCGAGGTAATGCTCAGTGGGGCGCAGGCGATCCGAGCTGAAGGGTGAGTAGGGCGTCACAAACCACCAATGCTCTGAGCGGCGGGCGATCCGCGCCAGCATTGTCCACAAATAAGGATGCACCTGCGCTTCGAGGTTATCGCTGACGATCTGCGGTGGCTTGGCGGGATCAAGGGTTTCCGCGGGTGCATCGGGCAGACGGTAGATCGGCTCTCGGCGTTTGTAGTAGTTCATGAAGAAGTTCCGGTAGGTGCTGTCATTCAGCAGCAGTGCATCACCGGGGCGCATGTCAGTGTTGAGCCGGGTTAGGGTCTCCCACAACAGAGGATCATCAGCGCCATAACGAGGATCAAGGTAGGCTGCCCGCAGGACCACATAAGTCCCAAGGATCAAGCTGAGGGCCCCCGCCCCGATCAACCAACGGGGGACGAAATGCCGCCGGAGGCAGATCAGTCCAATAATGATCAGCAGGGCGTAAAGCCCTATCAGTCCGAACTGGTGAGTGGTCACAAACATCAAGGGTGATGGACCCTTTGCGCCTTCTTTTAGAGCTGTAACTAACGGGGTATAAGGCAGTTCCCACACCCCTTCGATCCATGGATAGCGGGCTGGCTCCAAGACCGCAAGGGTATCTCCGTGCAGGGTTGGCGGTACACTCACCCCCACGATCTGAACGGCCACACTGATCCCAATCAACACACCCAGAGACAGGCGCGCCGGGGCGTGAACCGAAGCCCATTGGAGGACGGGCAGCAGCCACAAGCACAAAAAAGGGATCACAGGCAGCAGGTAGCGCGGGCCCCAGCCCAAGCCGCTGTACCATCCCCGAAAGGCAGCGTATCCGCCCATTGCACAGCAGCTCAGGATCAGGGGCAGCGCCACCTGACGCCAGCGCCGCGCCCGTATCAGGGCCCAAGCCCCCACCAGCGCGGCGATTAGAATAGGCGAAAAAGCCCATAGGCTTGCACCGGGACTGAACAGCCATGCACGGACTGCCTCTGCCCATTGATCGAGGGAGAGATCAGAGAGAATTTTGCCCAAATAACGAAACCGGACACCGGGCACACTCAGGGCGAATCCCATCAGGATGAGGAAGCCCATGGCCGTGATGGCCGCGCCTATTAAAAGGGTGCGGCGGCCAAAACGGCGCGGAATGACTGCTGCGATCAGGGCAGGGAGGAACAACAGCGCCGTGACTTTGGTGAGCATTGCCCCGCCAAAGGTCACTAGGCTCAGGAACAGCCATCCGGTTCGCCGCCTCGTGGGGGCAGGGTTGATCCGCCAGCGCCACAAGCTGTACAAGCAGACTAAAAGGAGCAGGCTAAATAAAGGTTCTCGAAAAAAAAATCGGCTGTGAACCCACGCAAAAGTGGCTGTGCCATACAGCAGGGCTGCGCCAGAAGCGACCCCAAGCCCGTACCCCCACAAACGCCCCCACGCAAAGACCATAACTGCGCTGAGGGCAGTGATCCCGATGTTCAGTAGGTAAAGTGCGTGGGTCATGCCCACCCCCGGCAGGGCCCCAGCAAGGGCAGCTACAAGGGCCCCCAGATACGACTGAAGTGGCTCAAGATCAAGGGCAATCACAGGTTGATCAACGGAGGGGGGCGCAGGAAAGGTTGGGCGTAGATCATTAAAGAGCGCCAGTTCTAGGGTTCCCCGTCGGTAAAGGCTGAAGGCTGCATCAAGGCTGACCTGTTCATCCCCACTGAAGGCCACGCCAGTATAAGTGCTGAGATACAGCCCCACCAGAATCAGGAAGATTCCGGCGGGGGCTCGTAACGGTCTCATGACCCTCACGGCAGCCAATCAAAACTGGTTACCGCAAAGTCTTGTGCAAACATCTGGTAGACTCCGTCGGTCTTGAGATCGATCAACATCAGGCTGCGATCCCCTTCGATGTAGCCCACATAACGGCCATCAGGGCTGATCATCGGGCGGAAGGCACCCTGAGGCAGATCATACCGACTGAGGGACTTGTTCCCCAGATTAAGGGCATACAGTTCACCGTTTACCGACGCCAAGATCAAGCCCGTCGCACTGGGGTGATAATCAGCCCAATGGACTTGGAACGGCACTCTGACGATCTCTTGAGCGCTTTTGAGGCACGCACTGTGATAAAGGCACTTTGAGGAGATCGTAAACAGGATGGTCTCGGCGCTGTTGTCCGGGTTCGGCTGGACGATCAGCACCCGGTTGGTGGCCGGATCGGATACGGGCGGGGCGCTGATCCCGCTGAGGATCAACTGATGGTGAGCGGTCATGGAGGCAATCTCGGCCCGATAGAGGAAAACCGCCTCAGCGCCGTTGGTAGTGACCACTTCAAAGGCTTTGCCCTCAGCATCCCACGCCCAAAACAAGATTGGGTTGTCAAACGCCCATGAATGCAGATTCAGTTCCGAGTTCGACTGAGCGCTCGCCTGATCGGTGGCTTGGATGATCAACGTTTTAGGGTCGTGCCAATCCACAAAGGCAAGCCGTGTCCCATCAGGCGAAACCGAGACTTGATCACCCGCCACATAGGGGTAATCAGGCTCAAACCGGGATTGGGTGGCGGGCTGCGTGATCAGCCACAAGGTCGTATCCTCCGCCCCCATCGCAGCAATTGACGCGGGCAGGGGCGCTTGAAAGATCGCTTCCCCCTCCGTCCGTGCATTGGTGGTGGGCACAAGGGGCACATTGATCCGGTTGGTGACGGGCACTACAACGGTTGGCGCTGGGGTAGGGTTAGCCCGCCCAGAGAGCCAACTTGCGGTAGCGAATCCAGCGATCACCAACAGTCCGATCATGCCCCCGATCAGGGCCAAACCGCCCGCCCGCTCCCAAAAGTTGGGGGTGGTTGCCTCGTCTTGATACAGGTCAGTTTTTCGCTTGCGCATCGAGACTACCTTTTTTTGAGGCTCGGCCCCTGCGGTGTGCGATTCTATTGATCACCAACCCCACACTGCCCACAAAGATCAGCGCCAGCCCCATCACGATAAAGAGGGTGTTTAGGTTACGATAATGCCGGTTCGCGGATAGGTGATAGATCACCGAATCAGGTTCGATCATCCCCGGATTGCCCATCCCCGGCACGGCCACAAAGGAGGTGTAGGGAGTGATCAGGTTGTACTTCAGGGCCAGTTCACGTACCTCATCCACCAGTTTAGGATCGGGGCCTTCAATGTTGATCTTCAACATCAGGTTGTCCACTTTGCGTTGGGCCCACAAGCGGGGCACAAAAGCATAAGGTTTAGCCGCTGTAGAATCAGTGTTGAAGCTGATGTCCTTGTAGATTGCAGAATAGGGTTCACCACCGATAGCACCCGTGAGGGTGATCGTGGTTTTATCCGGGCTGTTCCGGCGGTAACGCCCGGTGATCACCACCTGTCCACCTAAAAACATGTCCGGGATCGGGTTGGGCTGAACATCGTAAACTTCCACTTCGCCGAAGTCCAGCGCTAGATCGACCAGCACCGGACTGTCGATGGCCGCGTAAAAGTCCGCCAGCGGTTGCTCCAGTGGTTGGGTCGCTGAAACAAACAGCGATGTCCCCCGATTTTCAGATGATACCGCATTCAGCAGGGCTTCATTCACGTCGCCCACCCCAATCGAATAGATACGGCTTTGGGCGCTGCGCGCTGCACGCACATTATCCAGAATAGCGGTGGTTTCGGTGACACCCTCAGTTGCCTGTCCATCGGTCAAAAACACGATGATATGAGGTCGTTCGGGTTGGCTGGAGTCAACAGTCTTAAGCGCGGTCACCAGCGCATCATTGATATTGGTGCCACCATCGGCAAAAACATTGTTCACCCATGCTTGTGCTTCGCCGCGCTTTTCCACAGGGAGCAACTGCGGTGCGTAGGTCTCAACAAGGCTGGAAAAAGCCACAATGTTAAAGCGATCCTGTGGGTTCAGGTTGCCAAGGATCATATTCAGGGCGTTTTTGGCCTGTACGATCTTGTCGCCCTGCATACTGCCGGACTTATCGAGGATGAACACAAAATCCTTGGGGATCACTTCCTCATCGGTTTTGGTCTCCAACTGCGGCGCAGCGATCAGCACAAAGTAGCCGTCTTCGGCCTCACCTTCCACATAACTGGCTAGATTGACCCCAAATTTATCGGGTGACTGGGTGTAGATCACCTCAAAGTCCTGATTGGGCACCACATTTTGGGCCCGATACACCAGACTGGCTGTATTGGGTTGAGGACGGGAGACTTCTGCGGAGTTTTTATGCGTTGGGGTATAAACGGCCCGGATTTCATCCTTTTCGCTGATCTGAACCTTGATGTACAGGTCTCCGATGGGTTCCTCGGTGAGGTTGGTGTTACTCAGCGGATAGGTGTATCGGGTTAGACCCACTTCCCCAAGCAGGACTTCGGTATAGATCAGGCGAATAGTACGCTCGCTGCTGGGGGGCAAAAAGACCTTGATTTGGAAATTCATCTTGGGTGTGGCGGGTTGGTTGGGGGCGGGGGTGGCGGTCATCGCACCGGCAAGCGCTGCATCTTTGCCCTCACTCACCGCGGTGGCATAGGCGGCCTCAGCGTCCTCTTTTTCTTGAATCTCAGCCTCTACCCACTTATCATCGACTTTTTCGGCGAAGCTCAGGATTGTGGCTCCATCGGGAACCGGAGCCACATAAACGGCTGAAACTTCCCTTTCCAGTTCGTTATAAAACTTCTGCTCCAAAACGGTGGTAGCGATCTTGTTCTCGATGCTCACATCAACGTGGGAATAGAGTGGTTGGCGATAGACGCCCTCGATCATCAGCAGGCCATCAGCCCGAACCTGCTGAGTAGGGCTGATCCCCGCGATGCCCAACGCCGCGATGATGATCACACTGAAGGCAGCCCGCAGTACTTTAGGGTTCATATTTCCTCCATCCGATTGGAAAGGCTACGACCAACACTCGATTAGCGGCAGTATGCGGGGGGAAACAGGTAACCAAGGTGAGGCGTTCGTCGCCACTGTCAGCGATCCATGCCACCACTTCTTGATCTTGAGATTCCTTTGCAGGGATCGCAAACACCTGTGCCACCTGATACCCATACACGACCTCATTTGTAAACAGCTCGATCACCTGACCGGGTTCCAAATAGGGTAAGACACGAAAGAGGGAACGCTCCCATACCTCTGGATCAAGAACTGGGCTGTGCCCTGCAATGACCACATTCCGGCCCCATCCCGGCAGCCCTGAAGGTGCGTACCATCCCGCGTCCTCCACTTGCCACGTTTGGGCTGGCACGCCCTCATTCCATGAAATGAAAACGTCAGCCGGAGCTACTTGGTTCCAGAGATCCATTTCGGGAATGCGAATGCTCATAGGAGCGCTGCGGGCAGGGGGCAGCGCTGCGGCACGAGCATATGAAGTCCTCTGTGAGGGTGCGGACGGGCGTGCATTGAGAAGGGTAGTTTCCCGATCACGAAGGGCGGCACTGGCCACCAGACGCATTCCTGCCCCTGTGGCGACCAGCACCACCCCAAAAAAGATCAGGAGCACACTTCGGCTCATACGGATCACTGAATCACTCTGCCCCTCAATGGTTCATTCGGTTCATTAAGTTTGATCCTCCATGAGTCTAGAGGCAGATGGGGAGTGGAATCAAGATGAGTGGTGTGAACGTTGGATGAACGTTGAGTGAGCGGTGGGATCTTAAGGTAGAGACGATTCTTAGGGGCAGTGGCCCCAAGGCGACATATCCCCTGCCTGCCGCAGCGACAGGGAATATCGCGTTAGGGCTATATAGCGAGGGAAGAGGGTGTTGATTATCCCTGCTTAATCCCTCAGAAGTTCGCGTACATGCCGAAGGAGTTCACTGGGCAGGACGGGCTTGGTGATAAAACCATCACTAGAGATGTTAAAGTCCATCGCAACCAGCGTCGCCTGAGCATAGGCAGTCACAAAGAGGATCAGAGTCTTTTTATTGTCGCCTTCGTGACGTCGAATCTCTGCGGCCACTTCGTAGCCATTCATATCAGGCATGGCAAAGTCCAAAACCACCAAATTTGGGTGTTTGGCCCGATACAAGGCCAACGCCGAGGGCCCATCATAGGCGGTAATGGTATCAAAGCCAGCGGTTCGTAACGCCAGCGCCATCATCTGGCACAGCGCTTCATCGTCGTCTACCACAAGGATTAACTTTTTAGAGCCAAGTAGATCAGCCATGGTTTGTCCCTCGTCAGGACAGCCGGATAAATGATGATAGATAATCACCTAAATCATAAACGAGGTTAGAGATTCAGGGAAGTTTGGCCTTGGCTAGAATTCCACCGCCTTCCACCCTAATGGGCTTCGATATGCCGCCGCACTTGTGAGGCGAGGGTTCCGAACGCTGATGAATGCACCATCTCTAAATGGCGCGGTCGGGGCAGCTCCACCGGAATGATTGCCTGAATCTGCCCCGGGCGCGGACTCATGACCACAACCCGGTCGGCCAAAAAGACCGCCTCAGTGATACTGTGGGTGACCATGATGGCCATGCTCAGTTCGCCGCTGTCCCACAATCGCAGCAGTTCAAGCTGCATGGACTCACGGGTGAGGGCGTCAAGGGCCCCAAAGGGTTCATCAAGCAGCAGAATTTGGGGCTGTTGGATCAGGGCCCTGCCGATGGCCACCCGCCCCGCCATACCACCCGAAAGCTGGGATGGGAAGGCATCTTCAAAGCCTTTCAGCCCCAACCGTGCGATCACTATATCGGCCCGGTCCCGGCGCTCTGTCATTGGCACCTGATCAAGTTCAAGGGGCAGGGCAATATTTTCGCGGACAGTGCGCCACGGCATCAGGTTGGACTTCTGAAAAACCAGCCCGATCTGTTTTTGTGGTTTTTGGATGGGGACGCCCTCAAGGGAAACAGTTCCCTGTGTGGGGGTGACCAGCCCAGCGATCAGGTGCAGCAGGGTGGTTTTGCCGCAACCGCTGGGCCCGACAATGCTCACAAACTCACCCCGAGCCACCATCAAACTTACGGGGGCGAGCGCCTGAACGCTCCCCCCCGGCACGCTAAAGCGCTGGCTGAGGTGATCGAGGATCAGCATTCGGGGATGAGTCCTCGATCACGACTTGGGTTTACGGATGGGCACGCGGATCGTGCCGCTGCTGCTGGATGGTGGGGTATCGCCCCGGTTCTCCGGCGGGATGGGCGAGTCCACCTTGGGGGTGTCACCGGGTGCGCCGTAGTCGATCTGTTTGATGGCGATCTCCATGGTGTCGTCTTTTTTGGCCTGTACTGGGATCACCGCCCCATCACTGGAATCGGGCGAGATCTCTGGCATTTGGGTAACCTTCACAGGCGCATCATCAGGCAGATCAGATGGGGGTGCTGGCGGGATCACACTTGGCTCCGTCGGGGGAGTCACCGTTTCTACAGGGGATACAGGTGTGGGGTCTTCGATCAAGACCCAATCTTTACCACCATTGACCACAGCCCCAGAAGGAAACTTAACGGTTGTCCCTTGTGGGCTTCGGGTAACTTCCACCCCTCGGAAGGTGATCTTCACTGGGTTGGGCAGCAGGAACGCGCCACCTGCCCACACTTTGCGGGGTGAGATCACATTGAGACCGATGAGTTTCATCAGCAGACGCAGGGGGAAAGTCCCTTCTAGTTCGTCCATATCACCTAGACCGTCGCCGGTCTCACTGTTGTAGCCGCTGCGGAAAGCGCGATCATTTCGAAGCGCTTTGATCAGGGCGTCCAAAACGCGGTTGATCAAGGTTCGAGCGTGATCCCACGCGCCCTGATCGATCAGGGCTTCAAGGATTAAGAGGTTCCAGATCAACCACACGCCACCGCTGCCACCGTCATTATTGGCCACAAATGCGGGATCGTTAGCCGGGCAGATAGGCAGCCCAAAAGCCCGCCAATAGCGCTGGGGATCGGTCAGAGTCTTGAGGATTTGTGCCCGGCGTGCTTCATCGGGTACGCCCGCCCACAGGGGCAGCAGTTGGGTAAGGTTCTGGCGGGTCAGATCAATGGTATCCACCTCCACCGTGTAGAGCCGAATGATCCCCTCAAACTTGAGATAATTGATCTGTGAGTAAACCTTGGTGCTGACCGCCGCACCCATCCCGTAGTACCACGCAAAAGCGCTGCTAGGCACACTCTCGGAGGTGGGGTTGCCTTTGGCATCGATCCCTTCGATGATCACGTTGGTGCGTGGGGCCGTGTCACGCCCACCGATGATCCGTAAAATCAGGCGGTTGGGTGGATTGAGAGGGGTCTTCACGTCAAAGGCCTCATCGCCTTTGCCCCGGAACAGATGCACCCCCCGCAGGATGGTATCGGTGTCACGGTCGCGGTAGAGGTAACTGCCCACTTCCTCAGACCACATGGCCTGAAGGGCGGCCTTCAGGGTTTCGATCCGCCCCTGAATGCGCGCCGCGTCAGTGGTATCACCCACCAGTTCACCCAGTTTAAGCAGCGCCTGCCCTTCAGCGATCAGATAAGCGTTCAAATCCGGGGCTTCAACCTTGTCGATGTCCGCATTTTGGGCCCAACGGCGGAAGCGGGCAAAGGCCGGATTCTCCGGGTAACCGCTCTGGGCCGTGGTGCGCCATTCTGGGATACCGTCGCCATCTTCGTCCATATCAGGCTGGAACCAGCGCTCAAAGAATCGCCGCAGTGCAGGCAGGCATTCCGCCGCAAAAGCCTTGTCCTCAGTTGTGTCCACCACTGCCCAGACCGTTGAGGCCCACAGGGGCAGACTCAACATCCGGGCGCGCTGTCCCCCCAGACCGGGCTTAAAGTCGATGGCACCATCGGATTCCTGTGCGGTCAAGACGTTTTTGATCGCGCCTTTCGCCAGTTCAGGGGCGAGGATAGCCGCAGAGGGCAGGGCAAAGTACCCAGTCAGGGCCGTTAAACCGTTCCACTGATAGCCGTGATCGGAACCATCGGGCCGGGCACTGAAGCCCCGTCCGGGGGTGCGGGCACTGACCACCGAAGGGTAGGGGGCGTCATTGGTGGCGCTGATGAAACTCCGCAGCAGAACCTGATTGCTGAACGCAAAAACAGCGTCCCAATCAGGGTTACCGGTCTCAATCAGGGGCAGCGGATCGTTAAGGGTGGCGATCTTACGGAATTGAGTATCCCAATCAACCCGTGCGATCCAGCCGTGTGCAGCTTGTAGACTCTCATTGAGAGAGGTTAGTCCGGCGTGAACCCACCGAAGGGACACACTCGATTTGGACATGATCGTCACGGTGGAGGTGAGTTTAGGGCTGGCTCGTTCGCCAAAACGCCCACTGCCCGGCTGTGGGTTTGATTTCTCCAGCATCAGCACCGGGTTGAGATTGCCGATCCGCCCCATATGCAGGGCTTCGGTACCATCATCCAGCCCCAGCAGGTTCATCTCTACCGATTTATCGTTACGCACTGCCTGCGCATAGAGTTCTAAACGCAGGGTGAGTGGTTTGTCGGACTGATTATCCAGACGGAAGCGCCCGCCTACAGCCCGCGATTCCATCACCCACAGATCAAAGGTGAGCGCGAGGGTGTTGGTCAAGCGTGCGCTCACTTGGGCATAGTTGGGGGCAAAAAAGCGCAGAGTGGGACGTTCGGCAAACGCGACAGTCTCATAAACCGAACGGCCATCGATCACAAACATGGGCACAAAACGCACCAAACCTGCCCGTCCGCCATATTTGGTCTGAACCGCAAGGGCTGGCTCTTGTGTCCCACCAAAGACCAATTCCCACGACTGATCATCAATGTAGTCGGTGCGAATCAGCCGCGTGTCGGCGGCGAAACGGAGCGCGAGGGGTTTATCCGCGTGCAACTGCCAGTCTCGCATGAGATCACCTTTCTATAAGGTCCTTATCACAGGCTAAACAAATGCGATGAGGATTCACCATGAGGGCTTATCCGGCTCAGAAGCAGATTCGGGGCGGGGTTCATCCGTGATCCAGAATCCGGCTAACCATTTAATGAAATCTTCCAGAAGGGGCGGGGGCAAACGGCAAGCAGCGTCAAAGCGTCCGGGGCTAAAAGCATACATCCGGGCGAAGCGTTCCCGCACCACAAAAATCAGATAATCCCGCTCCCAGCGTTCCTTCGTCCACAAGATGGCGATGCCATTTTGGCGGCGCATCAAGTCGATAAAACGCCGCCGTCCAGCGTCACTGACGGCACCAAGGGAAAAGCGAACCCCGATCATGCCCCGTAGGATGAAGTCGGCTTCAAGGGTTCCATCCGTCCCATACACATCAAAGTTGAGACTGGCTGATTCGTCCTGACTTTTGAATTGGGCAAAACCACGCCGGCCGCGTTTGCCGGGGGCCGGGGTAAAGTGTCCCGACGAAAGCAGGGGCGCATTGGGATAACGCTTCATCAGTTCGGTATCCAGATCAATCTTACCGGTGAAAAACTGCTGAAGAATATAGGGGGTGCCGCTCTGGATCGAACGCCCACCTTCGGTCAGTTCAAGGGTGAGGCGCTGGCGGTCTTCATTGGTGATGCGCGCCGTAAATTCACGGGTGAGCCGCACCAGTTCCTCAACAGGGATACCATCAACAAAGCCCGGCTCATCACTCATAGGACGAGTACGGGTGAGGGGTTTGGCGGGTTTTGAGAGCGGGTCAGACCGATCAGGCATGGTGCATCCCTTTGCCAGAGTTTACGGACACCCACCTATTATAGACCGCGCCCGCTGATCTCAAAAATGGAGGGCTGAGGGGGGCAGTAAGTTTGCCCACGGGTTCGCAACACCTGATCCCCATAAGAGTGCCCCACAGATCGCTCTGTTTGCCCCGCCCTCAACCACTTGATCGATTGCCCAAGGCGCGTTAGAGTTTGGAAGGATGCGCTGATCACCGCTGCATGGCGACGATTTCCCTCTCAATCAGAGCGTATCCGCCCGTACAAGGGTTGCCTTCACGACTGTGAAATGTCCTAAACAGGAGTATCCATGAAAAAAATCGAATTGAGTCTGCTGCTGCTGAGCACGGTTGTGGCAGCGATGATCTTTGCTGTGCCGCTCCCCAGTTATGCTGCACCCTCCCAAGAAGGAACCACTCCTACACCGGGTGGAAATACCCCGTTGGAAGTGGTTATTAAAGTTGAGGACGGTCTTGAAATTCAGGGGACGTACTACCCCACCGAAGGCACTGAAAAAATGCCCGCAATCCTTCTGCTGCATCAGAATGGTGGGCGTCGTCAGCAGTGGGATAGGGTGGTGCCGGCCTTGATCGGTGCTGGTTATAACGTGTTAGCGGTGGATCAGCGTGGTTTTGGTCAAACTGGCGGCAAACGGGATTACCTCCTTCTGGAAAAAGATGGGGTCACCCTGATGAATTGGCTGCGTGAACAGCCCACGGTTGACCCCGACCGGGTGGCTGTGATGGGCGCGAGCGTGGGGGCCAATGCCGCGATCCGCACCTGCGTCCTTGATCAGCGGTGTCTTGTGGCGATTGCGCTTTCGCCGGGGGTGAACTTCTTTGGAGTCAAACCTGTTGAGGCGATCAAAGAGTCTAAGGGTAAAAGCTACCTGCTGCTCTCCGGTCAGAACGATTCCGAATCGGCGGCTGCGGTCAAGTCCGCCCTCATGGAAACGCCGCGCAGCAGCAATGCACTTGCACGGCTTTACGCAGACAAGGGGCTTCATGGGACTGATCTCCTCATGCTGCCTGATGTTGGGCCCTTGATCCTGAATTGGCTGGAGCTTTACAACCACAAGCCCTGATCACCACGGGTGTGAGGGCGGTCTGTTCTCAACTATCGATCCAGAATCTGTGTTTGTAGGGGCAGCCCCGTGTGGCTGCCCGGTATTTTGCGCCCCCGGGCCGGACGACGCAGGCGTCGTCCCTACGCGGGCTTTCGTAGGGACAATGCCTGCCTTGTCCGCCTACAGGGGATCTACAGGCATGAAGGAGCCTGATTCCTCTGATTCACCCCCCGTTTTTTTGAAAATCATGTGGGGTGAGACAAAATAACACCCTGATCCGCCACTCAAACAAAATTTGGTGCCACTGCTATGGGAGATCAAATTCAGACTGCTAAAGACATGCTCAACCAGCTCAATGCCACCTACCGACAGGCTAATTTTGCCCATGCCATTGATCTGGCCCGACAAGCCCTTTGCCTTCTGCAAGATGCACCCGAAATGCCCGCACGGGAAACGCTTCGGGATTCGATTCATCGGCGTCTGGTAGAATGCCTCGATCGCAGCCTTCGTTTTGACGAAGCCCTTGAGGAGATCACCCAGTGGGAAGCCCAACTCACCCGCGCTGAGGGGCGAACCGATGCGATTGGACTTCGCGCACGGGTGAGCTATCGACGGGGCGACTTCAAACATGCAATGCAGTATGTCGATGAAGGTCTCAGCCTCGCCGAAGCCTCCGGTTATGCTTCCGGCATGGCCGCCCTGATGCGTTTTCGAGCCGACATTTTGTGGATGCAGGGACACCTTGAACAAGCCCTGATCTCCGGACAGCAGTCCCTTGCGATCTACGAACGGTTGGATGAGATCGAGGGGCGGGCCCGCACCCTCAACACCGTCTCAGCGGTCTATCACATGATGGGTAACCATTACCGCAGCATTCGTTATGCCCTCAAAGCGATCAGTTTGCTTGAAGCCATGGATGATAAGGTGGGGCTGCGGGTGCTGTACAATAATGTGGGCGAGTCCTACCAGCAGATTTACGCGATGGATAAAGCCCTGCAATACCATGAAAAGGCCGCGGCAATCACAGGCAGCCACTTTGATTCCGATCTGGCCCGCAACCTTGGCGTGGATATGGTCGCGGTTGGGCGGGTGGAGGAAGGTTTGGCGAAACTCCATGAAGCCCTTGCCCTTGCCCAGCAGCATCAGGAATTGGATGAGGTCATGCAGTGTTTACACAGTTTGGCTGACGCCCTTTTTAATGTGGGCAAATTTGATGAGGCCAAAAAACTGGCGCTGGACTTGTTAGAGATGGCCCAACCCCGCGATGCAGTTCGCCATATCATTCGGGCCTTGCTGATTTTGGGTCATGTAGCCCACGAGAAAAACGATCTGGTAGGGGCACAAGAGTTTCTGCACGAGGGGTTTATGGTGGCCCAGCGGGCCAACGACAAAACCATGATCTGGCAGACGCATGCGGCCCTTTCGGAAATGCTGGCGGATTCCCAACCAGAGATTGCCGCGGTTCACGCCCATATCGCCGCCGATATGGTCAACATCATGGCCAACACCATCGAGGATGAGGCGATGCAGCGGAACTTCCTACACGCCCCACCCATCGCCAAAGTGATCGCCCTGACCCATAAAGGTCGCAAGAGCCGGAGGCATTAAAAGGTCGGATGGCGCTCCAAAAACTGCCTTCGCTCGCCCGTGAACTGTTGGGTCTAGAGCTTTCTCCCGAACAGTGCACGGCTTTTGAGCGCTACAGTGAAGCCTTAATCACATGGAACAAGACCCGCGCCAATTTGACCGCGATCAACGATCCCTTAGGGATCGAGATTCGGCATTTTCTGGATTCGCTCACCGTCTTAAAGGCAGTGACTCTGCCTGTTGGGGCCAAAGTGATTGATGTGGGCACGGGCGCGGGTTTTCCGGGGCTGCCGCTGCGTATGGTTTGCCCCGGAATTCACCTTTCCCTGCTGGAGGCCACTGGCAAAAAGATCGCCTTTTTAGAGCATGTGGCGGGGGTGGTCAAAGCGCCCAACATTGAATTCATCAACCTTCGGGCAGAGGAGGCAGGACAAGACCCCCGTTACCGCGAGAAATTTGATCTGGTTGTGGCCCGGGCGGTAGCACAGATGCCCATCCTTGCCGAGTACCTGCTGCCTTTGTGTAAAATCGGGGGGCGCTGTGTTGCCCTCAAAGGGGAAAGCGCCGCGGCCGAAGTGGCTAGTGCAGAGCAAGCCTTTCGGATTCTGGGCGGGCGGTTGACTCAGCTTGTGCCCATCGAACTGCCCGGCGTCGCTGAAACCCACTATCTGGTGATCATCCAAAAAACTGCCGCAACGCCGCTTAATTATCCCCGTCGTCCCGGTTTGCCCAGCAAAAAACCGCTAGAATGAATCTGGTGCTGTTCTCATGAGCGCTCTTAAACGCTGTCTTGTTTGGTTGATCGCATTGATCGTTGGCTGCATGTTGGTGGGTTTGCCTCTGCCAAAGGTGGTTCGTGCGCAGGGGGCAGACTTTGACCCCGACCTTACCCGGCGCGCTACCGTCCAGATCATGCAGGTGTTCACCAATGCGTTAGGGCGGACGGTGATCACCTGTCTGGGATCAGGGACGCTGGTGAGCGCTGACGGGCTGATCCTGACCAATGCCCATATCGCCCTGCCCATCGGCGGCTGTCAATCGGATCGGCTGATTGTGGCCCTCACCCTGCGCCTTGAGGAAGCGCCTGTGCCCACCTACTATGCCGAGGTGGTCAATTACAACATCGGCTGGAATCTGGCCGTGCTGCGCATCACCGATACCATCGACGATCTGCCCGTGAACCGAGAAGCGCTCAGCCTGCCTTTTGTGGAACTGGGCAGTTCGGAGGAGGTGCGCCTTGACAGCACCCTTAGTTTTGTGGGATACGCTGCGCCGGAACGAGACCCCGCCGCGGACAGTGTGAGTCAGGTCATCAGAGGTACGGTGAGCGGCTTCACTGCGGAGGCCCGGGTGGGGGATCGAGCGTGGATTAAAACGCGGGCCGCTATTCCCGGAACCATGTCCGGCGGGGGGGCTTACGATCTCGAAGGGCGTCTGGTTGGGGTACCCACGGTGGAGCCGGTGAGCAGCGGAGGCACAGGTAGTGAGCAGCCAGAGTGCCGACGCATCCAAGACTCCAACGGTGATGGACGGGTCGATGATAGGGATGTGTGCATCCCAGAGAGCGGCTTTGTGAATGCCATTCGCCCCTCACGGTTGGCCCGAAGCCTGATTTTGGCTGCTCGTTTGGGGATCAGAGCCACTGCCCAACAGGAGACCGCCTTAAACCTACGGACACGAGGTACTCCTACCTTCAGTCGCTTGCTTTTTTCGACCGGGGTTGATCCCTCTGGGATGCCTACCAGTGTGATCCGGTCTGTGCCCACGGGAATCACCCGACTGTACCTCTTTTTTGACTACTCCCAAATGTCCGATGGCATGATTTACGAGCTTCGGGTGCTGCGTGATGGACTCCTTGACCCCACCTTTAGCCTTGCCCCTTCCACATGGAGTGGAGGCGAATCGGGTTTGTGGTATATCGGCAGCGCCGCACAGGTATACCCTAACGGTGAATACGAATACATCTTGTTTATTGAAGGGGTGCGGGTGGCCAATGCTTCGATCATCGTTGGGGGGTCTGCCAGTGCCGGGGCCGAGTTCTCTAACATCATTTTTGGGGTTCTCAGCCTCGAAAACACCCTTGTGAGTGCAGGCAATGTGCTGCCCGTAAGCGCCACCATCAACGCCGAGTTTGCCTTCAACAACCTCAGTGAAGGCCAAGTGTGGCGGCAGGTGTGGTACTACGATGGTGTTCCCCTTGCAGGCGTTGAAGGCACATGGACAGGCGGCAGCAACGGCAAATACTCGGTGAACGCCAGTGGTACGGCCGAAAATCCCCTGCAACCGGGGCGCTACCGTCTGGAGTTGTACATCGGCGACAATCTGAGCGCGACTTCTGATTTCGTGATGGCTGGCGGGCAGGTGGCTTATGATGCCGAAATCTTTAGCAACCTGACCTTCGCCTCAGAGATGGCACAGGAGCCGGGCGGGATCATTGGGGTCACCTTTCCTGAAAACCTGATCGATCTATATGCGGTCTTTAGCTGGCGCGATATTGTGACCAACACCCCCATCACATGGCGCTGGAGTGTTGATGACAACCTGCTCTTTGAGGTCACTCAGCCATGGCTAGGCGACCTGAGCGGCAGCAGCGCGTGGCTTCGGCTTTCCGTACCGGGCGGGGTGCTGCCTTCAGGCACTTATAAGATTGAACTGCTGATCGGCACGGCAGTAGAAGCAACCGCGAGCGCACGGGTTGGTTTGGGACAGCTTCCGGTGGAGATTTTTACGGTCTCCGAAGGGGTTGCTTTTCGGGGACGGTTGATCGACGCGGAGACCAAAGAAGGGGTACGGGGTGCAGCGGTGATCATCCTCAAACCGGACTTTGATGTGCGTGACTTCACATGGCAGTCGATTGAGGTGTATGATCTCACCTTCACCGATTCAGAGGGGCATTTTTTGCTGCCTAAGCGGCTCACACGGGATGAGTTTTACAGCGTGATCGTGATCGCCAAAGGCTATCTGCCCCTCTCCACCGACGGTTTGGAGGTCAAAGCGACCGATACTGTCATCGAAGTCAGTTGGGAATTGAGTCGGGACTAACGGATGATCGGATCATGACTAAAACCCCGCGTGCGCTGCTCATCTTTCTGGACGGAATCGGCTTGGGGGTGGATGATCCCACCCTGAACCCCTTCGCCGCAGCCCATACCCCTACCCTGTGGGCTTTGGCTGGCGGTCAGAAGTGGCTTCGTGAGGCCGTGCCTGTGGAAACTGAACGATCCCTGTTCATTCCTACCGATCCTCGTTTAGGGCTGCCGGGCCGCCCTCAGAGCGCTACTGGGCAGGCGACCATCATCACCGGACGTAATGTACCTGCGGAGATCGGGGAGCATTACGGGCCTTACCCCACCGCTCGCATCCGGGAAATTGTTGATGAGAGCAGTCTCTTTAAGCGGCTGGCCGCACGGGGACGGCGGGTGGGATATTTGGCCGCCTATCCACCGGGGCTGCACGCCGCCATAGCACGGGGCAAACGCTTACGGACGTCGCTCCAACACGCCGCTTTTGTGGGTGGCGCGCCACTGGGCACGGTGGAGGATATGTATGCGGGGCGCGCCCTTAGCGCCGACTTCACCGGGCAGGGCTGGCGTGATGTGTTGGGGATCAGCGACATGCCCATCCTGACCCCGCACGAAAGCGGCGCACGGTTGGCCGCGCTGGCTAAACAATATGATTTTTCGCTTTTTTCCACATGGATCACCGATGAGATCGGGCATCGCGGCCCGTTGGAGCGGGGAATTGCCATCCTCGAAAGTTTTGATCAGGTGATGAGCGGGCTGCTGGAAACATGGCGTGATGAGGACGGTCTGATCGTCCTCACCAGCGATCACGGCAACATGGAAGATGTATCCATCCGCCAGCATACAGAAAACAATGTGCCCACCCTCGTGATCGGTCAGGGCAGGCACATGTTTAAGGGGGTGGTCAAGGACCTTACCGACCTTGCGCCCCGTATTGATCTACTCCTTGGTGGGGCTAACGAGAACGCTTCTGCCCCTCCGTTGTGAGAATGACCTGTCCGGGTGTTAGCCGCTCTGCGGTGCAGCCCTCCGGGATGGAACCATCCACCAGTTCCAATAGCCCCGGACGCACCAGTGCCGGGATGACCACTTCTGGGGAGAACCCACCGGGCAGATCAAGGCTGATCTGATGGCTGCCCACCCCAAAAACCAGCACCCCTGAGACCTCTAATAAACTTAAGCGCCGATCCACAATGGCGATCACCTGCCCCAAAACCCCTGCTTCAATCGACTCTGGCAAGCTAAAACCCAACCGGGTGCCCCGCCCTGAAACCCTAATGGAGTCATAACTCAAGGGCACGGGCAGTGGTTCCGTACTGATGATGGCTGCGATCTCTTTGGCCTCTGCTGCGCTGAAGTTGCCACTGAGGACGATCACGTCTTCAAGGCGGGCCTGAACGATAGGCGCAATCTGCACCACCCCGTCAAGAGTCACTGCGATCACCTGCCCTTGATGGGTCTCAGTAAACTCGCTAAAGGCGCGGGTGATCTCGTCTTTGACCAGTTCGATCCGCACTTCCCAATTGCCGAGGCTTCCTATCTGCGGGTAGGCCTTCAGGATCGAAGCATTGGTAAGTAGGCTGATAAATGGCTCGTTGGTGCAGGGATTGAGGATCGGCGCCTGAGCGGCCGTGGGTGAAACAGGCAGCCCTGCTCCCCAGAACATCACCAGCAGCACCCCCAACCGGACGAAAAAGGCTTTAAGAGATGCCAAGTCCATTACCTTTGCCTCACTTCTGAAACAGCGCCACCGATTCAATGTGATAGGTCTGGGGGAACATATCCACGGGCTGCACCTCGATCAGGTTGTAACCGTGGCCGCTGAGGCGTTTGGCATCCCGTGCTAGAGTCGCCGGATCGCACGAAACATATACGATCCGCGAAGGGGCACAGGCGACCAAGCCATCAAGAGCCACCCCTTCCATCCCAGAGCGCGGCGGATCAACAATGGCCGCATCAAAGCGTTCATCCAGCGATTCAAGGACTTCCTCTACCGGGCCTTCAACCAAATCAACGTTGTCATAAGGGGTGAGGTTGTGATCGGCATCATCCACGGCCGGTTCAAAACTCTCAACGGCAGTCACCAAGGACGCCCGTTCGGCAAGGAAGGCAGTGAACAGCCCTACCCCACTATACAGATCAAGGACACGCTCATGGCCCTTGAGATCAAGGCGGGCGAGGGCAAGCTCTACCAGTGCCGCCGCTTGCGGCAGGTTCACCTGAAAGAAACTACCGGCCGTCACCCGGAAAGTTTTTTGATGCACGGTGTAATGCACATTCCCCACCCCGATCAGGGCTTCGGGGAACTCATCCGCGCTCAGGAAACTTACCGAGGCAGGCACTTCCAATTCAATAAAGGGCAGTTCGTCGTCGCGGGTGGAAAGGGCGATCAGCCGATCTTCGGGGTCGCTGCCCACCTGAAAGCGTACCCGATCAAGGTTGGGTTTGGTCTCCAGATCGATCTGGAAGGACTCAAACAAATCGAGCAGTTCGGGGCGCATGATGTGGCATTCATCAATGGGCAGGATGGTCTGATCATCAGTGCCCACAAAACCTAAACGTCCGTCCGGGCTGACGTGCAGGGTAATGTGCGAACGGTATTCCCACTCCTGCGGGCTGGCGAGGGTCGGATGTACCAGTGGGGTCTCGATCTTGCCGATGCGGGTCAATTGATCGATCACGATCTGGCGCTTGAAGGCCAATTGGGCGGTGTAATCCATGTGCTGCCAGTGGCAGCCGCCGCAGCGTTTGGGTCCAAAGTGGGGACAGCGCGGGTAAATCCGGGACTCAGCCGGTTCAAGCAGGGTCAGCCCCTCCGCATAGGCAAAGCGCCCCTTGTCCTGCACGATTCGGGCGGTGATCCGTTCACCGGGGAGGGCATATGGGACAAAGATCGCCCGTCCTTCGTGCCGGCCAATGGCACTGCCCCCGTGTGCCATTGCGGTCAGTTCGAGTTCAAATGGTTCGTTCATGCCTAAACCTCAGTTCTCCTACCCTGACCCCAAAGCACGGCGGCGGTTCATCACATACCGGGCAAGTTCAAAATCCAGCGCCTTATCATCGATCACCTGAAGCAGGGATTGGGCTAATTTGTCGGGCAGGGCGCGGCGGCGATTGAGTGATACCCGTTCCAGCATCACGAAGTAACGTGTGAGCCGGGTCAACCCTTGATCAAGGTAATGGGTAGCCAGCGGGTTCAGGCTGCCATCGTTGGCGAGGGCGCGGGCTTCATCTAGGTTGCTCAACAGCCCTTCCACCCGATTGATCAGTTCCATCGCAACCAAATGAAACGCTCGAATCTCTCGATCCAGCAGATCACGCTGGGGACGAAAGCGGGTGGCCAGACGCAGCAGCTCGTATGCTTGCCGATCTTCACCGCGCTCGATGGCTGCTTCCATGCGCTCCTGTAGACCATCCAATTGAGCTTGAACCCGGTTCAGATGCTCGGTCAGATCCGTCTCGTAGGCAGCAGCTTGTTCGGCATGTTTACACAGCACTTCAACCCGCGCTTCAAAACCCGATAGTGCAGGCACATCCGGGGCAGGGGCAGAAGGGACAGGCGTTGGGGCGGAATCGTCCACCCGATCCCCGCCTACGGCGCGGCGTAGTGCTTGAAAAAGTCGATTCAACGATACAAACCCTCAAATCGCTCAAAAAAGTCTGGGAAGGTCTTGGCGGTGCAGCCGGGGTTGAGGATGGTTACGCCGGGGGAAGCCAACCCGGTCACGCTGAAGGCCATGGCCATTCGGTGATCGTCGTAGGTCTCGATGGCCGCAGGTCGAAGGGTCGAAGGGTAAATGGTCATGCCCTCAGCACTCTCCTCCACCTGTGCCCCTAAGCGGCGCAGTTCGGTCACCACTGCATTGATCCGGTCGGTCTCCTTGTGGCGGATGTGCCCGATATTGCGGATGTTCACGGGTGAGTCGGCAAAAGGTGCAATGGCCGCGAGGGTCTGGGCCGTGTCCGAGATGGCGTTCATGTCCACATCCACCCCACGCAGTTTGCCAGTACCCCGCACTTCGATGTAGTCGCTGGTTTTGGTAACCTCACAACCCATCTGGGCCAGCACATCCACAAAAGCCACGTCCCCTTGCAGCGATTCGGCCGGGAGGTGTGGAACCCGCACCTTTCCGCCCGTAACCGCGGCCGCTGCAAAAAAATAGGTCGCATTGGAGGCGTCCGGCTCGATCCAGTAGCGCTGAGCGCAGTATTTCTGCCCCACCGGGATCAAATACTTCCGATAATGTGCCTTATCGGGAACTATTCCGAAATCCGCCATCATCCGCAGCGTCATCTCGATGTAAGGCAGGGAAACCAACGTCCCCGTGAGTTGTATCTCCACCGTTTCTGCGGCGTAAGGCACCGCCATAAGCAGTCCTGTTAAGTATTGACTGCTGGCGGCTGCATCTAGTTCGGTTTGCCCACCCCGCAGCCCGGCTGCGTGGACGGTCAGGGGGAAGCACTCCGGTTCCCCTTCAAAGCTGAAGCGTGCCCCAAGAAGACGCAGTGAAGCCAGCAGCGGCCCAATTGGGCGCTGGCGCATCCGAGGCACACCATCAAAGCGATAGGTGCCCTGCCCCAAACAGGCGGCTGCGACCAAAAAACGGGCCGTTGTACCTGAATTTCCCACAAATAGATCGGCTTCTGCAACGGGGAAGCGCCCACCCTTGCCCTGAACGCGCATCTGCGCTTGGGTTGAATCGCTTTCCACTTCGATCCCTAAATGACGCAAACATTCACTGAACCAGTGCGAATCCTCGCTGAATAGGGCATTTTCCAGCACAGACTCGCCATCCGCAAGGGCCGCTAAAAGCAGCGCCCGGTTGGTGATCGACTTGGAACCGGGCACTTGAATCACGGCCTCAACCGGGCGAGGCGCTGGTTTAATCTCAATCTGAGTCGGTGAGGTAGAAGTCACTGGGATCATCACTCCAAAGCCCGCGCCAGAGAACGAATCACAGTAGGCGCGCCTGCGGGTGGGCGGAACACCAAACGTGCAAGATCAAACTCGCCGGCTCTGCCTGTGAGGGTGAGCAGCGAGACTTTGTTGAGGGAACCGCTGCCAATCTGGAAACTGATCTTATCCTTCACGGCCCCATCCCCACCGAGCATCTCCAAGGTATAAGTCCCCACCACTGAAGGGATATAACCAAGACTGACCGAAACCACCTGAGGATCGTCCTCAACCGCATTCAGCAGGAACTCCACTGGGGTTGATTCGCAGCCGGGTGCACCATCGGGTTTGCCCGTGACCAGCTCCGGCACACCGTCTAGGCTCAGGGCAGATCTGACAACCGCGTCAGCGCAATCTGCGCCCCCCTGTGCCTTGATCCCAATCCCCCAGACCTCAAAGGCGTCTTCAGGCAGAGGTGCGGATTCAAGCAGTTCACCATCGGGCAGATTGGCAAAGTTGATCTCAAAAGGCAGTTCTTCCAGTTCCGCAAGGCGCTGCTGGAAGTTGTTAAAGATATTGGTCTCTGGCACGGTGTTGCGGAAGTTCACCCATGCGGCGGTATTGAACTTGCCCCACCACGGAAAGCGGAAGGAGGTGGTGACCGTGATGCTTTTGCCGGAGCCAAGATTGCGCACTTCGCCGCTCAGGGTTGGTTCGGTGTTGCCGCCTGAAGTGCTGGCAAACCATGACCACTCAAAAGCGCCCGACTCCGACTGCCCTTGATTCTCGATACGAATGGCGATGGTGGTAAGCTGTCCGGGGATCGGTTTGGGCGGCAAAAAGCGCAAGCTGGAGACCAGCAGATCAATATCTTTGGGCTTGGCCGGCTCCGTCGGGGTGAAGGTGGCGATCTGCGCAGATGGGGTGAGCGATACGTTACCGCCGGTGCTGCTGAGGGCGCTGATCACAAATACAGCCACCGCAACCACCCCCATCACCCCAAGAAGAGCCAGTAGAGGGGCACGCATCAGGGCATCGCGCAGCCCTCCGCCCGCATTGACATGACTGACACTGGTGCGCTTGGGGAATAAGACCCCAGTAGGCGCACGCAAATACAGCACGGGCGTGACCCACTCAAGGTTATTGAGGCTTGTACTGATCGCCCGACGGGCCTCAGCCATAGACCCTTCGATGGGATACCCTTCGGAGAGTGCTTTGTAAAATTCGGCGGAGAATTCCCGCGAGGCCGAATCGCTGATCTCAAACTGCATGGCCACCACAGAGGGAACGCCACGGGCTACAATGCTAGAGGCGATACCCGCATAACGATCATGCTCACTGCCCCGTGCGCCTTGACAGGCGTTCAGCACCACCAAACGGATCGCATTTTCCTCACTCAGCTCGCGGGCCAGCGCCTCACCGGAGACCAACAGACTGCCACCGGTGCGGGGGTCTTCAAAGGCGAGCATCCCCACCTGCTGCTTGTCGTCATAACCCGCATGGCCAATGAAGTGAAAGACCTGAAAAGCAGTACCTTCGCGCAGTTTGCGCTGGAGCACATTCAGATGGGCATCATCAATACGATGCAGTTCAAGCAGCCCTCGCGCCCGAAGATCGGCAGTCGAATCCTGAAGGGCACGCCACTCCGCCTCTACATCCAGTTGAGGCAGATCGTTAGGGCTGGAGATCATCACCAACACCCGCAAAGGCAGGCTCACATCCAACAGTGGACGAACCGTGAGCAGGCGGGGGTAACGGATAACCGGAGTGGTGCGCGAAAGGACGAGAAAATCCCCGTTAGGGTCGCGCAGCAGCTCCCATGGGAGTTCCTCAAGGGTTTTGGCATCGTCTAGACCCAACTTGATGCGCAGCCCGGTTTCCCCAGCGCGGCTTTGACTAGCAAGGTAGGCTGCATAAACCTGCCCGCTGAAAATGAGCGCAAAGAGTTTTTCCCCAAAAGCGCGGGCAATCCGGGCCCCTTCGCCGCGGGATACACGCACGCTGCCGTCAAGAATCCCTAAAATTCGCGCCGTTTCTTCAGCGCTTAGGGTGTTGGGGACTTCAACCGAGACAGAGCCAACGGGCGAGGTTACCACCTGCACCCGCAGCCGGTCTGTGCCTAAGGTCTCGATCCGCAGTTCAAAATCAAGATAATCGCCGTCGGACATACACTACTCCGAGGTTATTGCAATGTTGATTCTAGGTTGGGTAGGCGTGGCTGTCAAACGAGTAGGACTATCGCCCCAAACCCACATCGGGCGATCCGGCATTCTCCCTCAGAGGAAGTCGTTTTTGTGGGAGTGCTGGAAGAAAGCTGGCCGGGCTTACCCCCCCACTGCAAGACGCAAGAAAGGCTAGGGCAATTGCACCAAAAGCTGGCGCTGGCAGCCGGATGCTGTGGACGGCGTCCCTACGAAAACGGGTTATTTATGGGGCACGCTTCAGCACGCCCGCATCTAGACAGGGGAAGGTCGGTAATTGCCCTGTCCGAATGGCGCTGGCCAAGTGGCTTAAAACCAGAGGTGGGCTACAATAGTGGAAACGCAGGTGAATCCTTCCTCACCCTATCACCTTTTAAGTGAGTCCTCTTTTTTCGGACTTCCCCTGATTCAAACCGGGGGATCGGGGTTATCAAGTGTTCCCTGAGCGCGATCTACCCAAATAAACTTTTGGAGGAGAAAAAGCGAATGTCATTCACCCCACAAGAGATCATTGAGAACAGCAAAGCGCATACCCTTGTTAGTTGGTCGGCGCAGGGCGCGTGGTCGCCTATCGCCTATGATCATGCCGAAGGGGTTTACGTCTGGGATGCCAACGGTAAACGTTACCTTGACTGGTCATCCCAGTTGGTGAACGTGAATATCGGGCACGGTCACCCCCATGTGATCAAGGCGATCCAAGAGCAGGCCGCAAAGCTCACCTATGTCGAACCTTCCAGCACCACGGAACCTCGGGCCCGTCTAGGAAAAATGCTGGCTGAGATCGCGCCCGCAGGCCTCACCAAAACCCTATTTAGCAACGGCGGCACGGATGCCGTTGAAAACGCGATGAAAGCGGCGCGTTTGTTCACTGGGCGCGAGAAAATCCTGACCCGCTATCGTTCCTATCATGGGGGCACCTTTGCGGCTGCCACCGCGGGTGGTGATCCTCGCCGACTGGCCAACGAACCGGGTGTACCTTGGATCGTGCGCCTGCCTGACCCTTACGCCTACCGCAGCCCTGCCTACCGAGGGCGCACACAGGAAGAAGGCGATCTGGTTATCGCCGACATGATCGAAGAGATCGTCCAGCTTGAAGGCCCCGAATACTGCGCTGCAATTCTGCTTGAAGGCTACAGCGGTACCAGCGGCATTATCCAACCCAGCCCGGTTTTCTGGACGCGCATCGGTGAGATCTGCAAAAAGTACGGCATCCTGCTCATCACCGATGAAGTCATGAGCGGCTTTGGACGTACCGGAGAATGGTTTGGGATCAACCACTATCCCGATGTGAAGCCCGATATTCTGGTCTTTGCCAAAGGGGTCACCAGCGGTTATGTACCCCTCGGCGGGACGATGCTCAGTCAAGAGATCGCTGAATACTTTGACACCCATGTACTGTGGGCAGGTCTGACCTACAGTTCCCATACGCTGGCTTGTGCAGCGGGAGTGGCGAATATCGAGGTTTATCAGAATGAACGCCTCATTGAACGTTCCCGCGAGATGGGTAAAAAACTGCGTCAGGGCTTGATGGACTTGGCCGAAAAACACCCCTGCATCGGGGAGATTCGGGGCACAGGGCTGCATCAGGTCTTGGAGATCGTGAAAGATCGGGCCACCCGCGAACCCATGAGTGAGTTCAACAAACCCATGAGTGATCCTATGAAAACAGTGGCCACGACGCTCAAACAGAACGGTCTAAGCACCTTTGTGCGCTGGAACTTGATCTTTAACTGTCCCCCCCTGATCTTGAACGATGATCAGCTTGCGGAAGGGCTGGCGATTCTCGATCAGGCCCTGAGCAAAATCGATTCGTTTTATACTGGGAAGTAGCTCTCAGCCAAGACGCTTCGCTCCGTATAGTGAGACCGCGTAATGGCGGGCCGAGGGTGCTAACAAGGGTGGGTTTTAACAATAGGGACGACTTGAGGGAGAAGCCCTCACCCCCATGCGACTACTTCGCGGTGACTGCTCCCGACCATTAAGTTCGGCTAGGAGAGGGGGTAAGAATCTTTGGTAGGGGTGTCCCCCACAACCCCCAGATTGGGGAGTCTGAGGGGTTTACCCCTCAAAGTCTCAATTCCCCCTTCTACCGCGTGCGGGAGAAGGGGGCGAGGGGGATGAGGGTAAAGCTGCCATCACCCCCTCGGGCTAGCCATACTTGGCGGTCGGGAGCGGACACAGCCCTCCCTAACCCGATCCAAAACAAAGTAAACGTAAGAGAGGATGACTTTTAAACAATGGTACAGAAGCTCAAAAACTATATCGGTGGACGTTGGGTGGAATCGAGCGCCGCGAACTACACCCCCGTACATAACCCTGCCACTTGTGAACTACTGGCGGAATGCCCTGATTCGCCCCGCGTTGATGTGGATAAAGCGGTCAAGGCCGCAAGCGCCGCTTACGAGGAATGGCGCAGCACCCCACTGCTCAACCGAGCGCAGTATATGTTCCAGCTCAAAACGGCCCTTGAGGAGCGTTTTGAAGAACTGGTGGCGATGGTCGTGAAAGAGAACGGCAAGACCAGAGACGAAGCCCGAGGTGAAGTACGCCGGGGAATCGAGAGCGTCGATTTTGCAACAAGCGTTTCATCCTTGATGCGGGGCTACAAAACCGAAGACATCAGCACGGGCATTGATGAAACCGCGGAGCGTCAGCCATTAGGGGTATTTGCCGCGATCACCCCTTTCAACTTTCCGCTCATGGTGCCTTTGTGGTTTCTGCCCACCGCGATCACCTGTGGCAACACCTTTGTGCTGAAACCATCCCCCCAGACCCCGATCAGTATGCAGCTTCTGTTTGAGATTCTGGACGATCTTGATCTGCCTGAAGGGGTGGTCAATCTGGTTCAGGGGGGTAAGGACTCCGCATTGGCGGTGATGGAGCATCCTGACGTGATCGGAGTCTCCTTTGTGGGATCAACCCCAGTGGCCAAAATCGTCTACGAAACCTGTGCCAAACACGGCAAACGGGTGCAGGCGCAGGGTGGCGCGAAGAACTATATCGCGGTTATGCCCGATGCCAACCTCGAAGCGAGTGTGGCCAACATCATGGGATCGGCCTTTGGCTGCGCCGGGCAGCGCTGCCTTGCGGGGTCGGTGGTGGTCGCGGTGGGTGATGCCTACGAACCCCTCAAGCGTGAACTGCTCAAACGGGCAAGCGGTCTTCGGGTGGGTTACGGACTTGCCGAAAATACCCAGATGGGCACGGTGATCTCGGATCAATCGCGCCAGCGCATCGAGGGCATGATCCAAGAGGGGGTGAACGAAGGCGCAACCCCGGTCTTGGATGGGCGGGGGATCAAAGTTGAAGGTTATGAAAACGGCTCTTTTGTAGGCCCCACAATCCTTGATGGGGTCACCCCGGAGATGAAGGTTGCCCGTGACGAGATTTTTGGGCCCGTCCTTTCGGTGATGCACGTCCCGGACTTTGAGAGTATGGTACAGGTGATCAATCAGAGCCGCTATGGGAATGCGGCCAGCATCTTCACCAGCAGCGGCAAGTACGCTCGTGAGTTTAAGTACCGGATTCGTGCTGGTAACATCGGGATCAACGTGGGGGTGGCGGCCGCGACGGCCTCGTTCCCCTTTGGTGGGCAGAAGGAATCCTTCTTTGGGGATTTACACGGTCAGGGGCAGGACGCCATTGAGTTCTACACCGACCGCAAAATCCTGATCGAGCGCTGGCTGTAAGGGTATTGAAGCCGATGTCATCTTTGAACACTTTTGGCGCGATCCTGACTTATGCCATCGCGCTTGAATCCCGGCTGCGTGATTATTACACTGCGGCCGGTAATCCCGAACGGGCCGCTGCCGCAGAGTCGCGCTGTACCAAACTAGAGCGCGTCCGCCGTCAAAATGTGGTGGAGATCACCCTTGAACCGATTGAAGGACTGGATGAGGCGAATTACGCCCTCAACCTAGAGGATACCTCCCCAGAAGGGCAGCGGGCCGCAGCCCAGATCGCGGCCCGGTTTTATCAGGACTGCGCGCCCAAGATCAACGCTAAAGAGGCTCAGCGGGCCCTTGAACGCTGTGGGCGTGATCATCAGGAGCAGGTTTGAGCCGTTCCCCCGCCTGATTCCTTTGGGGGCAGGTGGGGATGATAAACACAACAACACCGCTTTTGTTTTGAGGAGAGGAAACTGATCTATGAGTGATAGACGTATGGTACGCGGCGCATTGATTCAAGCGACTTGGACGGGGGACAAAGAGTCCATGATCGCCAAACATGTTGAGTATGCCCGCAAAGCCGCCGATCAGGGCGCACAAGTGATGTGCTTTCAGGAGCTTTTTTACGGACCTTACTTTTGTCAGGTGCAGCGCCCGGAATTCTTCACCTATACCGAAATGATCCCCGATGGCCCCACCACTGAACGGATGCAAAAACTGGCCCAAGAACTAAAGATGGTGCTGGTTGTGCCCATGTATGAACAGGATGGCGTTGGGGTTTACTACAACACCGCCGCGGTGATCGACTCGGATGGCACTTTCAAGGGTAAGTATCGCAAAACCCACATCCCGCAGCTTCCCGGCTTTTGGGAAAAATACTACTTCCGCCCCGGCAATCTAGGGTATCCGGTGTTTGATACCGCGGTGGGCAAGGTGGGTGTCTATATCTGCCATGATCGTCATTTCCCAGAAGGGGCCCGGGCCCTTGGGCTGAACGGTGCGGAGATCGTCTTTATCCCCTCCGCCACCTCACGGGGCTTGAGCCAGCACCTATGGCGCATTGAACAGACGGCCCACGCGATCTTTAACACCTACTATGTAGGCACCATCAACCGGGTGGGTATTGAACCACTGGGCGACGATGATTTTTATGGGGAGAGCTACTTCTGCAACCCTCGGGGGCAGTTTGTGGGCGAAGTGGCCAGTGACCGGAACGAAGAATTGATCGTGCGCGATCTGGACATGGACTTGATTCAGGAGGTGCGCAATACGTGGCACTTTTACTTCAACCGCCGTCCGGATCAGTACGGATCGCTGGTTGAAACCACGGTGCCGGTGAGCGCACCCAAGAAATAGCCTACAGCGGCAAGGACGGGAGCGCCTGTGTGCGCTCCCCTACAGGGTACTTGCAGGGGCGACCCCCCACATAGTCGCCCAAGAATAGCTGTCGAGGAGATTTTCACCAGAGCAGTCAAAGGAGAGACTTTAGATGGAATTTGCGATTACTTTTAAAGGCGACATCAGTCCCAAACGCACCGTGGCGCTCTGCAAACAGGCGGAGGTTGCCGGGTTCGCTTATGCGTGGTTTTTTGATTCGCATATCCTCTGGCGCGAGTGTTACCTCACCATGGCCATGTGTATGGAACACACCCAGAAGATGCGCTTTGGCCCCTGTGTGACCAACCCCGGTGTGCGTGATTGGTCGGTAGCGGCCAGCATGTTCGCCACCCTTGCCCTGCAAAGTGACGGGCGCTTTGATGTAGGCATCGGCCGCGGGGATAGTTCCCGCCGGGTGATGGGGCGCAAACCCATGACCATCGAAACCATGGTTGAATTTGCCGATGCGCTGCGCAAAATGGTTAAGGGCGAATCCGTGACCTATGCCGATGATGTTGCCCCAGTAGAGATCCCTTGGGCAAACGGTTATGAACTGCCAGTGTGGATCGCCGCTTATGGGCCCAAGGCCCTTAAGGGTGCGGGCGAAGCTGGCGACGGGCTGATCATCCAGCTTGCCGACCCGTGGTTGGTGAAGTACTTTACCGATCAGGCTATCGCCGCAGGCAAAGCCGCAGGACGGGATATGTCCAACTTTAAGGTCATGTCCGCGGCGCCTGCATGGGTGGGCGACATGGACAAAGCCCGGGCCCAAACCCGCTGGTTCCCGGCCATGGTCGGTAATCATGTGGCGGACATCGTGGAGCGCTACGGCAAAGGTGGGGCAAGTGACATTCCCCGCCGCCTGACTGACTACATCGAAGGGCGCAAAGGCTATGACTATCGCCATCACGCCGACAAAGACGCCGATCATTTGGGCTTTATCAGCAATGACATCATTGATTCTTTTGGAGTGCTGGGCAGTGTTGAAGCCCACGTTCAGAAACTCAAGGAACTTGAAGCCGCTGGAGTCACCCAATTTAATATTTACCTGATGTGCGGCGAGGAAGAACGAATCGTCGCCGAATATGCCGAACATGTACTGCCTCATTTTAAGAAATAAGGAGCAGCCCCAACATGGGAACATTGTTTAAGGGCGGGACAGTTATTACCGCCAGTGAGACCATTGAAGCGGATGTCTTGGTGGAAGGCGAGATCGTCACCCTCATCGGCAGGAATATCAACGCCAAGGGGCATGAGGTGGTCAACTGCAAAGGCAAATACCTGATCCCCGGCGGCATCGACGTCCATACTCACCTTGATCTGGCTTTTGGAGGCACCGTCGCCAACGACGACTTTAACACCGGACATCGGGCGGCAGCATTTGGGGGTACCACCTCCCACATTGATTTTGTGATTCAACCCAAGGGCGGCAGCCTTCATGATGGACTCAAGGCATGGCGCGAAAAAGCCAAACCCGCCCAGATCGATTATGGCTTTCATCTGGCCATCACCGATCTGCGCGATGAGGTCATGGCTGAAATCCCCACCCTGCTTGATGAAGGCGTGACCAGCCTCAAGCTCTTTATGGCCTACAAAAACGTCTTTCAGATTGATGACGCCACTTTGTTTAAGACCATGCGTACTGCCGCGGCCAACGGTATGATCGTCATGGTTCATGCTGAAAACGGGGACGTGGAAGCGACTCTTACCCCTTCCCTGCTTGCCGAAGGCAAGACTGATCCCATTTATCACGCCCATTCGCGCCCGCCAGAGATTGAGGGTGAGGCCACCAACCGGGCGGTGGTCATGGCTGGCATGACCGGATGCTCGCTGTATGTGGTGCATATGACCTGCGAACCATCCATCGCTGCCCTTCGCCGGGGGCGCGCCCTCGGTTACCCAGTGATGGGTGAAAGTTGCACCCAATACTTTTTCCTCACTGCCGAAAAGCACCTCGGTGCGCCCGGCTTTGAAGGGGCGAAGTTTGTGTGTTCGCCGCCCATCCGCACCGTCCACGATCAAGGGGTGCTGTGGGGCGCGGTCAAGGATGGGACTCTTCAGGCGGTCAGCACCGATCACTGCAACTTCTGGTTTGAAGGAGGCAAGGGCCCGTGGAAAGAATGGCTCGATAAACACGGCAACAAAGACTGGGAGAAGTTTGAAGCCAAAGCCCCCGGTAACCGCCGTCCCGGTAAAGAATTGGGTAAGGGTAACTTCGCCAAAATCCCCAATGGGATGCCCGGTCTGGAAGAGCGCATGATGGTTATGTGGGAGGCGGGCGTGAATCAGGGGCGCATTTCCGCCAACCGTTTTGTGGAACTGCTCTGCACCAACCCCGCCAAAATCTTCGGTATGTATCCCAAGAAGGGCACGATCTCGGTGGGCAGTGATGCCGACATTGTGGTTTGGGACCCCAAAGCCAAACACACCCTAAGCGTCAAAAACACCCACATGCGTACCGATTACATCGTGTATGAGGGCATGAAGGTGCGGGGCAAACCCAGCATGGTCTTCTTGCGGGGCAAAAAGATCGTGGATGGGGATCAGTGGTTGGGCGCGAACGGTGAAGGGAAGTTCATTCACCGCAAACCCAAAGCACCCGTGTTGTAAAGGGGGGCACTCATCCTTTCGAGGGGTAGTTTTTTTAT
>JACSRJ010000332.1 GCA_014879835.1 Anaerolinea sp.
GGCGATGATGGGCACGGCCGTCGTCGCCCCCACGGTGTCCGGCAATGCGGAGACCACGCTCAAAGCGCTGGTAAACCATCGGGGTGAACTGCGCCGGTTGATTCGGGCAGCCGTCCACTGGTTCTGGGGTGAAGAACCATGCGACCGCACACTTGACCTCAACCGCGATCTGCTGGCTGTCGCTCAGTTCGCCGCGTTTGGCGGTGAGCCGGAAAATAACGGTTTTGCCCTGCGAACTATCCAGCGGGAAGGACTGTGTTCCCTGCAAATCGACGGTGAGCGTTTGCAGCACCTGAAGCGTCCCGGTCAGGACTTCAAGCACGATCACCTCGCCCTCAGCCGTCCAGTTGACCACCACAGGCGATCCACTGGGGACACTCGAAGGTTGCACCGTAAACACCGAAATCTGAGGTGGTACAGGTGTTGGGGTGAGCGTCGGGCGGGGCGTTGGGGTAAAGGTCTCTGTTGGCGTCAGTGACGGGGTAAAGGTCAGGCTTGGGGTCAACGATGGCGTCAATGACGGGGTGAAAGTGAGCGAAGGTGTCAGGGTCGGTGTATCTGACGGGGTGAAGGTCAGAGACGGTGTCAAAGTAATCGTCGGTGTGAGCGACGGGGTAAAGGTGGGCGTCAATGAAGGTGTAAAGGTTGGCGTGAAGGTCGGTGTAAAGGTCGGCGTAAAAGTAGGCGTATAGGTCGGTGTATGGGTCGGTGTGGGTGTGTTGGTGTTGGTTGGGGTATCGGTGATGGTCGCGGAGGGCAGAATCGCAACAGTAGGCATGGGCGGCTCACGCCGCTCGCGGCACGCACTCACCGCTACCAGAAGCACCATCAGGACGGTCATTTGAATGAATCGGTGTTGGCGTTTCACGCCGAACCTCCCCCTGCATCATAACATCAGGATCAAACCTGCCTATCATTGTAGCGCGATCTAGGGTGATTGCATCAAAAAATGCCCAAATCAGGATCGGGTTGAAGGTCAAAGAGGAATCGCCCAAATCTGAGGTAAACTGATGCGGTGTTGGTGGTAACAACCTAACCTGAGAGGTCAGTCAGCCTTGATCATCCGCCCTGTGCCGATCCGCATCCTTTACAGTGCCGCCCTAAGAGGACAACTCGAACTGCTCCCCCGGCTGCATACCTTTTTTTCGGCACAGCGCCAGACGGCTCCGGGGATCAGCGTGCTGGTTGATCTGGGGCAGTCATGTGCGGCGGGGGTATGGATCTGCCAGAGTACCAGTGGGCGGGGGATGCTGGTAGCTATGGATGCGCTCGGATATGACGCTTTTCACATCGGGCAGGCTGACGCACTCTATCATTTTCCTCAGTTGGTGAACCAGATCAAACAGGTGATCGTCACCCCTCTGGCGGCTGGACAGTGGGCAACTTCCCTTCAGCGCGGCGGGATCAAGATGCGCATCTGTAATGGCAAAAATCTGGAGCTTATCGCCAATGATCGCCCCGATACGGTAGACTTGATCCTAGGCTTAGGGTTGGGCAGCGCACCAGAGGTCAAACCTATCTGGAAAGCCCCCTGTAGGCTGCTTTCAGTCGTAGGGGGGGAATCCGAGTCCATGATTCTTGGTCAGGTTGACATTACCCTCTTGCCCGACCCGCCTTATATTCAAATTGAGGAAAATCGGATGCTGACGCTTCCCCCGGAAACGCTGCCCAATCCAACGATCACTGGGGTGATCGACTTTGTGATCAGTGAGGCGCGTCAGGCTGAACGGAAACGAGGACAGGCGTGATCGCGCTCAAAAACTTGACAGCCAAACTGGATGCGTTCTTTAACATCTCCGCGTTTGACGAAAGTAAACTGCTAACCCCCCGGCCCGCTGGTTATGATTCGATGCTGGCTCGTTTTGCCGTGCCGGAGTTCTCCACCCTTTGGAATGGTCTGATGCTCAATAATGCCCCAGAGATTGATCGGGTGTATCTGGTGGTTTTTCCCAATCAGGAAGCCCTTGATCAGATCATCGCCCGCGAAGTGGAACGAGGCGCGCCCGGCGGTCTGATCTTCAGCCACCATCCAGCCGATTTTTCTGAATCCCTGCCGGAGCCAGTGTATATCACTGAGACCCTGCTCGAAGACCTGCGCGAACACCGGATCAACCTTTACCACTGCCATGCGCCCCTGGATTGCCACCCCGAAATCTCGACCAGCGGCGCCATTGCGGAGGCGCTCAAGATGAAGGTATTGGGGCGTTGTGCCCCCTATCGCGGGGGGATGGCCGGGGTGTACGGCAAAATCCCCTACAATACCTTTGATGAGTGTGCCCGCAAAGTTGCTGAATCTATGGATTTACCCACCTTACGTTATGTGAATATTCGCCACGATGGGCTGCCCGTGCACAAAGCAATGGTGGTTGCAGGTGGGGGCGGGGCAACCCTTGAGTATATTCAGGAGGCCATTGATCTGGGCTGTGATACTTATATCACCGGGGAGTGGTCGTATTTTGGGCCCGGCGAGTGGCGCGCTGCCCAGCGTGAGGCCCTGCGTGCTTTTTTGGCGAAGGCTCAGATCAACTTGATTGCTGGCTCTCACTATGCCAGTGAGATGGTGGTCATGCGTGATCAGATGCGAAACTGGTTTAAAGAGCAGGTTCCGGGCATTGAAGTGGTGCTGATCGGGCAGAAGGACCCGTGGCGTTAGGCGTTTTATGCACCGTTTGTTTATCATCCTGCTGATCGTGATCAGCGCTGCGGCGCTTGTGACCCACCCCGCTAAGGCTCAAGAATCGGGCAAAGCGGAGATCACCAACCCGTCTTCGGGCACAACCCTCATCGGGGTGATCACCATTCAGGGCACGGCCACCAGCCCGGACTTTCAGCGCTACAAACTCGAATTTGCCCTTCAGGAAGAAGGCGATGAAATCTGGTTTCCGCTGGCGGAGATCACGCAGCAGGTGACGGCGGGCACCCTTGCTCAGTGGAACACCTTAAACGTTCAGGACGGGGTCTACCAAATCCGGCTGCGGGTGATCCTGCGTGATGGTACAGTGCTGCAAACCTCGGTGCAAAACCTGACCGTGAATAACCGTTCCCAAACACCCCTGCCTACCCCCCTTCAACCTGCGACCGCGATTCCCCCAACCCTCATCCCCACCGAGGGACCGACTCCTACTTCACTCATCCAGCAGCCACCTACGACGGTCCCACGTCCTACCATTCAGCCTGTGCAACCGCTGGCCACCTTGCCCGTGAACGCCAACAATGACAACCCCTTTGTGGATGCTTTTAATGCCATACGGAACGCCTTTTGCACGGGGATTGTGATCGCCCTGATTGGGGCTTTGCTGGCCACAGTTTACCGGATCGGGCACAGGTATATTCGACCGCGCTGGCGGGAGTGGTTGGCAGCCCTACGCGGCGAACAGTGAAGGGAACAGCCATTGGGGGCGAGAGTCCTCACCCACCACCCAAGGACATCCTATCGGATCGCTCAATCTGTCCTCTTTTGGCCACATGCGGGATCAGGATCGGGGCGGGGCACTATGGCGTTCCGCTGCCGTCGTTCGTTTTTCCTGCAATCGCCCTGCGTAACTTATTCGTGATGCTTTATTTTGGGAGATTCAGGATACAATAGTAACGGAAGTCGATCCGCCTGTAAAAAAGGTGTTCATGGCGATCTTGACAGCACAAAATCCACACCCCACTGCTTCTGCCTCGGACTCCACAGTCCAAACCATCCTTGAATACCTTCGAGGATCACTGCAAGCTGCCGATGCTGCGTCCCAAGCAGGCCTGAGCGAAGAAGATTTTCAGGTTCAGGTATCTACCTTCATCAAAGCCGGTGGGCAGTCCCTTCAGCGTGGACAGCGCGGGGATACCACGGAGGAGCTGATGGCCCTCAGCGCCGTGAATCAGATGCTCGGCGCGATTCTGGTGCTGGACGATCTGCTTAAAGAAGCGGTCGATGTGCTGCACGCCCTCTTTGGCTATTTCCCCTGCATTGGTCTGATTGAAGGCCATGCCCTCATCATCAAATATGGTTACCAAGAGGATGGATCGCTGATTGAGGCTGGCACCCGTCTGCCACTGGATGGCCCGAACCCGATGGCATGGTGCGCCCGAAACGGACGTCTGCTGAATGTGCCGGATGTTCAAAACTTCCATGAACGTTTTGATTATGCCCCACTGGCGGGCGAAATCGTGTCCTTTTTGTCCTTCCCCCTGATCCTCAAAGGGAATGTATTGGGGGTCTTGTTGGTCTCCAATGGCAATCCTCATGCCTTCACCAGCCGTGATGTGAATATCCTCGAAACGGTCGCTTTCCATTTGGCCGTAGCAGTTGAAAATGCCCTCCTTTTTAACCAGATTGAGCGCCGGGTGAACCAGCTTGAACTGTTCCGCAAGATCGCGGTTCAGGCCATAGAGGCCCGTGATGTCAGCTCGGTGATCGACTTTAGCGCCCGTGTTACCCATGAGCTTTTCACCAAGGTAGTCATCGGGATTGGGGTCTTTGATGAGGGGAAAGACAGCCTTGATCTGATCGTCATTCATCCTGACCACAACCAACATATTCCTACCCGTTTTATCCTCAAGGTTACGATGAATACGTTGGTTGGCGAAGTGATCCGTACTGGTACCTTTCGGGCTTTTGACACCGCAGCCGAAGCGCATCAAGCCGGTCTGCACTTTTATAACGAAGACTCGCAGTCGGCTGTCTACGTCCCCATCCGCCTTCAAAATCGCCTGATCGGGATCGTTTTGGCTGAGGGGCAGGCCCCCTATACTTTTGATCAACCCGACATCACCACTTTAAAACTGCTTGCGGATCAGCTTGCGATTGCCATTCGTGGTGCGACCCTTTTTGAACAGACCCAAACCCAATTAGATGAAATTCGCCTATTCCGTCGTCTGGCCGATGAATCCAATGTGGCCATCATCACCCGCGACCGAGACGGGGTGATCGATTATGCCAATCAAGCTGCGGCTGAGATTTTTGACTGCGAATCGGCAGAGGCACTTTACGGTGTGCCCCTGCATCAGTTCACCTCCAACCCGGCATCGTGGCGGGAGGAAGATCGCCAGATCATCGCGTGGGCGGTGCAGTTAGGCGGCTGGTCTGGTGAGATCAAACTGCGTCCCCGGCGCGGTTGGGAGATCATCGCGGAGGTATCGCTGTTCCCGGTCTACAACAGCGAAGGGGATTTTGTGACCTTTGGCATGATCCTTCAGGATGTGACCGAACGTCGGGCCTTGGTGAACGCCATGGAGCAGGAAAAAGTACGCTTTGAGGCCGTTTTTGAAGCCACCGATGAAGGCATGATCGTCTGGGACGAAAAATGGCGGATTGTGCTGGTGAACCGCACCGCAGCCAACTATTTGGGCGTGCCCGGCGATCTTTTAGAGGAGTTCAGCCGGGCCACAGCGCGCCTTCTGCCACCACTCGAAAAATTGATGAGTGCGCCGGAAGGCAGCCGGGTGGAACTGGAAGGTAAAACCCGCCGTGTGGTCACCTGCCGCCACATCCCATGGCATACTGCCACAGGCGCGGGCTATCTGACCATCATTTATGATGAGACCAGCCGAGTGGAACTCGAAAAAGCCCGTGAGAACACCCTTCATATGCTGGTGCATGACCTGAGAAGCCCCCTTCAGAGTGTGATGGGGGGGGTGGTGCTGGCCCAGTCTACCCTCGAAGAAAGCCCCGATGCACCCACCGCGCTCCGTCACTTGGGCAAGGCCGAACGTGGTTTGACGCAGGTCATGAATGTGGCTGAGAACTTCCTTCAGATCACCAAACTGGAAGCCGGGGTGATGAGTCTGCGCCCAACCCTGCTGCACCCCCGTGCGCTGCTTGATGAAGTGGTGGGCACAATCACCCATAAAGCCGCAGCCAAAGGTATTGTGCCCACCGTTGCGGTGTCCGATGATGCTCCCAGCATTTATGCGGATATTGATCTAACCCGCCGGGCCCTGATCAATTTTTACGACAACGCAATCAAGTTCAGCCCAGAAGGCGGCAGCATCGAACTGTGCGCTGGGCAGGGCGCGGAGGGTGGTCTGCTCTTTAGTGTGGCCGATTCTGGCCCCGGCGTCCCGGAGGGCTACCGCCAGATGATCTTTGAAAAATATGGACAGGCCCCTAATCAAGAGAAGGGCATCAAGGGGACGGGGCTGGGTTTGGCGCTGTGCCGTCTGGTTGCGGAAGCCCATCGCGGGCAGGTATGGGTAGACCCCGGCACGGCACGGGGCAGTGTCTTTTACCTGCTTCTTCAAGATTGTAATCCGGGAAGGTTGGGGGAAACAGGTGATCATTAAAGCGCATCACAAAGTCCTGATGAACGAGATCGCCGGTGAATCGGTGCTGCTTAGCACCGAAAATGATCACTATTTCACCCTCAATGAATCAGGCACCCGAATGTACACCGTGTTGATCGAACAGGGTAGCATCGAGGGGGCGCTTGTGGTGCTTCAGGAAGAATATGAAGTTGAGGAGTCTGTGCTGCGCCGTGACCTGATCGCGCTGGTAGAACAGCTTCGGGACGCTCACCTGATCGTGGTTGAGTGAGCCTTCCCATAAGTGTCCCTAAAGGTCTGTGTGCCTCCGTACCCGCAGCGAACAAGGGGTTGAAAGCGCCGACTCAGTCGCTCTGTCCCGCATGTTGCATCTGCCCACCTCTCGTACCCGCTAACCACTGCCAGACAATCACGAGTTCTATCCTGAATCCGTTCCTCAAACACCAGCATATGACCTGACCATCAGCCGGTTTATGGTCTCGCAGGGGCGAGTGTTGTGGGTTCCGGCCCCGACTGCGTAGTGACCAAAAGATTGATGATGTTCATCACTCGACAAATCGAGGGAATCCACCTTAGATTAGGCTAGAGAGATTCTCATTGGTGTGCAGCCTCTCACCCACCTCGATTGAAAGGATGTGACTGACCTATGGACACCAACACCTTACTCCTTATCCTACTGCCTCTCGTACTCGTTCAGATTTCGGTACAGGCTTACGCCCTCTTTGATCTATGGAAACACAAAGGCGCGAAGGGAAATACGCCGGTGTGGATACTCATCATTGTGCTCTTCCAGATTTTTGGGCCCTTGGTCTATTTCCTGTTTGGGCGTCGGGAAGAATCCGCATGAACGTTATTGACATCCAAGGACTGGTCAAGCGTTTTGGAAATAATACAGCCATAGACGGCTTGGACTTGCAGGTGTCCGCTGGCAGGACATTCGCGTTCCTAGGCCCCAACGGGGCGGGCAAAACCACAACCCTTCGAATTATGACTGGACTCGCCAAAGCCACTTCAGGCAAGGTCATCATTGAGGGCGTTGAGGTTGGCGGTGCCCAGTACCCACCCATTGGCTACTTACCGGATACCCCAAACTTCTATAATTGGATGACCCCACGGCAGTTCTTAACGTATACGGCCAATCTTCACCATATGGAAAAACCACCCATTGGCGCGGTTCTGGAGCGGGTTGGGTTATCTGAGGTAGCCCAGAAGCGTATTGGCGGATTCTCGCGGGGGATGAAACAACGTCTGGGTCTGGCGCAGGCACTCCTACACAAGCCGCGTGTTTTACTCCTTGATGAGCCAGTCTCAGCGCTGGATCCAGCAGGGCGCAAAGAAATCCTCAACATCATGAGCGATTTACATGGACAGATCACTGTTTTTTTCTCGACTCATATCCTCAATGATGCCGAACGTATCTGTGATGAAATTGCGATCCTGAACAAGGGAAAGCTGATCTTACAGGCAGAACGTGAGACGCTCCTTGCTCAGTACGTTCATCCCATCTTTGAAATTGACACTTTGCCGCAGGAACTCCCCGCATTGAGGACTCTGGCTGAAGCGCTAAAGCAAATTCCATGGATCAGGCGAATTGAGATGCATGGGGCGCGGTTACGACTTGCGGTATCGGATGTATCTGTCGCTCAACGAGCGCTGCTGCCCCTGTGTGCAAGCATTCCCATCCTGCGCTTTGAAATGTTAAGCGCAACACTGGAAGATATTTTTCTGTCTTTGACTGAAGGTGAAACACATGAGTCTGTTCCGGATTCAGTTGCTCAAGGAACTGCATGAGGTTTGGGCTACCCGAAAAGCCATCGTTTTTTTGATCACCATGTTGGTTTTTGGACTCATGGCACCGATTACTGCCAAACTTCTGCCAGAGTTGGTTGCATCCTTAGGACAAGGGCAGAATATTATCATCACGGTCCCCCCGCCAACGGTGAGCGATTCGCTTGGGCAGTTTGTTAAGAACACAAACCAACTCGTTGCCTTCATCGTCCTGTTATTGGCGTTTCTGAGCGTGGTCAGCGAACGCGAGCGTGGATTGATGACCTTGATATTCCCACACGCGCTGCCGCGTGATACCTTTATCGTGGCAAAGTTTGTGGTGCTTGCTTTGCTGTTAGGGGTGGGTTTATTGGTGGAGATGTTGGTAACTTGGGTCTACACCGCCCTTCTTTTCTCACCGCCTGACATTGGCAATTTCGTTTCGATTGGGGTGCTGCTCTACTTAAACCTTCTTGTGATGTGCGCCTTGGCACTCCTTGCCAGTACTTTGGCTCAGACCACCCTCACCGCGGCTGCGATCACCTTCGGGTTTGTGGTGGTGAGTCTGATTGCGGGGCTTTTGTTCACTTTTGCGCCTAGCAAACTTGGAGAATGGGCGACGCTGCTGGCTGCGGGGTTACCTTCTGCACCCCATTGGGATGCGGTGGCCACTGCACTCGTGCTGATTGTAGGTGCGATAGCGATAAGCTGTTGGGTGCTCAGACGGCAGGAAATTATCTCCGCCACAGGCACCTAAGCGAGAGCGCTGCGGACTGAGGCGTCTATAGTAGGTTTACCCTCATCCCCGAAGGCAAGTCTCGGTCTTAAGAGGGATTTGGTAGGGGCGACCACACGGGGCTGCCCCTACCAGAACGATTTTAGGGGATGAGGGCAAGGGCGTAACTCCCAAAAGTATTCGCACGAGGCGCCCCTGCCTGCCTCCTACGTGTCCCTCATTCTTTGATCCACGCCTGCCACGCCTGACTCAACTCCGAAAGAGACTTCCCCGTCGCCAGTTTGAGCGCGTTGGGAAAGGTGTCCAAACGGGCGAGGCTCACATGCACCTGTTGGAAGGCTTTTTCGCCGTACTCCTCAAGGAAAAAGGTGACAAAGGTCATGCCCACCACATACGGGTACGAGACATCACTGCCATCGGGGGCCCGTTCGGAGAGGCGCATATCCAGCCGGGGTGGGGGGAAGCTCTGGTACAGCGCTCGAAGATATGCCTCCATGTCCCACGGGAAATACTGCTCAAAGTAGCGGGCAGTGCCTTCGATCCACCACTTGGGCACATCCTGACGCCGCCGATCCCGAAAGGATTGGTACTGGAACAGGTGAGTCAGTTCGTGTTGGATGATCCCATAGCCAGTGAACTCCAGACTCTCATAAAAAGCGATCACCGCTCCGCCCCACTCACTGCTTGCCAGCCCGATAAACTGTCCGTCGGCACTCGCGGATGACCACTCCCGAAAGTCTCTGGTATTGTTGTACAAGACGATATGGGGGGTGTAGATCAGTTTGTAACCAAAGACCCGCTCCAGATTGCGGATGCTCTCATCGGTGGCTTTTTTAAGGACTCCGATACTGGCTGCATTTTGATCGTAGGTGAACAGCACCGCGTGTTCGGTCTCGGTGCGTGTCCACCGATGGAAGCGATTATCGGCGTATTCGCTGAAAACCGGAGCCGTGCGCCATTGTTTGTTGTTCTGATCACGCACGACAAACCACCACTCCAACTGCTGCCACGGGATTTGGATGGCCAGTTGATCGGTGAACCGAAACTGAAGTTCGAGAAGGTCTCCGGACTCATGGGTGGGGATGCGAATGTTGTATTGATGCAGTTCCAAACCCCGATTCTGGGTATAAACGATCTGGGCTTGCATGATCCGAGACGCTGGGCGCAGTTTTGCGGTGAGGATGGCCGCTTCTGGGAACTGACTCTCAAAACTGGTATCGGCCGCGATGATGGGGAGATGATCAAGGCGCTCACTGTTGATCGCTTCGGTCATCTCGGCGAGC
>JACSRJ010000065.1 GCA_014879835.1 Anaerolinea sp.
CCCTTCTGGATCGACCAGACCGAAGTGACCAATGCCCAGTATGGCACCACAGGAAACTGGTCGCAGCCAAACGCTCCCCGTGAACAGGTGAACTGGTTTGAAGCGGATGCCTTTTGCCGAAAGCGCGATGCGCGATTGCCCACTGACGCAGAATGGGAGTATGCCGCACGGGGACCGGAAGGGTGGATCTATCCTTGGGGCAATACCTTTGTGGCGGAGAATACTGTTTATTATGGGGATTCGGGCACCCAACCATCTGCTGTAGGTAGCAAACCGGGAGGAATATCATGGATAGGCGCCCTCGATCTGAGCGGAAACGTCTGGGAATGGGTCAATGACTGGTATGATGAAGGCTATTATGCATCGAGTCCAAGGATCAATCCCCAAGGAGTCGATGAAGGACAATATCGCATACTGCGTGGTGGATCTTGGGCATTTGTGGTCGGAGATGTTCGAGCAGTCTTGCGGCGACCGGATAATCCGGCGCTGGCTGATGTTGACATTGGCTTCCGTTGCGCCCGTGATGTTGAGGAGACAAGCAGGCTGATCACCACCCCAGCTCCA
Organism: Anaerolinea sp.; assembly: GCA_014879835.1. Classification (GTDB taxonomy): domain Bacteria; phylum Chloroflexota; class Anaerolineae; order Aggregatilineales; family UBA2796; genus UBA2796. The sequence continues at coordinate 565 of JACSRJ010000065.1, forward strand.
ATGACAATCGAGGCGGCTGTTACAGATAATCAGGCGTGTTCAGGTCAGATTCCCAATGACCGATCCGTGAATGTGCGCCAAGGTCCGGGAACGTTATATCCAGTCATCGCATCGTTTGCGGCGGGAGAGACGTTTGCCATTGTAGGGTATGCCGCCGCTTTGGACGATACCCGGTGGTGGAAGGTAGAAAGGCAATCCCAAAACTCAGAGAGTGGGGTATCAGGTTGGGTTGCAGATCGGGTGATAACAACCTCAGGAGCCTGTGAACGGGTGACAGTGGCTGCAACACCTCCAGTGCCTACCGCGCAGCCGGAGTCAGCCTCAACCGCAAATTCTGATCTATTCACGGTCGAAAACTTCAAGGTCGTGAGTCAGGAAATACGTGGTTCCGTAAAGACCGCCACAGGGGACACGACACGGATGGATGTGTATCTGGGTGTGGATGTCACCGTCTCTGAGGAAGCACGCGCCCTTATCACCCCTAATGGAGTATTCCGCATTTTTGGGGCAGGGTTTTATAAAGGCAGTCGACTTGGTTTATGGGGAGGTTCTTCAGTCCTATCCTTCGGAAAAACCGAACAGAAGGTTGTCCTTGCCATGGTGTATTGTGATGCAGGCGATCCCGTTGACGCCTTTCAGGTTTTGATCACGTTTGGATCACAGACTTTCTACACCAAGGAGTTCAAAGTGAAATTTACCTGTCCAGCAGGGTAAGCGGAATGGGGGAGTGGTGCTTAAATGAATCTGAGAGTGAGCAGGTGAATGTCGACTCTGCTGAAACCCGCTTCTTGCGGGATGGCCCTTGGAAATTCAATCGGGGATAAGCTCGTGCTAGGGCATTTCTCCCCTCAGGCGGGTTAACTTCATCGGTTTCTTCGGTTTCTAGATTACCTCACTAACATTGTGTCCAGAAACTGGGGCGCACTTCAAACGCTTGTCTCGATGGAGTGGCAGCGCAAAGAATGATGCTCAGTGACCTCAGTGGATTCATCGTGCAATTGGGACAGTGTGGAGGTTATACTGTCTCCGTGTGCAATGTGATTTCTCTCAT
>JACSRJ010000001.1 GCA_014879835.1 Anaerolinea sp.
CCGCGACAGCACCTTAAAAATCATTGAGATCATGCAGGCGGCAGAAGAAGACGCGGCAGCGCTCTTTCGCGGCCTTCCCGACGGCGAGATCAGTCATCCCCAGCAGGATGATGACGAGCGGCGGAAGCATCTGATTCAAATGCTGCTGAGCACCCTCAGATTCTCCGGTATGATGAACTCCCCACTGCCTGACAACTTTGAGTCTTTATCCATTGCAGAACTCGAAGCCCTACTTGACGGCAATGATAATGCTGAACGAAGCCGAGAAGCTCTGATGAAGCTGGTGTTGTGGGTGCTTGATAAGGTTCAATCCAGCAGACTTGAGGATGATTTCTGGAGCCTGAGCGCTGAACAGCGTTACGAACTTCTGAGCGCTCTTGTATGGGTGATGGAAAAAGTTGGGCAAGGTGAGATGCCCAATACGGCACTGTTAGACAGTCTTTCCGAACCCGTGCGGGGGCTGATAGCAACGACCCTTTTGAACGTTATCCAGAGGCTTCGACAAGCTCAAAACGATGTCTTAATCGATGAGGAAATCCGCCACAATCACCTCACCGCCCATTATTCAGGAGCAATATTCGCTGAGTGGCTGGGGAATATAACAGCCTACCTAAGTATTGGTTCTATGGCGTTCTTTATGAGGTCGGGAGGTGGTGGGGGAACTGGGGGAAGGGCTTCCACACGCGCTTTAAATGCCGATGATTTAGGCCTTCAAGGGCGAATCGATCACCTAGATGCAACCCTTACAGTCGAAAATGGTGTTGCAACGATCCGGGTCGATATGGTTGTGGGTGACATCACCAATCCATTTGAGGTGATTCCCAATGCAATGAGGCTGGCTCAAGCAAACGGAGCACACGTTCTCCGCCTTGAAGGAACCATTGCAAACCCTGATCTATTCCGGGCAATGCAGTTTTTAGCACGACGATATGGTGGACGCTTTGGCAGTAATGGTGCCAATGAATGGATTGAAATCACCCTAATAGGAAAGTGAACAAGTGAACCCAGAAGACCTGTTACGCTCAAGAATACACCGTATACTGCTGCCAATGGCTAACTTTCAGTCAATATCAAACGTTGATTCACCTATTCATGGTGATCTTCAAGCACTTCGACAAGGAGAAACCCTTCTCGGCATTTACTCCAACACGCCAAAGAAGTTGGAGGAGTCGGTGTGGATCACTACAAGGGGACTGTATGTTTTTCGAGGTGATCAAAGAGATGTGGTGGATTACAGTGACATGATGGATGTTAGAGTTCCAGATATGCCTAATGATCAGAAGTTATTGGTTGATACCCTATTGGTCAGCACCCACACAGTGGAGGTTACAGTACCCATAAAAGGCGGAGAAGGCAGATTTAAGGACGTATGGCAGTTTTTGCGATTTCTGCTCCGTGTTAGGGATGACTTTCAGGGGCATCAACCCAAATCTGAGTGATTTTTCTGATGCATGTTTGCAGAAGCTATGGATGATACCCCTCATGAACAAGGGAGGCTCTCTACTCCACTCTAGATACTCGACGCGGGCGATCTGGCGCAGTTTCTAGCGCTCATGGGTATGATCTACTCTCTCCCGGCGGGGGCGGGGGTGGGGGT
>JACSRJ010000346.1 GCA_014879835.1 Anaerolinea sp.
TGTGTAACGCCTAATCAGCGCTGGCTTTTCAGGCAATCGCCCCAGTGATCTCTCACAGGGCAAACGCATCTCCTCCCGCAGATCCACGAAAAGTGTAAATTCCGATAGGAACAATCCTACAAATGGCAATTTGTCAGGATTTGAGAAATCGTGGGATAATCCCCTTATACCTAATAAACTGCGACAAATGTGTGCCCATAGGGGAAAACCTCCTATCCCTATGGGGATAATGATTCATCTCTGGAGGGCACCTTAGACGTATAATCTCATTATGGGACAAGAGCACCGGGGGTGGAGGCAAACATTCAGTTTAAAATCTAACTATACCCTCGGAATCGCCTCATCTATCCAAAGACTCGTATGTTTGGTAGACCCGATGTGCGCATTTTGCTCACCTACCTTGAACCATCTCAGAGAGGGTTGAAAGATGCCAACACGAATTTTGGTCATTGAAGATGAACAACCCCTATTAGAGGAGATCATCGAGTGGCTGCGCTTTGAAGGCTTTGAGCCACTGGCCGCTTCATCCGGGCATGAAGGGGTGAAACTTGCGCTCGAATCTGTCCCTGATCTGATCGTCTCTGATGTGATGATGCCCGGTATGGACGGGTATCAGGTCTTGCGTAAACTGCGCAGTGTCCCCACCACTGCTTCGATTCCTCTGATCTTTTTAACCGCCAAATCGGATCGTTTGGATATTCGCTATGGGATGGAATTGGGCGCGGATGATTACATCACCAAACCTTTCAATCGCATTGAGCTGCTGAATGCGGTCCACACCCGAATCCAACGGCAGGGTACCCTAAAGGAGCAGGCCGAGTCCGACCTTCAGCACCTGCGCCGCACCCTGATTTATTCCTTACCCCACGAACTTCACACCCCCCTGACGGGTGTTTTGGGCATCGGTGAGATGTTGGTCACAGAGGCAGACACCCTCACCGCTTCTGAAGTTCGGGAGATGGGTGAGATCGTGGTGGTGAGTGGCAATCGCCTTCACCACTTGATCAAGAACTATCTCCTCTATGCTCAAATTGAGCTGATCTCGGCTGACCCCGAACGACTTCAACGCATCCGTGAAGCCATGCTGCAACATCCTGAGGAGATCATCGAAAACGCCGCGCTTCAGGTGGCCCAGCAGCACCATCGGATGAACGCACTAAACTTTAAGATCACCGCTGGGGCGGTGCATATCTCCGAAAACGATCTGGACAAGATCATCTCCGAATTGGTTGAGAACGCTTTTAAGTTCTCTAAACCACCCGCGCCGGTCGTGATAGAAGCCGGGAAAGTGGGCAGTGTTTATCGGATTCGGGTGATCGATCAGGGGTGGGGGATGACTCCAGAGCAAATCGCCCAAGTTGGAGCGTACATGCAGTTTGACCGGACTCTCCATGAGCAGCAGGGGGTTGGTTTAGGGCTGCACTTGGTCGAGCGTCTCACCAAACTTTATGATGGTCACCTCGAGATCAACAGCGTACCGGGGCAAGGTACAGAAGTGTGTGTGACCCTCCCCAGCACCTAAGGCGCACACACCCATCACGGCCAGAAGTAGAGGACGATCTGATGCAGGTACTGGTAATCACGGAAGACAAAGCGCAGTGTGTTCATCTTTGGGAACTGCTCAGTCAGACTCAACCTCAACCCTTTGAGATCACCTGCGAATATACCCTTGCAGCAGGGATCAAAGCCCTTGAGGTCAATTTCTTTGCAGTCATTCTGCTGGATATGGAATTGTCCAAGCCTGCCGGGCTGGAGGCCTTCACCCAACTACGTCATAAATTTCCGCATGTACCCATCGTGTTAATTGCCAAGGATGATAATGAGCCTCAGGCGCTAGAAGCGATGCGTATTGGCGCTCAGGATTACCTGCTTAAGGCGGAAATGACCACGATTGCGCTTCTGACTCGCACCCTACGGTATGCCATTGAGCGCCATCATGTACAGCTTGCCCAGCACATGAGTGAAGCCCGCTACCGGGCGGTGGTCGAAGATCAAGTAGATATGATCTGCCGTTATACCCCGAATTTTGTGCTCACTTTTGTGAATCAGGCTTACGCCGATCAATATGGCAAAACCCCCTCTGAATTGATCGGTATGAATCTGTTCAACATGATCCCGCTGGAGGATCACCCGGGGGCCCTTGCACATATTTGCGCCCTCAACGCCGAACATCCGGTTGCCCAAACGGAGCACCGCACCATCTTGACTGACGGAACCATCCGCCTCACCCAGTGGACGGACCGCGCCATTTTTGATTCCACCGGGCGAATCGTGGAGTATCAGGGGGTGGGTCGGGATGTCACCCATCTGGATCAGATGCGCCGCTTCCAGCAGGCGACCCTCGATTCGATCCGCAGCCAGATCGCGGTGCTGGAACGAGATGGCACGATTGCCCATGTAAACAGCGCATGGCGGCGCTTTGCTGAGGAGAATCCCCCCCCTATTGGGGATGCCGTACTCGGCAACAACTACCTCAGCTTGTGTGAGCACGCCTCGACAGAGGACGCCCCAACCGCGAAGGTGATCGCGGCGGGAACCCGAGATGTCATCAACGGACAGCAGGATGCTTTTTATTTGGAGTTTCGGATCACCTTAACCGGACCCGAAGTCTGGTATGCGATGCAGGTATACCCTTTTGATGAGCCATCGCCCCGGCGGGTGGTGGTTTCGTTTACGGATATTTCCCGCCGCACCGCCGCGGAACAGGCCCTCCAAAAAGCCAATGTATCCCTTGAGCAGCGGGTAGCTCTACGCACGGCTGAACTCCATCGGATCACCACCCGGATCGAGACGATTTTTGACAGCAGCAGCGATGGGATCCTTCTGTATGATCTCAAGTTTGGGATCGAACAAGCCAATCGGGCTTTTAAAGCCCTCTTTGGTTTTCAGGATCAGGAGTATATAAGTTATCCCCTGACCGCACTGTGCCAACCAGAAGATATTTCAATTGTTGATGCGGCCCTCAAACGGGTGATCGACGGTTCATCGCTGGAACACGTGGAAGTACGCGCCTTACGCGCCGGTCGCCAGCCCTTGGAAGTTGAGATCGGCATCTCGCCCGTGCGCTATCGGAATCTACCCAGTGATCAATTGGTGTGCACCATCCGAGACATCAGCCAGCGGAACCAGATTCTGCACAGGATTGATGAAGAACGGAATCTACTGCGCACCGTGATCGATGCCATCCCTGATTTTGTGTACGTCAAAGACACCCAACACCGCTTACTTTTGAACAATGCGGCTCATGCCAAAAGCTTGAAACTCACCGAACTGCTTGTCCCCTCCCAACTGACCGATCAGGACTTTTTCCCCCCAGAGATGGCCGCCAAATATCACGCAGACGAGGAACAGGTACTGCGTACCGGACAGCCCTTGATCGGTGTTGAGGAGCGTTCCATCGGCACCGACGGTAACTTGATCTGGGCCTTGACCACCAAAGTCCCTCTCCGAAACCTCGATCACGAGATCATTGGGCTGGTGGGCATTACTTATGACATCAGTGAACAAAAACGTCAGCAGGAGATTCTGCGCCAAAGCCGGGATCAGGTGCAGCAGGCCCAAATGCTGCTGGAGGAAGTCCTGGATACGATCCCCGTGAGGGTGTTCTGGAAGGATCAGCAGTGCCTTTATCTGGGCTGCAATCGACTCTTTGCCCTTGATGCGGGACTCGCCGGCAAAGAACAGATTGTGGGTAAATCCGATCACGAGATGCCGTGGCGCGAACATACCACCTTGTATTACGCCGATGACATCCAAGTGATGCAGAGCGGTGTGCCTAAACTGAACTATGAAGAACCGATCCACACGGCCAAAGGCGATTCGATGCTCATTCAGAGCAGTAAGCTGCCCTTGCGCAATGCACGGGGTGAGATCATCGGGGTGTTGGGGGTGTACGTTGATGTGACCGCCCAGCGGCAGGCCGAACTGGAAGCCCGCCGCCACGAGGCAGACTTACACTCGATCCTCAACAGCACAACGTTGGCTTTTGTGCTTTTGGATCATGAGGGCAACATTCGCACCTTTAACCAGATCGCGCAGACTCAGATTCAGCACCAGTATGGTACGTTGCTTGCCCCCGGGCGGAAGATGGTCACCTGTTTACCCACCACGGCTCAGAAGCGCTTTCAGGAGCGTCTGATCCGGGTGCTGCAAGGTGAGAGCTTCGCCGTTGATGAGGCCACATGGGATGGTGACAAACAGCACTTTTGGGAATTTCGTTATTATCCAGTCCGTACCCTTGACGGCAACATTGTTGGAGCCAATCTGACTTTTGAGGACATCACCGCCCGCAAGGAGATCGAACAACAGCTTCTGTACAATGCCAGTCTTCAGGAAACCGTGAGTGATGCGGTCATTGTGACCGACATGGAATATCGCATCCAAAGTTGGAACAAGGCCGCAGAACGCATCTACGGTTGGACTGCGGCGGAGGTGATGGGTAAACATGCGGGTCAGATTCTTGCACCTCAGTATGAGTCCCAACAATCCGCATTGACCATCATTCAGGAGATGATTGATCGAGGTTTCTGGACGGGCGAATCCAAACAGCGCCGTCGGGATGATACATGGCTCCATATCCTCGGTTCACTGGTGCTGCTTCGGGATGGCCGAGGTCTGCCGATGGGGATCATCTCGGTCAATCATGACATCACCGACCGTAAACAGGCAGAGATCGAGTTGAGGGCCGTGACCCAGCGCCTCGAAGTCGCGGCCCTTTCAGGGCGTATTGGCATCTGGGAATGGGACATCAAAAAAGATCAAGTCATTTGGGACGAGCGCATGTCCCATATTTACGGGCTGGAACCGCGTTCTATCCTCGGTACTGTGGATGACTTTTACAATCATCTTCACCCAGAAGATGCGCCTGTATGTGCCGCCGAATTGGATGCAGCCTGCCGAGGCGAAAAACCCTTTGACACCACCTTCCGCATCATCCGCCAAGATGGAGAAGTTCGTTATGTAAAGGCAAACGGGACTGTACTGCAAGATGAAAATGGCCAGCCGGAGCGGATGATCGGGGTGAACTGGGACATGACCCAGATCAAACAGAGCGAAGAAGCCTTACGTCGCGCCCTTGAGCGAGAGAAGGAACTGAGTGAATTGAAGTCGCGTTTTGTCTCCACGGCTTCTCATGAATTTCGGACGCCGCTGGCGACCATCCTTGCCACTGCGGAGACCTTGGTTGCGTACCGCCATCGGATGAATGACAGCGACATTGAACAACGCTTGCAAAAAATCCGCAGTCAGATTGCCCATTTGCGCTCGATCATGGATGAGGTGCTGCACCTCTCCCGGATTCAGGCTGGGCGTACCACCATCACCTTGACCCAAAACGATTTTGATGCCTTCTGTCGCGGTATCATTGATGAGTTTGAAAGTCATCCCCATACCCACCAAAAGATCGTTTACACTTGCACCCCTCAGCCCTTGATCATGCGCTTTGATCAGAACTTGATGCGCCATGTGGTCAGCAACTTGATCTCGAACGCCCTCAAATATGCCCCGGATCGACAGGAAATCTATGTGGAAGTGCAGCAGGAAGGGGAGATGGTCGTCCTCAAAGTGCGCGATGAGGGAATTGGTATCCCCACTCAGGATATTTTGCGCTTGTTTGAACCCTTCCATCGGGCTGCGAATGTGGGCGTGATCCCCGGTACAGGACTAGGGCTGCCCATCAGCAAAAACGCGGTGGAACTGCACGGCGGTACGATTGAGGTCGAAAGCCAGATCGGGCAGGGTTCAACCTTCACCGTGAAACTGCCCATTGCCTTATCCTCAGTGCCCCCAGAAGTGGGTTCCTAAAGCAAGTTCAAGGGGCGCGTCGAGGGGATGCGGCCATTGACGGTGTCCGGGACAAAGCCTTTTGGGTGATCGCCTGTTGAAGGGTGGCTTTGATGGACACAAAATTGGCCGTTGCGGTCAGCCCTTGTTCGGTTGGCCCAGCAGTGGGCAAAAAAGTGATCTCTGGCAGCTTGTCGAGGCGATCTGCGATCAGAACCCCCATCGACACACCCACCATGACCCCAACAAGGCCCAGCGAGAGCGTGATCAGGAGCACCCGTACTGCCCGCCGAAGCCGCCGCCGTAACAAAGGATGGAGCCGCATGATTACCCTTTTCCATCCGTTTTGAGGTCTTGCAAAATGCCCTGCTGCAAAGCCACCGTGACCGCTGCTGCACGGGAGTTCACCCCGAATTTGGTGTAGATGTTGTCCAGATGGGCCTTCACGGTGCGCTCTGTGATATTCAGTTCATAGGCGATAGCCTTGCTGCTCACCCCTCTGGCGACGTAAGCCAACACCTCGATCTCGCGGTTGGTCAGGGAATATTCCGGTTCAGGGGTGGGGTTGGCAGAGCGCTGATCAGCGGCTTTATGCCCCCACAAACGTTTGGTCACATCGGAACTGAGCAGGGTTTCGCCCCGAAGGGCCGCATCAATCGTATTGAGCAGCACTTCGCGTCCGGTTTCTTTTAACAGATAACCTTGTGCCCCAAGCTGCAAACCCTGTACCATGAGGTTGTCTTCGTTGTAGGTAGTCAGGATCACGATGGCCACATGGGCCCACTGCGCCTTGATCAGCCGAATGGCCTCTAAGCCATCCATGCCGGGCATTCGCAAGTCCATCAAGATCAGATCGGGCTGATACTGCTCTGTGAGCATGACCGCTTCTTGACCATTGAGGGCCTCACCGACGATCTCAAAACGCCCGGTAGATTCTAAGATCAGGCGCAGTCCCTCTCTCACCACAAGGTGGTCATCCGCGATGATCAGGCGCGCTCTGGCTTTTTCGCTCATGGTTTCAGGTCACTTTCAATCTCAATTCGATCATTGAACCCATCCCAAGTTTACTGTAAATTTCGCAGGTTCCCCCCATCAAACGGGCCCGTTCACGCATCCCCAAAAGTCCATAGTGCCCAGTCATCTGGCTGGCTGTGCTGACTTCAAAGCCCACCCCATTATCACTCAACTGCACCTGAAGGTTGTCTCCCTTCAAACTAATTAGGAGGGACACATGCGAAGCGTGCGCATGGCGGGCAATATTGGACAACCCCTCACTGATGCAGCGTTGAAAGTGTTCGCTGATTTCGGGGGGTAGGGCGAGGTCAGGGTGCATGTCAAGGGTATAAGCAATACCAGTGGCCTCGGAGAATCGTTTTAGCTCATGGGTGATCAACTCCGAAAGGGAAGGTTGTTCAGGCGTTTGCAGACGCAGATCATCAATCGCCCGGCGTGAGTCCGCAAGGGCTGAGCGGGCCCGCTTTTTAACCTGAGCAGCAATGCTCACGGCTTTGGTCACATCCCCGATTTCGACGTAGGCTTCAAGGGCCTCCAACTGTAAGATCGTACCGGTCAAACCTTGCGATAGGGTATCGTGCAGTTCCCGGGCCATGCGCGCCCGTTCAGAAGTTAGGGTGAGCTTTTCGATCTGAAGGGCATATTCAGCAAGACGGCGGTGGGCCGTCTCCAATTCGCTGAGCATCGCGGCCACCTGACGCCGGCCCCGTACCTGAAGCAGAAGGGCACTTACATAAGGGGACTGCCCAATGAACCACCAGATCGACCACCACAAGACGGTCATGATCAGTCTGTCCGCGTAGGCGATCCCAAAACTGATATACCCCTGCACCAGATCAAAGCCAAACATCATGGCCGCCCCAAAGATGGCATACCAGATTGTGCCCGTGAACAGCAGCAGCTCACCCAGCAGGGGCAAAAAGAGCGACTCCCGAAGCTGTCCGGAGTTTCCGACCACACTAAGGGCGTAGATCAAAGCGCTCTGGAAGATCAGGTAAAAGGTGGTGGTGTAGGGGTTCTGGCACAGTCTGCGGGCGGTTATGTGCAGCCCAAGGTGAATCCCAAAGAGGGCGCTAAAAAGGATCAGTTGATCGGTTTTCCATGGGTTCGCTTCCCAATAGATGATGCGCTGCCCGATCACAAACCATCCGAACTGAATCGCCACCGTGAACAACACGACGCGATGAAAAAGAACGATTTCAGGGATGCGTTTGCGTTTGGAAAACATGATGATCATCCACCATCCATAGCGTTGTCCCATTTTACCTGTAACCCTGAAGCCCAGTCACTTGTCCGTTTGGACATTGTCCGAACGCATCCCCGATCTTGATCGAACGACCGATTCCGATAGGCGCTGATTAAAGCTAAAGTGATGAGCGTCGTTTGGTTCCGAAATTTGAGGGAGAAAATCACAATGAACCTTCGTACTCGTATCATCTTGATTGCGGCAGTGGTGGTGGTTGGAGGCGGTGTTTTGGGGGTAGGAGCCTTAATGCTCAAAGCCGATCAGGACGCAGCCGTGGCCCAGTACGGTGAAGCAGTCGTCAAAATCTGCAAAAGCGGTATGGATACGAACCTGACCGGCGCTGTCCCCGCCGACGCCAAGATCGTCTTCATTGACGGCAATACCTCCACCATCTCTGGCGTGTACCAGCCCAAACTCTCCGCAGGCAAAGCTGCTACAGGCAAGGCTGATGTGACTCATGTGGGCTGTGTGAACACCATCGAAGAGACCTATAATGTGGTCGAATATGGCACCACCGGCAAGTACAAGTGCCGTCAGTTCAGCCGCAATCTAGAGGTTGCTTTTTATGAGGTCAAGACTGGCAAGCAGATCAGCTACAACTTGATCAAGGGAAGCATCCCCCCAACCTGCCCCGGAAAAACGGATAAGAGCCTGACCAAGTATGGCAATCCGCCGGAAGCTGCTGAGGTCTTTCAGGTCGTCGGGCTTAACTAATCCGAACTCCCTGTCCTGACCATCAAACGACCACGACCCTCTTTGCCTTGCGGTGAAGGGGGCGTGGCGTTTTTGGCCATACAATCAAAGGGGTATGGTCAATCTTCATCAGGAGATCACAGTGATGCAGAATCCCTCTCCGGAGCAGGCAGTCATTCGACAGTTGGTATCATGGGGCAGTGCTCAGGAGTCCGTGCGCGCCCTTGTCCTCACTAGTTCCCGTGCCGTCCCCCACGCACCCGTAGATGCCCTTTCCGATTACGATGTGATTGTGGCTGTGACGGATCTTCGCCCCTATTTTGAAAGCCGAACATGGTTAGGTGATTTTGGCCCGGTACTGGTCGTTTACCGTGATCCTATCCGCACACAAGAGGGTTTTGAGCGTTTCGCCTACATCACCCAGTATGAAACCGGACTCAAGATCGATTTTGGGGTGTGTGAGGTAGGGCTGCTCAGGCACTATGCCAGCGCGCCCGACTTGCCTATTGAGTTTGACGCTGGTTACCGGGTGCTGCTCGATAAAGATCACCTGACCGAAGGCTTAAAGCCGCCGTCCTTTCGAGGGTATATCCCCACCCCACCCACCGAAGCCGAATTTCAGACGCGGGTTGAATTGTTTTTTCATGAAGCCACCTATGTGGCTAAATACCTGTGGCGTGATGACCTCATGGCCGCACAGCATATCTTTGAAACGGGGATGCGTCAGGATAATCTGCGGGTGATGATCGAGTGGCGTTCAGAGATCGATCATGGTTGGCAGGTCAAGCCCGGCCCTTACGGACGGCGTTTAAAGCGCTGGATCAGTCCGGATTTGTGGGCATCCCTAGAACAAACCTACGCACGGATGGACATCAATGCGCTCTGGAACGCATTCTGGAAGGCTGTTGCGCTCTTTCGTCAGGTGGCGATGGAAGTAGGACAACAGTTGGGCTTCACCTATCCACATGATCTGGATCAGCGCGCCATCACCTATTTGCAGAAGGTACACAATCTGGATCAAGACCCTTTACCCTGATGCAAGGCTTGAGCTGCTGGACACCCCTCAGAAGCCATTTGAAAACTCACCCTGCGATGATTAACCTCATCTCCCCTGTGCGACCGCTTCGCGGTGCCCGTCTCCAGCTTGGAGAAGGGGGGGATAAGGTTCTTGAGGGGG
>JACSRJ010000151.1 GCA_014879835.1 Anaerolinea sp.
GCAGACAGAAGACCGGGCAGCCACACGGGGCTGCCCCTACAAGGCGCTTTTTTCGCTTCCTACATCCCCCAATAGGGGATATTCATGAAAAACCTATCCCTGAAAGGCAGGGCTATCGGAGGCTTCTCCCTTACACTGCCCCTTTCGACAAATACAGGGCAAAAAAGCTCAACTGTGTGATTCCCGCCCTTTTCAAACGGTCTCTCAGCGGCGCGTTTGATCAAAATAAGTTTCGACGGAGGCATACCCCAACCATTGGTACATGGACGGCTGCACATCGGCCGGAAGGTTATTCATGAACAACTGAAATAAGCCCATTTCGGGGTATAAGCGGCTCTCGTCCGGGGTGCGTAGATGGATGATGCGCAGATAGGACTGCTGATAATAGGAAAACAGCACCCGGCCCCTTCCCGAACTGCTAAACTCAACATAATCAGGTATGCCCAAGGCCTCGATCATATCCCCATACTGGGCAAACTGAAGTGCGGAGTAGGGTAAATCTTTGATCCCCCACAAACTGATCGGGTCAATCTCAACGCTTACCAGCGCCAGCATCCCATAGGCATCACGGCTGATGGTGATACTCACTTTGGTGCCGTGATAGCTCATCCCATTCCGACTGATGCTTTGTTCGCGCTTTAAATCACGGGTGAGTGGGTGGCGCGCCAGCAGTTCAAGGGCCTCGGCGTAACTGGTCTGCCCCATGCGAATGCCAAACATGCAAGGGGCAGCACAAGGGGTTCCTTCTGGAGTGGTAAATAACAATGCAAAAGGTGTTGGGGGGGCAAACCGACGCGGCGCACCAGCAGCCCCCCCAACACCCACAAGGATCACCACAAACAGGATCAAGGTCCAAGTCAATAAGCGGGTCAATGTGTCTGGTTAATGTTTCCCATTACCGTTACCGTTTCCATTCCCATTTTTACCATTTTCGTGGTGAAGTTGGTAGGGTACGGTTGTGACCACCACCCGATCAATGTTCTGCAGGGCCAAACTGAAGATGTAAGCGCTGTTCTGGTGCAGCATCTGCTCCCATGCAGTGTCCATCACCAGATGCCCCATGATCACGTTCACATAACCGTCGGGGTCGGTATCGCGCTCGTTGGTGACATAGGTCCGGATCGGCTCCACCAGTTGGCGGAAGGGCGACTCGATCACCAGCAGTTGTTCTTCGGGTTCGGCAATTCGGTCGCGCCACTTCTGTTTGACGGTTTCTACCCGCTGTTCATCGAGCGCGATGTGAATAGCCTTCCATGGTGCCCCCAACGACTTGGCATATTCCACCAAACGCAGGGTGCCCGCATGAACGTCATCGATCAGCACGATACTTTTGATCAGGTGGCGGGCTTTGGAGACGTGCATTCCGGACGCGCTCAGACGTCGGGCCACATCCTGATAGTGGGCATGGATTTGGGAGAAGGCAATAACCATCACCGGGATCAGGATGAGGATGAACCACGCCCCGGAGGTGAACTTGGTGATGCTGAACACGATCAACACCACAAACGTACAGCACGCGCCAACTAGACTGATGATCTGATGGGTGCGCCAGTGGGGTTCATATTCCAAAACACT
>JACSRJ010000347.1 GCA_014879835.1 Anaerolinea sp.
GGTACGAGTGCCCACAGTTTTGCAAATGGAGGCCGTGGAGTGCGGTGCCGCCTCATTAGGGGCGCTGCTTGCCTATTATGGACGACATGTTCCTCTTGAGGAGCTTCGGGTAGAGTGTGGCGTCTCACGCGATGGAAGCAAGGCCAGCAATGTCCTACGTGCTGCACGAAAATACGGGCTAGCGGCCAAAGGTTACAAAAAAGAACCTAAGGAACTTCGGGCCTTCGACTTACCCATGATCGTCTTCTGGAACTTCAATCACTTTGTAGTGCTAGAAGGTTTTAAACAAGGGAAGGTCTACTTGATGGACCCGGCGACGGGGCCCCGGGTGGTCTCTGAAGCGGAGTTTGACGAGTCTTTCACAGGGGTGGTGCTGGTTTTTGAACAAACCCCGGAGTTCAAAAAAGGGGGGCAGAAGCGCGCCCTCGTGGAATCCCTCGCCAAACGGCTGCGTGGGGCGAGGATCGCCCTTGCCTTTGTGGTGCTGGCCAGCCTCGCGCTTTTGGTGCCGGGGTTCATCCTCCCTGCCTTCTTGCGGGTTTTTGTGGATGACATCCTGATCAAGGGTCAGGCATGGTTGGGCGCGCTCCTGATTGCGATGTGTTTGGTAGCCGTCTTGCAAGGTGCACTGACCTACCTTCAGCAGCATTATTTGCTGCGTTTGGAGACCAAACTTTCACTCAGCACCTCAGGGCAGTTTTTTTGGCATGTGCTGCGTTTGCCCATTGAGTTTTTCACCCAGCGTTATGGGGGTGAAATTGGGGCACGGGTGGAGATCAATGATCGGGTCGCACAGCTTCTCTCTGGGGAACTGGCAACCACCCTTCTCAATGTGGTCTTGATCGTCTTTTATGCCGTTATCATGCTTCAGTATGATGTCCTGCTTACATTGGTAGGAATCGGCATCGCCCTGATCAATCTGGCGGCACTGCGTTTTGTAGCTCGCCGCCGCACCGACGCCAATCAGAAGATGCTTCAGGAAAAAGGGAAGGCTTTGGGGACAGCCATGCAGGGGCTGCAAAGCATTGAAACCCTCAAGGCCACAGGCGCAGAGTCGGATTTTTACGCCCGGCTCACAGGGTATTTTGCCAAAGGCGCAAACGCCACCCAAAACCTGAGTATGTCAACGGCACTGCTCTCCACCGTACCGCCGCTGCTTCAGGGCTTCACCACGGCGATGGTACTGGTGATTGGCGGACTTCGAGTCATGGATGGGGTTTTGAGCATGGGTGAGTTGGTCGCCTTTCAGAGCCTAATGCTCACCTTTTTGAATCCAGTGAATGATCTGGTCAATCTTGCAGGGAGGCTTCAGGAGGTTCAGGGCGATATGAACCGTCTTGATGACGTGCTGCGCTATCGGGTTGATCCGCAGGTGGATATGATCACCCCACCTGATCCCAATGTCCCTGCCAAACTGAGTGGGTTGGTGGAGATCAAAAACCTGACCTTTGGTTATAACCGCCTCGAAGAACCCTTGATCAAAGACTTTACCCTCACCCTGAAACCGGGGATGCGGGTGGCATTGGTCGGCGGTTCTGGTTCAGGTAAGTCAACCATCGCCAAAGTCGTCGCAGGGCTGTTTGATGCGTGGTCGGGTGAGGTTCTCTTTGATGGCAAAAAGCGAGAGGACATCCCTCGCGCTACTCTGACCAACTCGCTGGCGGTGGTTGATCAGGACATTTTTATGCTTGAAGGTTCGATCCGCGAAAACGTGACCATGTGGGATGCAACAATCACCGAGACGGACATCATTCAGGCCGCCAAAGACGCCGCCATTCACGAGAACATCTCAGAGCGACAGGGTGGTTATGACCACCTGATTCAGGAAGGTGGGCGTAACTTCAGCGGCGGGCAGCGACAGCGGTTGGAGATTGCGCGGGCACTGGCGATCAACCCGACGGTGCTGATTCTGGATGAAGCCACCAGCGCCCTTGACCCGATCACGGAGAAGATGATTGATGACAACTTGCGGCGGCGGGGCTGTACCTGCATCATCATCGCCCATCGACTCAGCACCATCCGCGATGCCGATGAGATCATCGTGCTGGAGAAGGGGAAGGTTGTGCAGCGTGGCACACACGATACCTTGATCAACCAAAAGGGCACATACTCAAACCTGATCAAAGCGGAAGTGAGCGGTGATGGGGGCAAAGTGGACAGCGCTCGAAACAAACTGCTTGATAAGTTGATGGGCTGAGGGGGAACACACGGTTATGCTTGGACGCATCATGGATACTCAGCCGGACGATGTGCGCGGTCAGCTTGAAATGCTGATCCTCAAAATGCGCTACAAAGAGGGCGAGACCTTCAAATCACCGAGTAACAAGCCTTTGTTGTTAAATGATCCCGACTCAGTCTGGATCATTTTGCAGGGACGGGCCGACATCTTTTCTGCGCCGATGGATCGAAACGCCATTTTGGGGCCCCGTCAGCATCTTTTTCGGACGCAAGCAAGCAGTTTGTTGATGGGTGTGGCTCAGGGTGATTCGCCGTTGGGGTTTGTGGCGGTGGGTACAGGTGATACCGAGATCATGCACCTGCCCAAGGAGAAGTTTCTCGAACTGGCGGCCGCACCTGAAACCCGCAAGTTGGCCAGTGTCCTGCTCAATGACTGGATCGCCAACCTTTACCTTGCCTTGGTGCAGATCGTCCCTCCCAAGGAGTTTATCCACTTAGAACCGGGCAAAACCACCACCCTTAAACTCGACAACGTAGCTCGCAGCATCAAGAATCTGGTGTGGGTCAAAGTCCTTGATGGTGATCTGCGCTATCTAGGGCGTACCGAAGGTGGCGCACTCGATCCCGCAGTGCCTTTTCCAATCACGGGCGCGGGTTGGCTTCAAGCCGCTCGCGGCAGCAAGGTTGAAAGTCTGGAGACTGAAACCATCCTCACCCGCGATGGTGGTTGGGACTTTGTGGATGCCTTCCACCGTTTTGTGCTGCGTGAGATCAACCACCGCGCCCGCGCTGCTGATGAGCGGGAAAAAGCACGCCTCAAGAATCGTTTTAAAGCGGACTCAGCTCGAGTTGAGGCGGCCCTCAATCAGCTTGCCGCGCCGCTCAGCGAAGGAGGTGCAGCCGTCTTTTCAGAGGTGGATGCCGAGGATCCGCTTCTGGCGGCTTGTCAATTGGTGGGCCGCGAATTGTCCATTGAGGTGCGTCCTCATCCTGACATGCTGCGGGGCAAAAAACTCCGCAATCCGTTGGCAGACCTTGCCAAAGCCTCTCGCTTTCGGGTGCGGCAGGTGGCCCTAAAAGGTGAGTGGTGGAAGTCCGATGGGGGGCCGATGCTCGGTTATTGGGAAGATGGCAAACGTCCTGTGGCCCTCATCCCCACGGGGGTAGGGGCGTATGTGGTCAAAGACCCGGCGGAGCGTAAAACCATCCCCGTCACACCCGATGTATCCGATAATCTGAGCTATTTCGCTTACACCTTCTACCGTCCCTTCCCAGAGCGCCAACTTACCGGTTGGGATCTACTACGTTTTGCCTTTCGGGATGTGTGGGGGGATGTGTCCTCGATCATCCTCATGGGCTTGTTGATGGGCGCATTGGCCACAGCAACCCCTGTGATTACCGGAATCGTTTTTCAGGAAGTGATCCCCGGCTCAGATCGAGGGGGGTTGGTGGAATTGGGAATCGTGCTGCTGATGATCTTTTTAGCAGCAGGGGCATTCCAGATCACCCGGAGCATTGCCATCTTGCGGCTGGAAACGCGGGTGGGGAACATCCTCCAAACGGCCCTGTGGGATCGGGTGTTGGCCCTGCCCACATGGTTTTTTCGGGGCTATTCCTCTGGCGATTTGGCAGCGCGTATCTTCAGCCTCGATGTGATCCGGGAAACCATCACCGGGCCGGCGATCAACAGCATCCTTGGCGGCATTTTTTCGCTTTTTAACCTGATTGTACTGTTTGCCTTTGATAGCAGTGTGGCCTTCACGGCCGTTGTGTTGGTGTTGATTGCGGTCATCATCACGGGCATTTTTGGCTCGCTTCAGGTGCGGGCGCAGCGTGAGGTCAGCACTTTTCAAGGGCGTATCTCCGGCTTGATCCTTCAAATTGTGACCGGGATTGCCAAGTTTCGCATCGCTGGCGCGGAGAATCGGGCTTTTGCACTGTGGGCCCGGGATTTCAGTGAACAGAAAAAGCGCTCCTTCCGGGCGCGGATGCTGCGCAATTACTTTGTGACCTTCACCTCAACCTTTCCGGTACTGGCGACACTGGTGATTTTTTCAGCGGCGAGTGGGGTCAGCAAAGACACCTCCACTGGCGGTTTTATCGCCTTTTATTCGGCCTTTGTGATGTTTTTGGGCAGTGCTTTGGAGTTCAGCCTGACTTTTGTCTCGCTCTTTGCCCTTGTCCCTTACTATGAACGTATGACTCCGGTCATCAAGAGCAACCCCGAAGTAGACTCCTCCAAATCTGACCCCAGCGAACTGACGGGGGATATTGAAGTCAGTCATGTGACCTTCCGCTATAAGGCCGACGGCCCCCAAATCTTGCGTAATGTCTCGTTCCAGATCAACCCCGGTGAATTTGTAGCCTTGGTGGGCGCTTCCGGCTCCGGTAAGTCAACCCTACTCCGGCTCTTGCTGGGCTTTGAACTGCCCGAATCAGGCGCAATCTTCTATAACGGACAAGACCTTGCGGGGCTGGATGTGCGGGCCGTGCGCCGTCAAATGGGAGTGGTGCTTCAGAGCAGTCAGTTGATGTCTGGGAGTATTTTTGAGAACATTGTGGGGCAGACTGGTTTAACCATCGATGACGCTTGGCAGGCGGCCAAAATGGCGGGTTTGGAAGAAGACATCAAAACGATGCCGATGGCCATGCATACTATTGTGGGTGAAGGGGGCAGCACCTTCTCCGGCGGGCAGCGTCAGCGGCTGCTGATCGCCCGGGCGGTGGTTATGCGTCCGCGCATCCTCTTTTTTGATGAGGCCACCAGTGCCCTTGACAATCGCACACAGGAGATCGTCAGCCGCAGTTTGGAGCAGCTTGAAGCCACCCGCGTGGTCATTGCGCACCGACTCAGCACCATTATCAATGCAGATCGGATCATTGTGATGGACAAAGGTGAACTGGTGCAGATGGGCACTTACAAGGAGTTGATGGCTCAACCCGGTCTATTTGCTGATCTTGCCAAGCGTCAATTGGTGTGATCTTCGATGCAGCCTGTTCGTGATCTCCTTCCTGACGATGCAGCGCGGGTTGATCCGACCCGTGATAGGTCGCAGATCATTGCGGCTCTAGAAAGCTGCCTAAGCCACTACGCCGATGATCTGACTCTGGCCCAATCGCTGTTGGCCTCATGGCAGGTGGTACGCCAGCAGGTCTCATTGATCCCCCCACCGTCCACCGAACAGTTGGGACGCGCCCTGCGTCATGTGCTGGACGAGATTATTGACGCCCTGAAGCAGTCGGCAGGCAATCAAGATACCGCCGCCCAGCGCCGCTTCGTCATCGCTGACCGACTCTATCGACAGGGTGAAAAACCCGGCGAGATCTACCACAATCATCTGACCATCAGCAAAGCCCAGTTTTACCGGGAACGTACTGAGACTCTTTCGGCATTGGCGGATCGCCTGCTCCAGATGGAACAACGCGCCCTTGAGCAGCAGCGTGCGGAAACGGTGAAAAAGCTGGCGATGCTGCCCCCCGCGACGACTTCACGCCTCTTTGGGGTAGATTGGCTTCTTCGGAAAGTGCTGGATGCACTGCTCTCACCCAATGCGCCGGGGTTGATCATCCTTGATGGACTGGGCGGTTTAGGCAAAACTGCGCTGGCGCGGGTCGCCGCTGAACGCGCTTGGATCACGGGGCGGTTTGGGGCCCTCGCATGGATCAATGCACAAACCAGAATGTGGCAGTGGAGCCGTCCTCAGCCCGTTCAGGAGTCTTCCTTAAGCCTTAATCGCCTTTATGATTTGCTTTTGCGCCAGTTGAATCAATCATTGCTCACCTTTGACCAAATCTTCAGCACGTTGGCGCGGGAGGTGGGCAGCGAGGAAGTGCCCGACTTTGATCAACTCCTTGATGTCCTCAGTCGTGAAATCGATGAGCGCGAACTGCCCACCGAATCAGTGCGGGCCAAATTCATCTCCATTTTAGAACTGCTGTGGGCGGCCCCCACCCTGATCATCCTTGATGGCTTGGAAGCGGTGTCTGACCTTCAACTGACCTTAGAGTCCCTATGGGAGGCAGTTTCGCGCTCTCAGGCAAAAGTGATTGTCACCTCGCGCCGCCGCTTGGGCGAATTTCAGAATGCCTATACCCTCCACATGAACGAATTGGATAACGCCAACGCGGTACTGTTGGCTCGGCATTATGCCCTTGAACGAGGGATCGGCAGTGTGGGTAAGGCTTCTGATGAGGACATCAACCGGATTGTGGAGGCGGCAGGGGCAAACCCCCTTGCGATGCGGCTCTTGGTTGATCAGCTTAGCACCCTGCCATTCTCTCAGGTGTACCATGACTTCTGCAATCCCGGGGTGTTAAGCAGCGATCTCTACAAACATATCTACGGTGATGTCTGGCAAGCGCTTTCGCAGGAGGCTAAAACGGCACTTTGGGCGCTGGCCAATTTCCCTGCCCACAAAACCGATCTGATCACATGGGAACGGCTGCGGGGGCGGGTATCAATGCCCCCAGAGATCCTCAACAGTGCCCTGAAAGAATTAGCCTCAAGCTGTTTGGTGCATGTGACTGAGAATCTCTCACCCAACTATTGGATTTCGACACTTACCCGGCGTTTTGTATTGTCGCAGGTTGCACCTTCATGAAAATCCCTGAATCGACCCGTCACTCAATGGCCATCATCTTTTATCCGGTGTTTTTAGGGCTTGCACCTATCTTTGGCAAGATGGCGATTCGGGGCGGAGCAGACCCGTTCACGGTGGCAGCCCTGCGCACCGTTGCTGCTGCTGGTATCTTGTGGGTGATCTATTTGCTTTTTGCGCGGCGTTATATCTACATCTTCCCAGCGGGGCTGTTGGGTTGTGTGGTGGTGGGCACGGTGAATGGGATTGGTTCACTCTTTTACTACAACGGATTGAGTATGCTCAACGCCTCTGAAGCGCAGCTTCTGAACGCGACCTACCTCATTTTTGTGATGGGATTGGCGTGGATCGGTGGGCAGCCACTCTCACGCCGAACGCTTTTCCGAGCCGCGCTGGCCCTCATTGCAGTTGCTCTGATCACACAGGGTGTGGTGGGACAGATCAACTGGTTAGGTACCGGGTTGATGCTGGCCAACGCGCTGCTTTTTGCGGCGACCTTTATCCTCGGTCAGCGGGTGACTTATGAGATGCCTGCCCCCACTGTGGCCTTGTACGTGTTGAGTACGATGGCGGTGATTGTGGTCATGGCCCGGCTGGTATACCCCGGCGAATGGATTCCCCATGCTGGCGAGACCACCCTAGCGATCTTAGCCCTTGGGGTTTCGACTGCTCTGGCGCGACTGACGATGTTTTTTGGGATTAAAACACTGGGTGGCTTACAAACCGTCCTGATAGGTATTTCGGAGGCCGGTGTGTCACTCGTTTTAGCCTTTGTGCTGCTGGGCGATTCGCTCTCGGTGGTGCAGTGGGTTGGGGTGGGAATTCTGCTGATCAGCTTGCTCCTCATTCGCAGAGGCGATCTGGACAAGATCAACACCCAAGAAATGCCCCTCTTTGTGACCATGCACCTTGGCGGCAGTCCAGATGACTTTAACCGACTCGCGTTCATTCAGGCTTTTGGTGGCCAAACCGAACACCAGATTGACGGGGTAAGCGCTGAAGAATGGCAGATGATCCGGCGTATGATGGAAGCCCCACCGCGCTATGACAGTCCTCGTGCAGCGGCAGCTTTTGCCCGCAAGGAGAACCCGCCCTCTCCCCCTGAGGCACGTTGAGGGGTGAGGGCATAGGAGGCGGAGTTTTGCTCAGCGTCGGGCTGCTAGATCGCGCTCCAACCGCGCCCGAAAATCATCACTCTCGCTGAAGGAGACTGGGGGTGGATTGGCCCCTTCACGTTTTAACTGTTTGATCTTTTCGCCTCGCCAGCGGAAAAATACAAACAGAGCCCCACCAAAGGCCAAAGCACTGATCACCCACGGAGTCACCAGTGACAGGGCCCGCAAGGTTGGATCGACCGGCGTGCCCACCACCCGATCCCCAAAGCGGTTCACAAAATCGTTAATCACCTGCTCTGGAGTCTGCCCTTCTTCAAGCAGGATGCGGATTTCATCGCGCCATTGGGCGCAAGCGGTGGTGCCGCATACATCAAGGGGAATGTTCTCACACACAGGGCAGTACAGTTTACGGGCGACATTGTTCACATCGTCATCCGTGACGGCCTTTTTATCGCCCCCATCTTGGGCAAACGCTGGCACAACTGCCCCGATCAGGACGGTCAAAACCAGCATCATCTGAAACAAACGCTTAAGAGACACTTTGTCACCTCAATGATTGATGAATGATGGATTCCTGCCCGCCCTTTGTCCTCAGGGCGGGACAACGGAGTTTTAAGCTTTTGCACCTGCACCCTTGATGGTGCGCTTGGCCTTAGCCGGTTCACCATGCGTAACCAGCGCGGGTTCGCCCCACCATGCTGCAACCACCGTGCCTACGATCAAGATGAGCCCCCCCCACCACACCAGATTAATGAGAGGGTTGATGTAGACTTTGAAGGTGGCGCTGCTTGCGCTCACCGGCTCCCACGAGACAAGCAGCACGTAAAAATCATTCTCTAGGGTGCTGTAAGCGGCTGCAATGGTCTGGGTGCTCATGCCGTCTGAGCCGGGATAAACGTCATGGCGTGGGTGTAGTTGCGCAAGCACTGTATCCCCCCGCCGAACCGTCACCACGGCAACGGACATCTCGCGCCCATCCTCTGTAAACTGCCTCTCCACCACCAGAAAACGATCATAAGTGAGGGTGTAACCTTCTAGGGTCAAGCTTTCACCCACTGCGAGAGTACGCTGGGTTTCCTTTTGGAAAACGGTGCTGCCCAGAACCCCAATGCCAATAACAGCGATCCCCATATGGATGATATAGCCCCCGTAACGGCGGCGGTTGCGGGCAAACAGAGAGGTAGTCGCCTTAAACCAGCTTTCCTTGAGACCCCGGTGCCGTGCGGACACCCCACGATAGACCTCATAAAGGGGCACAAAGCCGGCCAGCGCCACAATTCCATAACCCACTAGGGTCATCCAGTTCCACGGGGCGAACAGCATCAGCACCACCAAAAACAGCCCCGTCAGGATGAGGGGAACAAAGAGGCTGCTGCCCAGACGCCGGAGCGAGGTTGCGCCCCATGCGGAAAGCGGTGCAACCCCCATCAAGATAAACAGAGCCAGAAACAACGGCGGGGTTACGGTCATGAAGTAATCACGGCCGAGGGTGATCTTGGTGCCCATTGCCAGTTCAGAGACGATAGGCGCGCCAAAACTGCCCCAGAAGATGGCCACAAAAAGCATCAGGAAGATCACGTTGTTCAAGACAAAAAGGGATTCACGGCTGAGCAGATTCACGAACTTATGCTCATCGCGGAGTTCACCTCGCCGCCAGCGATAAAGGATCAGCCCCACGGAGACGATAGTGACCCCGGCCCAGAAGAAGAACATAGGAAACCCAATGCTGCTCCGGGCGAAGCTGTGAACGCTGTCCACTAAGCCCGACCGGGTGGCAAAAGTGCCAAAGATCACCGCCGAAAACGAGCCGATGATCAGGATCATGTTCCAGACTTTGAGCATCCCTCGTTTTTCTTGGATCATAATGCTGTGCAAGAAGGCAGAACCCACCAACCACGGTAGGAAAGCGGCGTTTTCGACCGGGTCCCAGCCCCAATAGCC
>JACSRJ010000154.1 GCA_014879835.1 Anaerolinea sp.
AATCGGATCATCAACATGAGGACGATGTTGCCGGATTCTTTGGGGGTTAACGTTAGAGGACACGACAGGTTTACCCCTCAGAGTCTCGATTCCCCCTTCTACCGCGTGCGGGAGAAGGGCACCGCGAAGCGGTCGCAAGGGGGATGAGGGCAGGCCTGTTCACGCCGCGCTCAATACACTTCGTGCAGCATCACCCGGGTTTGGGCATTCCAGATGCGTGCGCTGCCATCCATGCTGCCCGACGCAATAAACTTACCATCCTGTGACCATGCAAGGCTGATGACTCCTTCGCTGTGATTGTAACCGAGTTCGGAACCTCTGAAGATAGCCACAGCCCCGCTGGTGGTGCCCATGGCGATGGTCTGCGCATCCGGTGAAGGCACGATACTAAGCAGATTATTCACACTGCCACCCCAATAGGCTACCCCACTACTTTCTACCTCCCAAGTCAGGATTGTGCCGTAACTCCGAACCACAAACAGAGACTTGGAATTCAAACCAAAGGTAAGCCCAGTGATGTTGTACGGGCCTGAACCGACATTGCCAAGCGCAGTGACCTCAACTGCCGGGGTTTTTGCTTGAAGATCACGCAGATACACTTTCCCGGTATTGTCCCCCACCGCCACATACCGGCCATCAAGCGAAAAAGCCATCACATTGACCCCAACCCCATACTGGTACAGGCTCTCGATCAGGTTCCCTGTAGCCACATTCCAGAAGCGTATGGTGAAGTCTTTGCTGCCGGTCACCACAGTTTTGCCATCTGAGGTAAAAGCGAGGCTGGCAATCGGCCCCGAAGTACCGTAATCAGGTTGCAGAATATGAACCACTTCGCCCGTCTGAACATCCCACACCCGTGCTGCGCCATCTTCCCCACCAGTAGCGATGTGTTTCAAGTCCGGCGACCACGCCACCGTGAAAATTGGCCCGGTGTGCCCCTCAAATGTCTTGAGCAGCGCCCCGGTCTGAACATCCCACAGACGGGCAAGGCTGTCCCCGTTGCCTACAAGCAATTTTTTGCCGTCTGGCGAAAAAGCCACCGCCTCTACATAACCGAGCCGCGTCGGGACTGTACTCACCGTGGCCGCACTTGACACATCCCATATTCGCGCTGTGCGATCAATGCTTCCAGTGAGGATGTTTTTGCCGTCTGGTGACCATGCGACACTCAAGACCCCTTCGGTATGACCCTCAAAGGTTTTGATTAGTTCGCCTGTTTGGGTGTTCCACAGTTTGACTGTGTGATCGCAGCTTGCAGTGACGATCAGGGTTCCGTCAGGGGAAAACTTGACATCAAAGACTTCATCGATGTGGCTTTTGAGGGTGTGCACAATCCGACCCGTGTGAACATCCCACAGGATGGCCGTATCGTCGTCGCTGCCTGTCAGTGCTGTATTGCCATCGGGCGAGAACTGCGCTGAAGTGATGGTATCCTGATGACCGACAAAATGGGCGATTGGCTTGTTGGACTCGATGTCCTGCAATTGGATTTTGCCGTCAACAGTTCCGATTAACACCAATTTTCCATCGGGCGAAAAAGCGACCGCAGTCACAGATCCTCCGGTGCGCAGGGTTTTGATCAAATCTCCAGTACTGGTATCCCACAGCCGCACATGCTGTCCGCCGGAGGCAGATACCGCCATTTTACCGTCGAGGGAAAGAGCCACCGCCGTGATCGGCGACGAATGCCCCTTAAACTCCGTGAGAGGGGTACTGCCTTGACGGTGCCACAGCCTGACCACACCATCGGCCCCACCCGAAAGAAATTCGTCGCCATCGGCTGAGACGGCAACAACCACACTGCCCGCCCGATGAGCCTCAAAAGTACGGATGACTTTGCCCGTCTGTGCCTCTAACAAGCGGAAGGTGCCATCCTCGCGGGCAGTGATGAAGTGCCGTCCATCAGGCAAGTAGGCCACACTGGTGATCTTGGGAAGCATGGGCGGGTATGGGGGCACCACCGATTCGGCCGGGGTATGCACTGCTTCTTTGTATGCCGCCGCCTCGTCAAAAAGAATCTGAAGGTTCACGTTGAGCTGAGCCAGTTCGGTGGCAACCTCAAAGTTGGGATCACTTTGAACAGCCTGCCAAAATACGCTCAGTGCATCGCGGCTTCGGATCATCTCAGGCAGCCAACCCTCGTGATTCGGTTGATCAAGATAAGGGATCGTGCCATAGATAAGTTGAGGGTTCATGTGGGAAAAATAGGGGTACCGATCTTTGATGAATGCTTCCCACTCAGCACGCAAGGAGCGCCGGGCCGGCATACTCGCGTACACCTTCGCCAAACGCGGGCCAACTTCGGGCGAATAGAGCCACTTCAGCACTTTCCATGCCGCTTCTTTGTTTTTGCCATCAGCGGTCATGGCAAAAGTATTGGCGTGCATGGTGGCTGTGACCCTACCCTCTGGGGCGGCCGGGACAGCCGCATTTGTCCACTGAAAGTTGGCGTTTGCGATGCAGCACAAATACCATGTATGGCTTGACCACATGGCTACCTTACCTGATTCGAAAGGGGTTCCTCCTAAGTCGCCTTGCCACGCCCAATCGGGCATAAAGTGATCTTTGAAAATCCCATCATGGAGGTACTGAAAAGCCTTTATATAAGCGGCATCTTCAAAGGCGGCGGTTTTCAGATCGGGCAAAATCCCATTGTGTGACGGACTGAAGTGCATCGCCCATTCGCGGAAACTTGACCACGTATCGGCATACCCGTACACCTCGATATTGGTGGGATCAAATCCCGGTTGATCCGCATACACACCATTTTTATCGCGGGTCAGTTTGATGGCCACTTCGCGCAGGGTATTCATGTCCCACGGTTTGCCCATCCAAACGGCGGTGCCATTGGGCCCATAGCTTGTTGGGGGCAGTTCTAGACCCGCTTCTTCAAACAGTTCCTGATTCACATACAACACGGCAGGAAAAAGATCGAAAGGCAGCGCGTACAGCCCACCCTGATGTTGGTACAGGCTCATCAACTGCGGTTCAAAATCATCTAGATTGAGTTCTACCCCATCCCGAAGGAGATAGGGGGTGAGGTTTTCCCAGACAGTTTTGGGACTAGAGGCCATAAACTCCCACATGGTAAAGGTGCTCATGGGGCCCACAATATCAGGGGGGGATCCCGCCGCAATCATGGTCGCAATCGCCTCGCGGGCTGTGCAGTGGTTACACATCGCCAGTGACAGTTCAATATCTGGGTGGGCTGCATTCCATTCATCAACCAACGCTTGTTCAACCTCTAGCTGCTCAGCATTAGTTCCTGTGCCCAAGCCTATGAATATCGATATTTTGATAGGTTCCTGAGCCTGAACCCTGTTTTGGTTTAGATTTGCCAGTGCTGCACCCAGCAGGATCAGTCCAGAAAGCGCCATCAATGATGTTTTTTTCATTGCTGCTCCTCACCAAATCTGAACATCTTGAAGCCATTGACCACTGAATCACGGATGAGTCATAGTATCTCATGGCTTGTATTAGCATAAACATGACTTGATGTTGTCGCTGGTTCTTGGCGCTTCTTTTCTCCGCATGGTCATGACCCCATCCTGAAGGAGGCGGGTATAATTCTTGGGAAGACCTAACCCTACCAGTGATGATCTGAATCCGTTATACCCGAAACGAGGATACCTCCATGCGATTAGCCATTATTGGACTCGGACGGATGGGCTTAAACATGAGCCGCCGTTTGCTTCAGGGCGGACATGAAGTCGCCGTTTACAACCGCAGCCCCGAACCTGTCAAAGAAGCCGTTTTTGCCGGGGGAATCCCGCTGGCAACCCTTGCACAGGTGATGGAAACTCTGACCCCGCCTCGTGTGGTGTGGTTGATGCTGCCTGCGGGCGAAATCACCGAGAATCACCTGAACACCTTTGCGGAGATGCTCTCCCCCGGTGATGTGTTGATTGATGGGGGCAACAGCAACTTCAACGATACCCAACGACGGGCCAAAATGCTTGAGCCAAAGGGTCTCCATTTTGTAGATGTGGGCACCAGTGGCGGCGTTTGGGGGCTGACCGAAGGTTACAGTTTGATGGTTGGGGGAAGCGCCGAGGCTGTAGCCATTCTTCGCCCAGCATTGGAGACTCTTGCACCAGCGCCCGATAAGGGGTGGGGGCATGTGGGCCCCAGTGGCGCGGGGCATTACGTCAAGATGGTTCACAATGGCATTGAATACGGCATGATGCAAGCCTATGCCGAAGGTTTTGAGGTCATGAAGGCCCGTAAGGATATGGGGTTAGATCTGCATCAGATTGGACAGATTTGGCAGCAGGGCAGCGTAGTACGTTCTTGGCTGCTTGATCTAACGGTGAATGCGCTTCAGGATGATCCTAACCTGCCCAACATCAAAGGCTGGGTCGCAGACAGTGGCGAAGGACGCTGGACAGTGATCGAGGCCATGAATCAAGATGTGCCAGCACCCGTCATCACCCTCGCTCTGCAAATGCGTTTCGTGAGCCGTCAGGAGGAGCGTTACGCGGCTAAACTTCTCGCGGCGATGCGCAACCAGTTTGGCGGCCACGCGATCAAAAAGCCCGATGAGAAGTAGCCAAGGGCAGCACCCTAACAAAAGTTGATCCCAGCTCAGAGAGTGGAGAGGTGGTGCAAGTTATGTCAGCAACCATCGTGATCTTTGGCGCGTCTGGTGATCTCACCCAGCGAAAGCTGATCCCAGCGCTGTTTAACTTATGCCGCAAACGCCGACTTCCGGCGCACGTGCGGATTGTGGGTGTAGCACGCACCAAACATACCGATCAATCCTTCCTCGGAATTCTGCGCGAAGGCGCGCTGAAGTTTTCAGGTGGGGGGTGGGATGAAGATGATTGGACGCACTTTGCCCGCCGGGTTCACTACTTTCCGGGGGATGCCAGCAGGTCTGAAGATATGGGCGCGCTCAAAAACTACCTCGCCGAGATGGAGAATGGAGACGCCAACCGCCTTTATTACCTCTCCACCGCGCCCAATTTGTATATCCCCATCACGGCGAACCTCGGTGCGCACGGGATGGCAGCCGAAGCGGAAGGGTGGCGACGGGTGATCATCGAAAAGCCCATCGGTTATGATCTCAAAACCGCCCTTGAGTTGAATGATTCGGTGCATCGCTCCTTCAGCGAACCGCAGGTTTACCGAATCGATCACTATCTGGGTAAGGAGACAGCCCAGAACATCATGTTTTTACGTTTCGCCAACACCATCTTTGAGCCGGTGTGGAATCGTAACTACGTGGAGTATGTTCAGGTGACCGTTGCAGAGAGTGTGGACGTGGGCACACGGGGCGACTATTACGATCATGCCGGGGTGCTGCGCGATATGTTCCAGAATCACCTGCTTCAATTGCTGGCGCTGGTGGCCATGGAACCGCCGCCCTCTTTTGATGCGGATAAGGTGCGTAACGAGACGGTGAAAGTCCTCAATTCAATTCGTCCCGTGCCTCTGCAGGATACGGTGCGGGCGCAGTACCGGGGTTACCGCGAGACCCCGGGCGTCGCGCCGGACTCCCAAACACCCACCTATGCAGCACTCAAACTCCATGTTGATAACTGGCGCTGGCAGGGCGTTCCCTTCTACTTGCGCAGCGGCAAGGCCCTTTCGCGTAAGGACAGCGAGATCGTGATTCGCTTTCGGCGTCCACCTCACTTGATGTTTGAACTGCCGCCGGGGGGGGAATTTGAACCCAATACCCTCTCGATCTGCATCCAGCCAGATGAGGGTATTCACCTCAAGTTTGAGGCCAAGATTCCGGACTCGCTGCGCGAAACTCGGTCGGTAGATATGGAGTTTCACTACCGCGACTCTTTCAAAGAGAGCATCATTCCTGAAGCATACGAACGCCTGCTGATGGATGCGCTCAATGGGGATGCCTCGCTTTTTGTGCGCAGTGACGGGGTGGAAGTTTCATGGCGTTTGATCGATCCCATTCTACGCGGCTGGGAATCGCCCGAAGCGCCACCTTTGGCCCTGTATGAGCGTGGTGAATGGGGACCACTCGAAGCTGATGAACTGCTCGCCCGTGACGGCCATAAGTGGCGTCACGGCTGCGGCGAACACGAATAGGAGTCATCCCCTTCTTGGAGAAATCGCCGCTCTGCCGCACATAGCAGAGCGGATGAGCAGATGCCGCTGGCTCAGATGCTGACGGATGTTCCAGCCACAAAACCGCTGGCCCACGCCCACTGAAAGTTGTAGCCACCGATCTGCCCGTCTACGTCGCAAATCTCCCCGCAAAAATACAAGCCGGGGCAAAGCCGCGATTCCATCCGATCCAGATGAAGGTCGCTCAGAGGAATCCCTCCCGCGGTCACTTCAGCATAGGTGAAACCCCGGCTCCCGGTGATGGGCAGGGGAAGCCCCGTGACGACGCGGGTTAACCCCTTACGGGACTCACGAGGCAGTTGATCGCACGGGATGACGGGATCAACGCCACTGTGGGTGCATAATGCACCCGCCAACCGCTCCGGGAGCCGATCACTAAGCCAGCGCCCCACAGATATTCGCCCGCCTCGCTGTAAAGCGGCTTCGAGAGTCTCTGAAGTGAAGTCCGGCAGCCAGTTGATGGTCAAGGTGGGATGTTCACCGGATTCAGTGCACGCGCTTAAGTAGTGGCGGCTGATATTGAGCACAGAAGGGCCCGACAAGCCAAAATGGGTGCAGAGGGTGGAATCCGTGAAGGCGATCAGTCGTTTGCCTGAGTCCGCCCGAAGCTCTAGGGTGGTCGGTAGGGTGATCCCACTCAGCCTTCGGATGAAGTGATCGGGCGGGAGGGTCAGAGGTACAAGTGCGGGCAGAAGTCGGGGGCTGAGCTGATGTCCAAGGGCTTGGGCAAGGGCATACCCCCCGCCATCAGAGCCGCTTTTGGGTAGGCTTTTGCCACCTGTGGCCAAAACGACCTTGTGCGCGCTGATCTGCCCCCATGCCCCGCTGACCGCGAACCCATCCCCCTGACGGCTGATGTGCTCCACCCGATAGGGGTGGTACAAACCCACCCCGGCGCCGCGTACCGCCTCCAGAAGCGCATCCAAAACAGTACGGGCTGAGTCGCTCACTGGAAAGAGTTTGCCCGTGGACTCGCGCTTGAGTTCGACCCCCAACTCACGGAAAAAGGCGATGGTCTCCGGCACATCAAAGCGCCGCAGGACTTTTTTGATTGCGTGGGGGGAAGCGCCAGCGTAGGCCTCTGGGGTGACCTGATCATGGGTGACGTTACAGCGCCCCCCACCTGCCACGAGGATTTTTGCGCCCAGTTTAGGAGCGCCATCGAGGATCAGGCACGACTGGTGAGGGGCGCGGCGGCCAGCGGTGATACCAGCCATCAAACCTGCTGCCCCTCCCCCAACGATAATCACCTCAACATGGCTGGGCAGGGGCAGCCGTTCAGGGTTGGACACAGCGCAGCAAAGGGCTAGGGCATGACCGCGATCACTTCGATCTCGATCAACACCCCACGAGGCAGGTCAAGGTTGCCTACTGTGGTGCGGGCGGGTGGTGCGTCAGGGAAAAACTCCCCGTAAACGGCATTCATACTCGCAAAGTCCGACATCTGATGCAGGAATACAGTGACCTTGACCACATTGGCGAGGTTGGTGCCTGCATCCTCCAGCAGCGCCCGCACATTGGTGAGCGCCTGTCGGGTCTGGGCGGCAATATCCCCGGTGACCACCTCACCCGTTTTGGGGTCAATAGGAATCTGCCCGGAGCAGAACATAAAACCATTACTCAGGATTGCCTGAGAATACGGGCCGATGGCTTTAGGAGCATTATCAGTGTGGAACACGCGGCGGGCTGTCACAGTTATTTCTCCAATTGAGCAAGGGGATCATTAAAACGAAAGAGGGTGACCGGCTCATTGCGCAGGGTCACCTGAATCCGGTGCAAAATCCGAGGGGCAAGGGGCGGCAGGGCATCAATGGGAAAGTAGCGCACCTCTAGCGATTCGTCACCGTCAATGCGGGGTTCACCCCCAATGGGACGGCACAAAAAAGTCATGCTGAGGATCGCGGCCTGATCGCCATTGGGGTAGACCACAAAATGATCTTCACCCGCCAAAATGCAGCTTAGGCGCTCTGGAATCACCTTCACCCCGGTCTCCTCGTAAACTTCACGGACAACGGCATCCGCCGGTTCTTCACCCGGCTCCAATGCGCCGCCGGGCAACCACCACATACCGTTATCGCTGCGCCGATGCAAGAGCAGATGACCCTCTGGGTTGATTACCACCCCAGCCACACCGGGCATAAGGATCACATCCGTCCCGATCTTGGCACGCAGCTTTTTGATATACGGGGAGATTGCCACCATCAGCCTCCTTAGGCTACTTTTGTTGGGCTTTCGCCTGATCAATTTCGCGCTGTACGATCTCTCGCACCTCAGCAGTGCAGCGCTCCACATCATCATTCACAACTTGATGATCGCATTCGTCGGCCCGATCCAATTCATACTGAGCACGAGCCAGACGTTTTTCCATCTCCTCCTCCGATGCGCCGCCTCGTTTGCGAATGCGGCGGGCCAACGCTTCGGCCGATGGAGGTAAGACGAAGATCGTCACGATCTGCTGAGGATAAGCGCGCTTGAGGGTCATTGCCCCCTTAATGTCAATATCCGCCACCAGCATATCCCCAGCGCGAAAACCTGCTTCAGTGGGCTGACGCACCACCCCATACCAACTACCAGAGTGAACCTCCTCAGACTCTAGTAGTTTCCCTTCAGCATCCAGCTTCTGGAACTGCGGCAGTGTGACAAAAAAGTGGTCGATCCCTTCCTGTTCACCATCACGGGGGGGGCGGGTGGTCGCGGTGGGAAGGCGCTTCAGCGCAGGCATATCCTGCATGACTCGTTTGATGATCGTGTTTTTGCCAACGGCAGCAGGTCCTACAAAGATGAAGACCCGCCCCGTACCGAACGACGCTGACGCATCAGCGACGGATGCAAGAGGTGCGGTTGAGGGGGCTGCGTTTTTGGTGTCCATAATCTAATTTTAACAAACTTTAGGGGGGCAGAAAATGGTTCAGAGGGGTTCGTATGGTTATCCAAACCCAAAGGTGAGAAACCGTGCTGGCTCTGCTAAAAAGCGGATCGCACCTTCGTCTTCCAAGCCCATGGTGCCCCCGGTTGGGCTTTCATCATGGCGCAGCACAAGCGCCCTCTCGAAACGTCGGAAAGGGCGCAGCCGGACCCAGATAGGCGCTGTCCCCATGTTTACCCCACGCACGATCAGCCCCATTCCGGATTCGGGGAGCTTAGCGGCGCTGATCACAAAATCAGGGTGATCGCTTTTGATCACTGCCGAAAGCCACTCAGACCGCTCCAACCCTAGGGCCGATGCAGTCTCATAAATCGCTTCGAGAGATGCTTCCGCTTCCATACGCTCCGGCGCGACTGAGGCGCTGATCAACCCGCGCCACAACTGTTGAAGCATACGCTGAGGGTGAGGTAAAAAGGCTGGCAGCGCACCGTAGGCTGCCACGATTGAAGCAGGCTCTAGGTGGTGGGTCAGCAGGTGTTCTGCGGCGGTAATCTGGGGTGAGGCAGCCCCCACGTAGGGTTCAAGGGTAAGCAGGGGTAGATCACAGCGGCGGGCATAGGTTTCTAGTGCCCGTCCATAATGCCCCGGATGACTAGAAAAGACCTCATCTACAACCTGACGGGCCGCGCTCATCTGAGAAAATGCGAGCGCTCCGCCGGAGTCCCACGGGCAAAGGATGAGCATCTCTCCAGACTGATTCAATGGCGCAAAATGTGCCCGCAGCGCTGCTATCGACTCCCCCGACTCCGCGTTGGAGAGGGCCCAGCCCACACAGATTTCAGAACCTTCATCGCCGCGCCACCGTCCCTCCGCCGAGCCTTCTGTGGGCATGGGCAGGATCAGGGTGCGCATCCCAAAGCCATGCACAAGCTGAGGCACATAAGCGGGCAGCCGCAGCTTAAAAGGCAGCCAGCAGATTTCGAGTGGACGGGCGAATACTTGCACCGTCTGTCTTCCCAACAGCAGATTGCGGATGAATAACTCTGGGCTGAGGATTGAATCCCCCTGAGGGCTGAGGTAAAAGGGGGCTGTAACCAACTTTTTCGCCTCTCCCACTGCTTCGAGGCGCTCAAAGTGTTCGGGACGGAGGCTCAGGTAACGTTCAAGGAAACGCGCCCCGTTTTGGATAACCCCAAAAGCAAGGCGCGGCTCGTGATCGCAGTGATTTAAAAAGTCGTCAAATCTGCGCACAAAGTCCAGCACTGCGGCTGCGCTCTGTGCACCTTGGGGATCAACAATGAGCGCGGTATGAAGATGATAACTAGCGCGACGCAAACTCACGGTTGATCTGGGTTAGGGTTCATTTTTTGTCTTGGCTGCCGGCTGCCTTGCCATCCAGAGATTCTGGTACGGTGCGGGGCAGTTTTAACTTCAGGGTTTTAACCTGCATCTTGACCGGACGACGGCATTTGGGGCAAGGCATCTGATAAGTCAGGCGATCCGCCGCTTCGGATTCAGCAATTGCCGCCTGAATCTCGTCCGCCTTAAGGGTGATCAACTGCCCACAACTTGAGCAGCGAATTGAATACATGTGACTATCCTTTCAGCTTGTGGGTTCATTGATAGAATGAACCGCGTTCGATTTAGGCTCCGGCCGCCTGCGCTTCTGTGGCCAGCGGCACAGTGATATGGAAGGTGGTGCCTGTTCCCACAACACTTTCCACCCATACCTTGCCCCCATGCGATTCCACCAGACCGCGGGTAAGAGACATACCCAAGCCGGTTCCTTCCTGCTTTCGGGCTTCAGGATTCTCACTGCGCCAGTAGGGGGTAAAGAGCTTTGCCAAATCTTCGGCGCTCATCCCGATGCCCGTGTCCGTGACCGCACAGTGAACCACATCGTTGGTGCTGCCCTCATCCCAGACATTCTGGGCGACTTCAGCACTGATCGTGATGGTGCCTCCCTTAGGGGTGTATTTGTTCGCATTGCTCACGAGGTTGATCATCACCTGAATGAGACGATTGCTATCACCCCATACCCGGGGCATATCCTCTGGCACATTCAAGACCAGTTTTTGTTCTTTTTCGTCAAAAGCGCGCTGTTGTGAACGTACCGCATCCAAAACGACTTCAAAAAAGCTCACCGCACCAAACTTGAGGGCTAGTTTGCCTGATTCTTGTGCAGTGTAGTCGCGCAGATCCTGAATGATCTGCTGCACCCGGACGGCGTTGCGGCGGATCGTGCCTAAGAACTCCACCTGACGATCATTGAGCACCCCGAATTTACCGCCGAGCAGAAACTCAGAGAAACCTTTGATCGAGGTCATGGGGTTGTTCAGCTCATGGGCCACAAAGCTCATCAGCTTGGTACGCATGGCGTTGGCGTCCTCAAGCTGTGCAAACAACTGGGCGTTGGTGATGGCGGTATTAGCGTGTTCAGCCAGTGCCTGAATATGCTCCGCAGTCATTTCGTTAAACACATGGGAGATTGTGCTTTCCAGAAGCAGCACCCCAGTGATCGTTTCACCTGCAATTAAGGGCACACACAACTGATTGAGCGCCCCGGGCAAAATCGCCGGATAGGTGAGATGTTTATCTTCAGCCGCGTGGGCAAGTACCAGCCGACCTTCGCGGTAGGTGACTCCTAAAATCCCGTGTTGAATATCAAAGATATCCCCGATCTTAAGGACGCTCTCTGGGTAACCTGCGCTGCCCACCACCACAAAATTGCTGTGATCTTCGCTTACCAGAAGGAGTGCACCACCGTCCGCATCACTTTCACGGATAGCGTTGTCAACTGTTAGTTCCACCACCCGCTGCAAGTCAAGGGAACGGTTCAACTCTTGGTCGATACGCTGCATGTTGAACAACTGATTCACACGCTGAGCGAGCGCTTCGTCGGTCATTCGGAACAGGTTCGCGTTTTCGATGGCGATTGCGGCTTGGCTGGCAAAGGTATTGAGCAGGTTCACATCTTCATCGCTGAAGTCCCCCCGATCCTGCTTGTTGATCACCTCCAGCACACCGATCACCTTACCACGTGCTGAAAGCGGCACTGCAAGGATCGAATCAGTGGAAAAATCGGCGCTTTGGTGGCCGATCTCACCAAACCAACGGGGATCATCACTGGCTCGCTGCACCACCAGATGGCGTCCAGTCATGACTACGGTACCAGCGATCCCACTGCCTGCGGGAATGCGCCGTCCAAGCAAGTCCTCGCCTGATCCGCCAAAAACATGGCGAAAGATCATTTCATTGGTGGATTCGTCCACTAACAGGAGGCTGCCGGCTTGACTGTCAAGCAGTTTCACCGCTGATTCAGTGATCCGCTGGAGTAGGGCGTCAATGTCCTCAAACAGGGTTCCCAATCCGGAACTGATCTCGTTGAGGGACTTCATCCGCTCCGCCAGCGCGTTAGTTTCCGCATACAGGCGAGCTTTATAGATGGCTGTTGCGGCGAGGTCTGCCATACTCCACAGGATACGCGCCTGATCTTCGGTGTAGGTGATCAAGGGATCGGTTGAGGCGATGGCGATGCAGCCTAGAGTCTGCGTTTCCGCAGCATTGAGAGGAACCCCAAGCCACGCCCGAAGGTTATTATTTTCAACGCGATTGGCGCTGTCCCGGCGCTGCATATCGCGCACAAAATTATCGGTGCGTAAGGGCTGCTTGGAGCGCACCACTTCGCTCATCAAGTCACGCCCCATAGACCAGCGGGTACCTTCACGTTCAGGCATCCGCTCACCGTATTCTTGATAAAAAACGTAGCGGAGTTCCTCAGTTTTGGTATCACGCAGCGCAATATAGAAGTTCGGCGCACTGACGATCTTATCAACCTGCGTGTAGATAAATTCAAGCAGGGTGTCAAAGTCCATGGTGATGTTCAAGGACTGGCTCACCTGAACCAGCACCTGAAGCTCACGCTCATTTCGCTGAGCTTCAATGAGCACTTGCGCCCGCTCCAAGGCTGCCGCCGCCTGATTGGCGAGAGCCTCTAAGAAGCGCAGTTCTTCATGGGTATAGTCATCTTCCTCAGGGCGAGGGCCAACGGTGATAAAGCCATTGATGCGTCCAACGCTCCGCAAGCGTGCCAGCACTTTGGTATTCAGAACCGCAAGGCGGGGACGGTCTGGACCCATTTCTGCCGGGGAGATGTTCTCTCGTTCAAGGTCAAGCACCGTCTCGCCTGCATTCAGGAATCGGATTAAGCCCCCATCAGCGCGGAAGCGGATATTCGTTGGCGCTCTGTCGGAACCGGGTTCGGGCGCAGCTTCAAACTCGGTGGTCACCGGGTTGCGCAAATATACAAACAAGAACTGAGGCCGAAGTGCTTCCGTGATCTCCCTGTAAATCAAATCAACCACTTCCCGCTCACGGATAGTGGTGGTCAAAGTACGTGAGACCTGCTCCAGACGGCGATCATATTGTCGCCGCTGTTTAAAGAAGGACTGCTCTACAAACCGTTCCAACCGCAGCCGAATGGGCATGAACAAAGCAGCTACTACAAACAGGGTAGCCCCGATGGCGAAAGGATTATCGGGTCTCAGAACCCCTGCCGTGACGATATAGGCCGCCCCTGTGATCAAGGTATAACCCAGTACCAGCATCAGCCCTAATGCGCCTAGAATCAGCCCTTCAGAGAGGAACCGATCCGTGTCAACCGGGCGCTGTACCAGCAGGGCATAAGCCAAACCAAAAGGAAAGACCAGAATTGGAGGCTGAAGGAATACGGTCGAAAAACTGATCCCCGGAGTCCCTGTGATGATTTCGATCACATTGGTGATCAACCAGATCGGTAGGGGCAAAATCGGGATCAAGATGCTGATCAAAACAATCGAAGCTTGCTCACGGGCAAGGGATGAAGTTGAACGCTGGCGCTTACTGATCATCTGCGCCGCCAAAAAGACGCCCCCTGCGAGGAAAAAGATCAGCACCGTAAACAAGGCCGTGTTTGGGTTAGGCGAAAGCCCATTGAGCAGCAAATAACCCAAAAACATCACAATAGGCAAAAAAAACAGGGCGAAACGCACTTGGGGATAACGCCGCACCACCGTCAGGGGATAGGGGAAGTAAACCCCAATCTCAACGGCTAAACCCGACGCTACGGACAAGGCCGCCGCCAGCAGGGTGCTGAAGTTATAGGTGGTGGTGATCTCAAAGCGTCCAGAGAGGATAACCGCAGCCATCACAGCTACGGAGAGCACCAAGCGGCTGATGGTCTGATTGCGCCGCTTGAAGTAGAGCCAAACAGCCAACCCTAAACACAGTGCCCCAATGGCGATACCGATACCGTAATAGCCCAAGAAGTCTAGGAAGGGGAAGCGCGCCAACTGTACTTCGAAGGTACAAATGGCACTTCCATCAGCCTGTGCGACACACCCCACATCATCGCTTCTCAAACGCCCAGCAGGGCGGCTGATCTCAACCTGCACCACAGCGCCAAAGTCATACTTGCTCATGGTCTCATAGAGCAGTTTGCCTGAGTTATTGGCAGCTTTGGTGAAGTCAACATCCCCGATTCGGCGAAGGGCATCATCAGGGCGAATACCGGCCTTCAGCCCTGCCCACAGTTCGCCGCCTAAGGGACGCGCCCCATACGCGGCCCCGTTCTCATAAAAGAACGCGCCAATAAAAGGGCGAGAATACCAAGAAATGCCCAAAACAAGGCACGCCAACCACACCAAGATGCCAACGATCAGCACCGCTGTGGCAGTAGCGATGCGAATCTGAGAAAACAGACCAGATGGCGCTGCCTGACGCTGAATTGCGCTGGCATCTGAAGTTGTTTGCGCAGCGATTCCCATAGCCTACCCTGCTCTGAGAACAGATAATGTCTCAACTATACTGCGAAATCGCCCAGATGCACAAGAGCGGCGCAGCCAAGATATTTCCAGTGAAATTCAGAACCCAATTCTAAACCTTTTTCAGCATCCAAAGGGGATGGCAATATTATACGGTGTATTCACCTCCACCAATTGGTAAGAGGCGCGCACCGTCCCAGTGAGCTGCTCATTGCCTTTGATGATGGGGATGATCACAGTGCGTATCTCCAACGTAAGGGCATAATCACGCACCACCCCAAGGGAGGGGACAACCCACAATTCCCCAGAGGCAATGGTTACGCCCCCACCCTGTGTCATCTCCATCCCCGGTGGGTCAACATCACCGGGCAAAAAAAGGTATTGGTAAACGGTTAGATCACCTATTTGGCGACGGGTGGGGGTATGTTTGGCGGCCCTGATACCCCCGATCAATCCGCCTGCGGTTAACTCCGCTACCCGGCGGCGGTTGGGATCTTCGGTCACCTCGGAACAAGTCCCATTTTGATCTACAAAATAGAACTTATTGGCAAGGCGCACCCCTTCCACGTTACGGGTGGTATCCCCAGCAAAGGCATCCCCAAATGCCCGAATCACCACCCGCCGTTCACCCACCAACTCGTTGCTGAAAACCTCCGCACTGATCGTTCCAGTAGTGGTCTTGCGGGTATCGGCGATCACCCCTTCAAAACTGAGGCTAACGATATAATGCCAATGGGGGAGCCGCTCCAACTGACGGTCAATAGGCGCAAATTCGACCTTTTCAAAACCCGGCGGCGGTGCGTTCTGGGTCAAGACCTCAGCCGTGAGCGCCATCTCAATGCTGCTGGTGGTGGGCAGGGCGTTATCACCTGTGGGCAAACAGCCCCCAACCAGAAACACTACCAGCAACAATGCAGAGCGCAGTTTTTGCAGCATTCCCCATCCCCTCTGCGTTTTTATACCTGTGCGCCCATCCGCGCTTGTTCATACGCGATGATCTGATCGATGGTCTCATCCAGACCGATCTGAGGCTTCCAGCCAATAACGCGCCCGATCTTGGACACATCAGGCACCCGGCGACGCATATCTTCAAAACCTGCCTCATAGGCCTTTTCGTAGGGGATGGTCACAATTTCAGAGCGACTGCCCGCACGGGCGATAACGCGCTCTGCCAGCCCTCGGATGGTGATCTCCGCGTTGGAGCCGATGTTAAAGACCTCACCGATGGCTTGCTCCGAGTCCGCCAGACCTGCGATTGCCTGTACCACATCCTTCACGTTGCAGAAGCAGCGCTGTTGGTTTCCATCCCCATAGACCTGAATCGGCTCATTTTTGAGCGCCCACTGCACAAACCGAGGCAGGACCATCCCATAGTGTCCCCGCTGACGTGGTCCAACGGTGTTAAAGAGGCGGAAAATCACTACGGGTAGATTTACGGCCTTGTGGTAAGCCAGCCCCAAGAATTCATCGAGTTCCTTACTGGCCGCATAGCTCCAACGGCTTTTGGTGGTCGCGCCGAGGGTGCGGTCATCATCCTCGTTAAAGGGGATTTTTTCGTTCTTGCCGTAGACTTCGGAGGTAGAGGCGATCAGCACCTTACGGCGGTAGCGGCGTGCGGTTTTGAGGACGACCTCGGTCCCACCCACATTGATCTCGATGGTATCAATGGGCGAGCGCACGATGGAGAATACCCCCACCGCCGCGGCCAAATGGATGATCAGATCGCATTCGCTCACCAGACGATCCATCACGGAGGCGCTGCGGATGTCCTCAATGGCGTAACGGAAATTAGGATTCGTCTCCAACGGGGTGATGTTCTCCAACAATCCAGAGGAGAGATCATCAATGACCGTCACCTGATGATCTTGCGACAGCAGCAGTTCTGAAAGGTGGCTGCCAATGAAACCTGCCCCACCTGTAATGAGCACCCGTTTAGCCATGATTGAGATTTCTTTCTCGCTTGAGCTTGTATGTTCATCAACCCATAATTCTACCGTGCAACCAGACTCCTGAAAGATTTGGTGCAAACACCTCAGAGATTGCTCATGTGGAGTGATCACAAAGCACAGTCTGGGTCGTAATAGGTTGGATCATCACTTTCCCACCTTAAACACTCGGTAGCCTGCCTCATTAACATACACTGGGATAAGATCGTCCGGCGGTGGGGGATCATCAGGCGTGAACAGCCAGTACCGAATCCCCCTCTGGGCAAAAAATGACTGCCGCTCAGGGGCTTCCATACGACCTTCGTAAAAAGCTTTCACCTCGGCTTCTTTGGTCAAAGCGTCTAGGGTTTCCACTGGATGCCCTAGATAAGATCGGAGGTTTGTCCATGCAGGGATTCGGTTGCTGAAAGCGCGGGTGGCGCTTAGGGCCACCTGATCCGGAGAAGTATTGGCGTTTAGCCACTCGAACATCGCCACAGCGCCCGCAGAGACGTTAAACTGAGGACGATTCTGCTCATTGTAAGGCGCAAAAGCCCCAGCCAACATGGTCATAATGGGCGTACCCAAACTAATTGCCGCGATTCCTAGAGCCAAAGCGCGCCACACCCAACCCGCTCGCCGCTGCGTGACCCGGCGCAGTGCGATCCACCACAACCGCAGCCCTATCACGGACATCAGGCACAGGGGCACAAAGACTCCTTCAAGCATCCGACGCTGAACCTCGATGGGAAAGTACGCCAACACGGGTGCGATGATCAGCCAGCTAAGGGGTAGAATCCAACGAATATCCTTCTTGCCCCGCTGCCACACACAAGGAAAGGCCGGGAGCGCCGCAAGGGTGAGCAGCCCATAACCAAAGAGAAAATGAATGGGAGGTGGCGAAGTGAGGAGGTTTTGATCCTGAAAGGTGGCTTTCAGGACAGGCTCAGTGGCAGTCACCAGCAAGCTGTACAGGAGCATGATTCCCGGCAGAATTCCACCCACTGCACAGCGCCATATCAAATCAAGAGGGAAGCGCCCCCTTCGCAGCCACACACCCAAGCCCCACGCGCCCAAAATCAGGGCCAGCACCGCTCCATAAAAGGGGACACACACGGCCATGACCAACCAACACGCCCCCGCAACCATTGACCAGCGCAGCCATTGATCAGGACGAAAGCACCGCGCCGACTGAAACAAGCACAACAACCCTACCAGCAGTCCCGCCCTTGCCAGCGCCAGATGGGGCAGCCCATAGAGCAGGTAAAAGGTGTACCCTTCGGGAAGGAGCAGGTCGACCGGTGTCCAACCCAGATAGTTGCCGTTCCCCGTGCTCACCAAAAGCCAACCTAAACCTCCCCCAAGACTGACCAATACCGCACCTAACCAGCGCAGGGCCCGTACCCGCACAAATGCCGCCAAAAAACGGTAGCTAACCACGATCACCAGCATCCCCGACAGAAACCGCACCCCATGAAAGACCATCAGCAGCGCGTCATAATGGGCCGGCGAAGTTGGGGGAGCGATCAGCCCTGCGATCTTGCCGATCAGCAGATAAGGCGTAAAGAGCAGGGCCGGGGTGTGGGGTTCTGCGGTGTACCGCATGGTGAACAGCCATGCCCCATTCGCTCCCAAACGCATTTTAGCTAGATACGAGTTTGCGTCTTCAATGCCCAGCAGCAGCCCTGTGTAATGTTCACCGGGACGCGCCGCCTGTGAACCGATCAGGTAGGGTAAACTGGTGATCATCATCACTGCGGCCGCAAAAAGCAGGAGACTAAACCACTCACGGCGGGTCAAAGTCGGGGGCATATCTGAATCTCCTCCCGGTTCGGTTACAATAATCCCTTAAGGAGTCTAACGAATGTTACGGGTGCGGTTCAAGGATGGGGTTACCGTGAAAGGCATCAGAGCAGCGAACTTTGCGGCAGCAGTGCTGATCTTGTTCATGATCGGCTGTCGTCCGCAAGGGAGTGCGCCTGCTGTCCCCCCAGACCTGCCCACCCTTCCGCCTGCATTGCAACTGCCGCTGGAATCGGCACGGCGGGCCGCCGCGGATTTTCTCAATGCATGGGTGGGCGGGAACTATGATGCCATGTACGCCCTTCTCACCACCAACAGCCGCGACGCCTATCCCCGCGACGCTTTTGAGCAGCAGTATCGGGCTGCTGCCCGCACTATGACCCTACTCCGACTCAACTACACCCTTGCCAGCGCCCTTCATCAAGGCACATTCGCTGATGTTGCCTACGATCTAACCTTTGAAACTGAACTTTTTGGGGCTTTTTCCGACCTCGGACGGGTGCTTCAATTTGTGGTCACACCAGAGGGATGGCGTCTGGCGTGGACGCCTGCTTACATCTTCCCCGAACTCAAAGATGGGGCAGCGCTGGAGGTGACCAATACCCCCACCAATCGGGGCAATATCTATGATCGGGATGGCGGCGTGATCGCTGATCAGAATGGGGCGATTCTGGTGGTCACTCTGCGCACTTTGAAGTATCCCACCGATAATCCTGACGCTTGTTTTGAGGCCCTCGCCGCAGTTTTCCCCTTGCGCAGTGCAGCCCGCATGAAAGCATTATTCACCGCTGCCACCGGACGTGACTTTGCCTACGAGATCGGTGAGATCGATCTGGTGCGTTTTGCAGAGGTGCGCGATGCTATCGAGCAGCACTGCACCCTAGAGTACGCAAACCGTCCGGTGCGGCGCTATGTAGCTGGCGGCATTGCGCCGCATGTGGTGGGTTACGTGGGACGCATCCCTGCCGAACGCCTTGATGAATGGCTGGCGCGGGGCTACCGTCAGGATGCGATGATCGGCATTGACGGGATAGAGCGTTTCTGGGAAAGCACCCTCTCCGGGCGTGGTGAAGTTGTCCTTCAAATCCGCTTAGGGGCAAAAGTCCGGGTTCTGGCGCGGATTCCCCCCATCCCCAGCCAGAGTGTTTACCTCACCCTAAAGCGCGATTTTCAGGAGGCGGTTCAGAACGCCCTGCGCGATGCGTGGGAAGACTCGATCTGGGGTAAAAACTCTCCCGGCGGTGCGGCCGTGGTGATGGACGTTCGCACTGGGGAAATCCTCGCCATCGCCAGCTACCCGGATTTTAATGTGGATGCCTTTAACCCCAATACGGCCCTGCCCAATGCGGCCGCATTGATCAAAACTTGGGCGGAC
Organism: Anaerolinea sp.; assembly: GCA_014879835.1. Taxonomy (GTDB): domain Bacteria; phylum Chloroflexota; class Anaerolineae; order Aggregatilineales; family UBA2796; genus UBA2796. The sequence goes on from JACSRJ010000154.1 coordinate 19,864, forward strand.
GATCCCCGCAAACCAACCCTCAACCGGGCTACCTTGGGACAGTATGCGCCCGGATCGGTCTTTAAGATCGTGACCATGGCCGCGGGCGCGGACAGCGGCGAGTTTAAGCTCAACACCCGCGTCTACTGCGGTGGTGTCTGGAACGGTACCCCCTTGGGAGATCGCACCCGCAAGGACTGGATCGCTAACACCGATCAACGCCAGCACGGATCGATCACCCTTCAGCAGGCCTTAACCGGGTCATGCAACATCTACTTCTGGACCATTGGCTGGGAACTCAACAGTATCAACCCCGATTTGTTCCCGGATTATGCCCGGCGGATGGGGTTTGGCGCGCCCACCGGAATCAAAGATATTGCCGAAGCCGCCGGTAACCTGCCCGATCCACGTACCTATGTACAGACCACCGGACGCGCTTGGCGCGGCAGTGATGCCCTGAATGCGGTCATCGGGCAGGGGGATATTGTGGTCTCGCCCCTGCAAATTGTGCGCATGGTGGCGGCGGTGGCCAACGGCGGCACCCTTTATCAACCACTGCTGGTTAAACAGGTAGGGATTATCGGCTCTCCTAGTTATGTGGCTTCACCTGTGGCCAACGGCACCTTCAACTTTCAACCGGGGGTACTCGAAGGGATTCGTGCGGCCATGTGTGCCGTACCCACTGATCCCCGCTATGGCACGGCCTATTTTGTGTTTAAGGATTGGCAGGGCGGCGCGATCATCTGTGGCAAGACGGGCACGGCGGAGACGGGCGGCTTACCCCACGCTTGGTTTGCGGCCTTTGCGGGCAAACGTGCGGACGAGCCTGAAATTGCAGTGGTGGTGATCGCCGAACGCAGCAACGAGGGTTCCTATATTGCGGCTCCTATCGCCCGCCGAATCATCGAAGCTTACTATGAACTCCCCATAACCCCTTACCCCTCATGGTATCAGGGTGGGCTGCCCTCGCTGACCTCCGATAACTGAGGTACTGATGGGGGTATCATTTCAGGAGACAAAAAACATGCTCTACTTTTTTGATGAACTGCCACCAGAGGCCGGCCCAAAGGTGGGCGGAAAAGGAGCTGTGCTGGCACGCCTGTACCAGAGGCGTTACCCAGTCCCCAACGGCTTTGTGATTACGGTAGATGCGTTCTCAGAGGATGATCTCAAGCCTGAAGCATGGGTACAGGTGCAGGCATCCTTGGCACGGATGCGCCAGCGTATACCCGGACTGATCTTCTGTATCCGATCCTCTGCGCTCAGTGAAGACTCCGCACAGGCATCATTTGCGGGGGAGTTTGAGAGCGTTCTGAATGTGGAAAGTGACGCAGATATTCTGAGTGCCATTCGTACCGTGCGCGTATCGGCAAAATCTGAGCGGGTACAGGCGTACCTGCAAGCACAAGGCATCAACACATTTCAGCCTGTTGCGGTCGTGGTGCAGGAATTTATACGCGCTGACTATGCCGGGGTGATCTTCACCGCTGATCCGGTAAGCGGAAACCTGATGCACATGAGCGGTAATTTTGTGCGCGGTGGGGGTGAGAAACTGGTTTCGGGCGAGGCCAATGCGCAGCCCTTCACCTTCCAGCGCCCCCGGGGCAGTTATCAAGGCCCACCAGAGCTAAAGCCCTATGCGCGGCGCTTATACAATCTATGTGAGCGCCTCGACCGCGATTCCTCCGCACCTCAGGATATTGAATGGGTGATTGCGGGGGGCAAGGTATCCATCGTCCAATCGCGCCCCATTTCGAGCCTAAGAGGGTTTAATCCCGCTACTGGGGAGTGGAACGACTCCCTGAGGGGCGATTTTTTGTGGTCAAATGGCAATGCTGCCGAAATCCAACCCGACGTCATGCCTTTACTCACTGCAACCATAGGGGATCTGTGGGGGCAGGGGTACGGGGAGTGGTGGTCGGATCGCTATCGGGCATCTGGCTGCATCGGGGGGCGCCTGTACTTCAATATCACGGTACAAGTCGCGCCTTTCACCCGGCTGCCGGGCATGAATGTGGAGAAACTGGTTCACTATACCTCCCAGTGGTGGGGGCGCATTCCGGCTGAAGTTAAGGTGCCGCTCATGCCCTATTCTTTGTGGAAGACGTTGAGTGGTGCTGTCCCGACCTACTTACGCAGTGTAAGACGGATGACCCAGCAGCGTAAACGTATCCCCGAATTTGTGGCGAAGTCTCCATCATGGTGCCGTAACCTGAGACCCCAGATCAAGGCGGTGAGTGATCCTTTGGCATTGGCGGCCTTGTGGCGGGATGAGATCATGCCTTTTTACACCTTTGGCACAGCCATGGCCAGCGTCGCCAACGCCGATAATCGGTTACAGTTGGAGGCGAAACTAGCCAAATTGGTTGGGGAAGCGGACGCTAATGCACTGGTCTCCAACCTCGGCGGGACGGAGTTTTTGGATAGTCTTGGGCCCGTGGTGAACCTACAAAAAGTGGCACAAGGGGAGATCAGCCGGGAAACATACCTTGAGACCTATGGGCACCGCTGTCCCAATGAGTTTAACATCATCTACCCACAACCACTTGAAGACCCACAGTGGCTTGATGAGCAGCTTTCCCGTCTTGCTCAATCCCCAGTTGATGTGGAAGGGCTGCTGAACAAACAACGCTCGAATTTTGCAGCTGCATGGGAGCGGTTAGCAGCAAAGCACCCAAAGAAAGTGGATTCGATCCGAAAAGCGCTGGATAAAACGGCCCATCTGGCAGCACAGCGTGAGGCTGCCCGTTCAGAAGCCACCCGTGTCATGGGGGTGATTCGCCTGTGGGCCCTGCGGGCTGGGGAACTGCTCGATCTAAAGGACAATGGCATTTTCCACCTCACTCTTGAGGAGGTGTTGGGTGCTTTGGCGGGTGACATGCGCCCCTGCCAGTATATCCCTGCACGCCGCGCCACCTATGAGCGGTATCGGGCTTTGCCTCCGTATCCGCCGATCATCAGCGGACGTTTTGATCCCTTTGCGTGGGCGGCTGATGCCAACCGCCGCAGTGATCTCTTTGACGCCCATTTGGGAACGCTCCCACCCCCTTCAGACCCCAAAGTGATCGTTGGTTTTGCAGGTGCGGCAGGGGTTGTAGAGGGTAAGGTGCGGGTTTTGGAACATGCAGCAGATGGTCATTTGTTGGAGTCCGGTGAAGTGTTGGTGACCACCACCACCAACGTCGGCTGGACACCACTCTTCCCCCGCGCTGCGGCAGTCGTGACCGATGTGGGCGCACCTCTCTCCCACGCCGCGGTGGTCGCCCGTGAATTGGGAGTGCCCGCAGTGGTGGGATGCACTGATGCCACCAGCCGACTCAAAACGGGCGATTGGGTGAGGGTTGATGGCTTAAAGGGGACGGTACAAATCCTTGAAGGCAAAAACTGATTTGGGCATAGGGGCCCCAGAAGTAGCAGACTCTGGGGCTGTCAATTAGTCTTTGTGCTGCGTCTTTTTCTCGCCGTTGAGAAGTTCCGCAAGGGAAATCTCGGTCTCTTTATCATCGTCCATCAGCCGGGCCAGCCGTGCGCTGATCTCACCGTCTGCGCTGATGCCCTCGCGGGCGATAATCTCGTGGGTGAGGCTGAGGCGGAAGCGGTGAATAGCAACGGGCAAATCATTGAGGCGGATCAGGATAGTCCAACTGCCACTTAAACTGGAATCCTCAAAATCAGCAAAGCGCAAGGGTTTGGGCATCCTGATCTCGGTTTCACCTTCACGCAGGGTCACCCCGGCCACTTGGGTATGGCGGAGGACATTATCGTTGTCAAAGACTTCAAAGATCAGCCGCTGATTTTCGAGGCGTTGAGGCGATTCAAGGGTGATCGAAGGTTGGACCGTCTTCACATCCGCCGGAATCTGCCGCCCTCTATAGAGTTCCTGCTCAGTGACGATCCCAATATCAACCACTTCGGGCGCATCTTCAGCGGGGGTGTATTCGGCGCGACGCATGGCGTTTTCAGAGGCGATCAGGGCCGGATCATGTTTGGCTGCTTCCTCTGCGCGGTTTCGGCGCAGCACAGTTAGGGGCAGCATCAGAATCCGTCCCAGATCGGCAAGCGTTTGTTTGATTCCCACCGTGAGCGCACCGTACAGTGCCCAGAAGGTGATCACCCCCACGATCAAGCCCGTGATTGCCATGCCTGCGTCGCGGTTGTCCTGAGGGAGGTTGTTTCGGATCAGAAAGGCCGATCCGATAGCGGTCGTGAAGGTACCTAACAACGCCCCAAACAGCGCCATAAAGGGGGTGTTCATCTTGCGCATCTGCTGACGGATGTCGGGCAGGCTTGCCCAGATGACCACGATCACCAGCGCCAAAAATACAAACGTTCCCCGCGCCACCGATTGAGCAAAGGCGGGCACAACGGCCACAATTAGCGAATACAGGAGGGTTGCGCCCACCCCCCCCACCACCAAACCAATACACCCCTGCCGGGTTTGGCGGCTTTTTGCCTTGAGGTATGCATCTAGCTTTTTGCGCTCATTTTTGGTCAGCTTTCGGACTTTTTGATTCGGATCACGTCCACGCCAGCCGGGAACGTACATGCCTTTACCCCTTTTTTTCGGATGCCTTGACCTGATCCCATAATACATCCATCTCGGCGAGGGTCATTTCTTCAAGACGTTTGCCTTGATCTCGGGCCAGTGCTTCGATACCTCTAAAGCGCCGCACGAACTTCTGGGTGGCCTCACGCATAACGGCTTCAGGGTCAATCTCCCACCAGCGGGCAAGATTGACCAACACCGTGAGCACATCCCCGAACTCCTCTGCCCGGTGTTTGGGGTCGCGGGTGGCGAACAGTTCGTTGATCTCCTCATGGAGCTTGGCCACCACATCCTCTACCTTGTCCCACTCAAAGCCCACCCGCGCTGCCCGACTGCTGATGCTGGCGGCATAGGCAAGCGCTGGCAAAGCATTAGGCACCCCATCAAGGACGGACTTAGGCGTTTCATCTTCGCCCGTTGTGCTCTTCTCGCGTTTTTTAATCTGTATCCAGTTATCCAGAACTTTTTCAGCGTCACCGTGTACTTCCACGTCACCCCACACATGTGGGTGGCGCCGGATCATCTTCTCGCACACATGGGCGATCAGATCAACCATCTGAAAGGCGCCTGCCTCCGTGGCGATCTGGGTATGGAGTACGATCTGCAAGAGCAGATCACCCATCTCCTTGTACATCTCGTCGTAGTCGCCTGCGTCGAGGGCTTCAAGGACTTCGTAGGTCTCCTCCAGCAGGTAAGCGCGCAGCGACTCGTGGGTTTGTTTACGATCCCACGGGCAGCCTTCCGGGGCGCGCAGGTGAGCCACAATCTCTTGAAAGTACTCGAAGCTGCCCTTACGTTTGAGGGGGGGGATATAGAGTGAGGTTAAATGACTGATCTGGTCACTGTGATCCATTTCATAGAGCGGGATGCGTTCCAACACTGGGTTTGAGGTGCCTGCCCCGTGCACCAGCACCACTTCATGATCCTCAGGGTATTGGTTCACAAGGGTCAATTTGGTATTGCTGGCAACGGCTTCACTGTAAACCTGTGCCAAGAGGGCTGGGGTGTCCGGGTTCAGGGGTGGATGATGCATCCGGGCTACATCCACTGCATCGTAGATTTGCAGCCCATCAAGGGCATCGATTCCCAGCGCGGTCAGGGTCGGCTCAATAAAGCCCAGCCCATCAATCAGGTCTACCTTGACGCCTCTCGCCGCTGCCCCCTTAAGAATCAAGGAGACGGTCAGTTCACCCACCAGTGGATGTCCGGGCACGGCATAGACGACCCCTTCAGGGCGTGCGCCAAGGTTCACGATCTCGTCGGCGATGCGTTGGTAGAGGGAATCAAAATCCTCGGCCTGCTCGTACCAATCATCAAAACTGTGCCGATTTTTAACGGGCAGCACTTCCAAGCCCGGATGCTGCACTGTCCGAAACCAGACTTCGGGCGCTTCTTCCAGCACCCGCCACGCCCGCCGGGTAAGCAGTTCCGGATCGCCGGGTCCCAAGCCCACAATGGTAATGGTCATCCCTAACCTCCCTTGATCCGCGTCTCAATGAGCTTTCCATCGCGCAGTTCGTGGACAATATCCGCTTCGGCCATGACCATCGGATCGTGGCTCACAACCAGCAGGGTGACGCCCCGTTCTGCCACCAACCGACGCAGTAGATCGAGAATTCGTCGCCCGGTCTGGCTGTCCAGTTGACCGGTGGGTTCGTCGGCAAGGATGATCTCCGGACGCGCTGCAAGGGCGCGGGCAATGGCCACCCGCTGTTGTTCGCCTCCAGAGAGTTCATAGGGACGATGGTGGGCGCGGCGCTTCAGGCCGACCCATTCGAGTGCTTCCGCCACCCGATCTTCGCGTTCTTTGCGCCCCATACCCCGCATTCGCAGAGGGACGCTGATATTCTCTGCCGCCGTAAGTAGGGGCAGCAGCCCAAAACTCTGGAACACAAAACCCAGATGCTCCCGGCGCAGTTTCAGACGGGCTTTTTCATCAAGGGTGTTGAGGTGTTTGCCCATGATCCACACATCACCTCTGGTGGGCGTATCCAAACCCGCGATCAGGTTGATCAGCGTGGTTTTGCCACTGCCGGAACGCCCCACGATGGCGCTCATGTGGGCTGCGGGAAAGTCCAGCGAAACCTGATTGACCGCGTGAATATCTTCCCCTTCAAGATGGTAGAAGTGATCAAGGTTGCGCACCCGAATGACGGGATCACCTTCTGGGGTGGGAACATGAGCGCCGTTGGGCGCAGGGTTTACCACTTTAACGGTCATTGGATCCCTCTCGATCTGGGTACACCCCAATGTGATCCTGCTGCAAGCGGACTCTGGCGCGTTCTTCCATGCCCAGTTTGTCAATGTATGCCTGAGGCAGTTGGAGTCGTCCAGCACGATCTAGGATCACATATTCATCTTCGCTCAGGGTTTGCCCACCCTCGTCCCGACGGCGCAGAATTTCGATGCTGGTGCGCCCGTCCCGCATCCCCACCACCCGATCTACACGGGTAGAGACAGTCATATCATGGGTGACGATGATGATGGTTACGCCGGCTTCGCGGTTGAAGTCGCGCAGGGTTTTATAGATCTGCTCAGCGGCTTCACTGTCCACCTCACCGGTGGGTTCGTCCGCCAACAACAGTCGGGGGCGGTTGGCCATGGCCACCGCAATCGCTACCCGCTGCTGTTCCCCGCCCGAAAGCCGATCTGGGCGATGGGTCAGGCGATGCCCCAAGCCGACCTGCTCCAGCAGTTGCTGGGCCCGCTGGCGACGTTCACCTGCCCCCACCCCATCTAGCGCCATGGGCAGTTCTACATTCTCAATGGCGCTCAGGTAGGTGAGCAGGTTACGGGCGGTTTGCTGCCACACAAAACCGACTTCACGGCGGCGGTAGATCACCTGCTCACGCCGATTGAGATCAAGCAAATTGTTCTCGCCCACCGTAACCCGCCCCGCAGTGGGCGTATCCAGCCCGCCGAGGATGTTCATCAGGGTGGACTTGCCCGACCCCGAAGGCCCCACTAGCGCCATCATCTCACCTTGAGCAATACGCAGATCGACCCCTTGCAAAGCGACCACTTCCAGATCAGCCACTTTGTAGATTTTTACCAGATTCTCACACTCGATAAAACTTGGTGTATCCGTCATGTTCTCTCAATCCGTCCCGATCATTCCTCGCCGAGTCGCAGCACCCGGTTGATATTTAAGCGTCGTAACCACCACGCGGCCCCCAAGGTGAGCGCCCCAAAACCTGCCAGCAGCGTGAGCAGCAGCGCCGCCAGATTGCCCGGTGGCAGGATCAGGGTCACGCCTCCAAGCAGGCGTAAAAAGGGCAGGATCACATAGGCCAGTGCCCCACCGAGGATCACCCCAACGATCAGTGCCGGGATCACCAGCACTGTTTGTTCTGCCACCAACTGGGCCCAGATGCGCTGCCCGTTCCAACCCAGTGCCTGCAGCACGGCGAATCCGAGCGAACGCCGTTTCGCTGTGACCGCCAGATAAAAGCCAAAATCGAGCAGACTCAGGATGAGCGACACCCAAAATCCGGCAAACAACATCCCCGCTACGGCTGCGGGCAGAGGTTCACGGAGCAGTTCGTTAAACCGATCCCAAGCATACACAAGATGAGTCACCCCCTGAACCCCGTTGAGGGACTCGATCAGCGCTTGGGAAGGCTCGCGGGTTGACAGTTCCAGCCATACCTGATTGGGCAGCGCCCGGTACTGCGGCGCAAGGGTGAGATTGCTGTTGACCGCCGCTAACAGGTGATGGGCATTCAGGATCATAAACTCCTGATCCGCCCCCAGTGAAGGAAAATCACGCACGATCCCCACCACATAATAATAGATGGGATGGCGGGTGTTATCAGGCAGCAGCAGATCAAGCACCGCCTCATTACCCACCTTCAAGGGTAGTCGATCCTGCCGAAAGGCGCGGCCTTCTTCAACCGCCATCTTTTCGGAGAGGATCACCGGGTAAATGATGATCTGCTCCACTTTGCGACTGCGGCGGTTAAAATCGTGGCGGCTGATCACCTCGGCTGTAGTCAGGGGAAAAACGGTCTCTTGAAGGGCGGGGAATATCGCGCCTACCTGTGTTGGATCGATCCCCGCCAGAGCATACTGGGTGTAGCCTGCCCGCTGCGCCGACTGGTAGCTGATCACAGAGGCAGCGCCCGTCACCCCCGGAAGTTGGGCCCATACCGTCTGGTCAGTCGCCCCCCCGCTAAAAGGATCAAGATCAAGTCGTGCGGTTCCACCCGTCTCAAACTGCGCTTGTTTCCATGTGCCAGCATCACGGGTGGCGCTCAGCGCCAGCGCCGCCGTGCCCAGTGCCAGCGTCCCGATCAAGAGCAGCACCAACTGGGCATAGTGTCCGGGGTCACGTTCCACCGTCCACGCCGAGAGCGGCGCGGTCAGTCCCCGTCCTTGGCGTAGAGGCGCTCCCAACAGACGCATTAAAGAAGGGAAAAAGCGCAGCCATAACAGGGCAATACCCGTCAACAAAAGCGCTGGGCCAAGTAGGTTAAGGGGATCAGCCAGACCACCCAAACGGGTGGCGCTGTCCAACAGCAGATTGATCAATACGCCCGGATTACTAAACAACAATCCCAAAGTGCTGCCTAAATCACCTTCAATGAAAAAGAGCAGACGGGCGATGAAACCCAAACCCACTAGGATCAAGATCAGGTCAAAGCCGTAACGTGCCCAAAGCGGCTTTTCTGGCGGGCGGGCCACAATCTGTTTGAACTGGGTAAGGCTGCGTCGTGCCGCGCTGAAGGCCGGCCAAGTGAGCATTACCAATGCCGCCGCCGCTGCGATCCCACTCAGGGCAAAGGCATGTGAGGGAATGCCCCCGATGGGCAGTGCTCCACCAGTCGCCGCCACGAGAGGACTGCCGATCAGCAGCAGGTGAAGGATGAGCAGTGCCAAAAATGGGCCCACCCCAAACCCGATCAGGCATAGGATGAACATAGTCAGGGCCTGCAAAAGCACCAGTTGAAAAGCGCTTGCGCCGCGGCTTGCTAAGGCCGCCCACTCTTCGCGCTGCTGTTCCAGAATCAGGCTTACGGTCGTCACCAGATGGAAGAGCATCATCACCAACACTGCCCCAGAGAGCAAGATCACGGTGGGTTCTGCCGCCCCAACTAACCCAATATAAGCGTTCAAAGTGCGAAGCACGGGGTTGAAGTCGGTTAAACCGGGGTACTCTGCCGCCAACCGTGCCACCAATTCACGCATTTGACTTTGGGTGTCAAGGATGTTGTCAGCGGTGATCGCTTCGGGCACAAGGTTGATCAGCCACACATAGTTATTGTTCTCACGGCGATTGGTGGTCGTTGCTTGCGCTACCCAGTCAGTGTAAGCGCCTTCCGTGACCATGAATCCCACCTGATACGCCCGGTCGGTCAGTCCGATCTCAATCTCCTCACCTTCGAGGGCGCGACGGTTGGTTTCCCAGATGGGATCATTGGGGTTCATCGGCTCCACAATGCCCACCACTACCACCACTACCCGCGAGGCTGAGGACTCACCAATGGCAAAACGAGTGCCCAACTCGTAACCGCTTTTTTTAGCAACCGTTGGGGTGATCACCGCTTCAACTTCGCCCACCGAATACATGCCCAAACCCTTATCAACCGCGTCTTGTTCGCTGGTCGCAGTGCGGGCGGGATCATTGGGCGGGGCGAGCCGCTCCGGGAAGCGTCCCTTGACCACCCGCACCAATTGAGTCAGGTTGGAGAAAGCGTACACATGGTTGGCATAAGCCGAACGCCCGCTTAACTCCGTCGTGGGTTCACCGTAGAGGTAATCAAAGCCGCCAAAAGCTGAACCCGAACGGGCGATTCGGGTTAAACCACCGTTGAGGTCTCCTAGATAACGATTCACCATCTCCCATGCGGAGGGGGCAAAGGGCGTCGGGCTAATCAAGGTTAGGGTGCGGTCGTTTTCTTCAAGACGTCCGATCTCGTACTGCAAGCCAGACTGCACCATCGCTCGGATGTACAGGGGAGAAAGGGCAAAAAAGCCCGTCACCAGACAGATCGCCAAGGTGAGCGTCGCAAGCTGACGCCCTCCACGGCGTGAACGTTTCAGGACTAGGGAGAGATTCAAGCGGGAGTTACCTGATTGTGTGATCTTAAATTTTGAGGCGTACAGCGCCACAGGGGATTATACGACCGGGTGAAGGCAGGTGCAAGGTTTGGGACGGCCCCTAAATCCACCCTTTTATCCCGGTTCGGTAAGCGCAATCAGCACACCAAGGGCGATCAGGCTTCCCCCAATCACCAACTGTGGGGTGATCGCCTGACTCAGAAGCAGGTTCGATAAGATCGCCCCAACAAGCGGCTGCGCAAAAAAGAATAGGCTGGCAGTGCTTGCCTCTACAAGGGCAAAGGCCCGGTTCCAAAGCCACATCGCGCCCGCGGTTGAGACCACCCCTAGATATAATATTCCTAAAAGATGATTAAAGGTGAGCAGGGGCAGGGAGGTATCGCGCAGTTCGAACAGCCCTAAAGGTAGGCAGAAGCCCAAACCGCCAACGAGTGCAAAGGTGGTCACGGTAAGCGTCGGATACTTGCTCGAAGCCTGCCGCACCAACACCGAGTAGGCCCCCCATGTGAGTGCCGCAAATACGAGGGTCAGATTACCCACCAGCAGATCGGAGCCGCCATTGCCCCCAGTGAGTTGAAACTGAGACAGATCAAGGACCACCAGCACCCCAACGGACGCCAAACCCACCGCTGCGATCCGGCGCAGGGTGAGCGGTTCGCGCAGCAGCAGTGCTGCGAAGATCAGGATGAATGCAGGCGAAGCGCTGGTCAGGACGGCACCATTGATTGCGGTTGAGAGCTGTGTTCCCACAAACTGCGCCCCCACACTGATTCCAAACCCTACTATACCTACTCCCAACAGCTTAAACAGATCAGCGCGAGAAGCAGGCAGCGGCGCACTGGTCAATCGACCCAACACCAGCAGCGTGATCGCCCCGATAAACAGGCGAATCCCCAGCAGCACAAAGGCCGGGTATACCTTGAGCAGTTCATCGCTGACGACATACATCCCCCCCCAGATTGACGCTGCGCCAATGCCATAAATCGCCCCACGCAGATGGGCTGAAGTGTGTGCGTTCGTCACCCTCGGTTTATGCCTTTCGTCCGTAATCAGCGGGGCTTTCGCCCCAGTCTTCAGTACGCCACTTGAGGATCGGGTTCGGGTAGGTGTTTTCCTGAAGCCACCGCTCCGCTTTTTGGATCATCTCAAAAACAGGTGCGTTGCGGGGGGTTTGGGGCAGTTCGGTTTTGCAGCGTTTGTCCCGCACCCACGCGATAGCCGTGATCGAATCCGAATAAATGGGTACGTTCAGGTTGTGTTGCTGACAGTGTATGAGGGCCAGCACCAGCGCCAAAAACTCACCAATGTTGTTGCTGCCTTCGGGGAAGGGTCCGCGTTTGAAGATCACTTGACGGGTCTGGGTGTCCACGCCCTGAAACTCCAGATCACCGGGGTTGCCCGAACAGGCCGCATCCACTGCCAGACTGGGTAGAATCGGAGGATCAGGCAGAAGCAGATAATCCTGCACCACATTTTGGGTCGGTTTACCCTTGTAATCATCAAGCTTACCGCGGAAAGCCTCCTCCGCCGCAGCTTTACTGTCAAACGCCTTAAACTGGGCGTTCACAAAACCCTTGACCTGCGCCTCACAGGCTGCCCATGTGTCGTAGATTCCGGGTTTGCGTCCCTTCCAGACAACATAAAACTTGGGGGATTTGTTTTGTTTTGCCATGCCTTCCCTGCGGTCTACAGAAATCCGAAGCGGCGCCCATTGTACCATCATCGCGGGGTGGGGGGCGTAAGTTGTGTCACATTTTCCCTGCGCTATAATGATGTTTGGATCAACTTTCCCGATGGAGCGTAATGATGAATAAGAAGACATTATTGATGCTTTCTCTTGTGTTGGCATTGGTGCTCGCTGTTCCCGGCATTGCCTTACAAGCACAAGATGATCGCCCCCCTCTGGGCTTCTGGGATTCGTGTGCGGCCCCGGATAAACTGCCCGCAGATGTGGTTTTTGGTGCGGTCTTTGGGCTGAGCGGCGGCACTTCCGTTTATGGCACTGTGCAGCAAAAAGCGGTTCAGGTTGCCGTTGAGGAGATCAACGCTTCCGGGTATCTGGGCAGCTCCAAGATGGTTGTGGTTTTTGAAGATGATGCGGGTGACCGCAATCAGGCCACGGCTGCCATGACCAAACTGGTCACGCAGGACAATGTGGTCGCGGTGCTGGGCCCCACCCTCTCCAGTTCCGCTTTTGCGGCTGATCCGGTGGCACAGGAAAACAAAACCACCGTCCTCGCGGTAAGCAATACCGCTGCTGGTATCACCCAGATGGGTGATTTTATCTTCCGCAACAGCCTGCCCGAAGGTAAGGTGATCCCCGGCACAGTCAAACAGGCGGCCGAACTGTTGGGCTTAAAGAAGGTCGGTATCCTCTACGGAAACGACGACGACTTCACCAAGAGCGGTTACGAGGTCTTTAAAGCAGCGCTCGCCGAAAACGGGATCGAAATTCTGACCGAGGAGACCTTTGCGCGTGGTGATGTGGATTTCACCGCACAGCTCACCAAGATCATCAGCGGTGAGCCGGACGCCATTGTGGTCTCAGCATTGGCTCAGGAAGCAGTACCGATCATCCTTCAGGCGCGCCAGCAGTTGGGCTTCATGGGCCCGATCATCGGCGGTAACGGCTTTAACTCCCCGGCAGTGCTGCGTGATGCAGGCGCCGCAGCCGAAGGGCTGATCGTTGGTGGTGCGTGGAATCTAGGCAACCCCAATCCCTCCGTTTCCAGTGTGGCCTTTGCCGAAGCTTTCAACAAGATGCACAGCGCCAGCCCCGACCAATTCGCGGCGCAGGCGTACACCGGTGCGTGGCTTCTGGCAACGGCGGTTCGCTGCGCTAACTCCGTGGATCGGGCAGCGGTGCGCGATGCGCTGGCTGCAATCAAGGACTTTGAAAGCCCCTTGGGGACTTTCAGCTTTGACGAAAACCGCGATCCGGTGCATGATCCTATTGCGCAGATCGTTAAGGACGGCAAGTTCGCGGTGCTGGCTGCGGTTATGGGCGAATCCATGGAACCCACGATGGAGCCCACCAAGTCGAACTAAGTTTGAGTCTCGCAGCGGGGAGGGTCAGAAACCCTCCCTGCTGTAACCACCTACGCTTTAAGAGCGGTTCCGTGTAGTTGTTTGGGTAGGTGCGTGAGGGTGACACCTCACGCACCGGTTTGGCTCTCCTTGGCGAGGGTTCTTTTAGCGCGCTGTCCCCTATCAACAAAAAAAGCCGCATTTCATGATCTCCAACGAATTTCTTCAGCAAGTTGTGAATGCCATCTCACTGGGCGCAATCTACAGTCTTTTTGCGCTTGGTTATGCGATGGTTTTTAGCATCTTAGGGGTGCTCAATCTAGCTCACAGCGCCGTTTTTATGTGGGGCGCTTTTTTGGGGCTGATCACTGTGACTGAGATCAAACTGCCCCTGCTGCTGGCGTTCCCAGTGGCGATGGTGGGGGCAGGGTTGATCGCTGTAGCCCTCGATTTTTTGGCATTTCGCCCCTTGCGCCGCCGAAATGCCCCGCGCATTTCCCAGTTGATTGTGAGCATTGGGGCTTCTGCGCTGCTGGTGAGCCTTTCTCAGCTTACCTTTGGTACAGACCCGCGCCGTTTCCCCTTTGATATTTTGCCCTCTGGGGCTATTCAAGGGCTGCCCTTTCGGGTCACACTCATTCAGGTGATCGTGCTGATCACCGCCCTGATTTTGATGGTGCTGCTCAATATTCTGGTCTTGCGCACCCGTCTGGGGCAGGCCATGCGTGCTGTCGCTTTTAATCAGCGCACCGCCAGCCTGCTTGGGGTCAATGTGAGCGGCATTTTCGCCAGCACTTTTTTTATTGCAGGGGCGCTGGCAGGGATTGCAGGGGTGCTCTACGGACTGACCTATAACTCGATCCTACCCTTCATGGGTGATCAAGTGGCCCTTAAGGGCTTAACCGCCATCGTCTTGGGCGGGATGGGCAGCATTCCCGGCGCAGTTTTGGGCGGTTTTGGGGTTGCCGGGTTGGAGCGCTTCAGTGTGGCCGTTGGGGGCAGTGATTACCGTGACGCGGTAGTCTTTCTGATCCTCTTTTTAATGCTTCTGGTGCGTCCTCAGGGATTGATCGGGCAGAAGGAACAGACCCGTGCTTAACGCCTATCAAGAAACCGTCTTTCAATTTATGCTCCGTGATGCCCTTCTTGGTCTGAGCATCTACCTGACCTTGGTGACAGGCATGTTTTCGCTTGCCAACGCGGGTTTTTTGGCCATTGGGGCCTATATCAGCGCGGTGCTGTGGAAGTATTTGGGCGTTCCTCTCGAAGGGGCACTGGTGATCGCCCCCCTCGCCTGTGCCCTGATCGCCCTACCTATCGGGCTGCCTGTGCTACGCCTCAAGGATATTTACCTTGCTATTGCCACCATCGGCTTTGGGGAGGTGGTGCGCATCATGATCATCAACTTTGACAAGATCGCTCAGGGAGTCACTGGGCAGCCCAATCTGGTGATCACCAATGGCGGCGCAGGCATCAGCGGTATCGAAAAGCTGGCCCAAACGTGGCAGTTGATTCTTGTATTGGCAGTGGTTGCTTTCCTGATTTACCGTCTGCACCGTTCACGTTTTGGGCGTGCCATGGCCGCGATCCGTCAAGATGAACGGGCCGCCGCCACTATGGGCATTAATGTGGTCTATGTGAAGGTCATGATCTTCGTCTTCAGCGCAGCGTTGGCAGGTTTGGCGGGTGTTTTTGATGCCTTTTTGGCCCGCGCCATCAAACCCAATGATTACGGCTTCACGCAGGCGGTAAACATCTTGGCCTATGCCGTTCTAGGGGGCACTTCCACCCTTTTTGGGCCCATTTTTGGCGCATTTGGGCTGCGTGTTTTGCCGGAGGCACTGCGCTTCTCTCAACAGTTTCGCGGGGTGCTGATCGGGGTGCTGCTGCTCGCGGTCATTATCTACTTGCCGGGGGGCTTGATCAACCCTGCCGCATGGAATCGTCTGTGGGTGCGTCTGCGTGGAAGGCGCTCCGGCGCAGTGCAAGGGGGCGGTTGATGCTCGAAATACGTGATGTCACCCAACGTTTTGGGGGGTTAACCGCACTCAACCGTGTGTCCTTGAATGTACCCGCTGGGAAGGTGATCGGTCTGATCGGCCCTAACGGGGCAGGAAAAACCACCCTGATCAATGCGATCAGCGGCTTGGCCCACCCCACTGAGGGTCAAATCTATTTTGGGGACAGAGCCATTCAACGGATGCCGCCCCACCGCATCACCCAACTTGGGATTTCGCGCACCTATCAGAATATTCGCCTCTTTGGGGAAATGACTGTACTCGAAAACCTGATCGTGGCCCAGCATGGGCTTGGACGTTCCTCGATCCTCGGCTCCGTTCTCACTTTGCCGGGGTTTCGGGCTGAACAGCGACTGCTCCAACAGCGTGCCGGGGCGCTTTTGACCCAGTTTGAACTGAGCGACAAAGCGTCACAGCGTGCCGGGGCTTTACCCTACGGCGATCAGCGCCGTCTGGAAATGGCCCGTGCCCTCGCTACCCGTCCCAAATTGCTGCTGCTCGATGAGCCGACCGCGGGCATGAATCCCATCGAAACCGAGGCCCTAGGGACAGAGATTTTAGAACTGCGTCAAAAGGGGTTGGCTGTGCTGGTGATCGAGCATGATATGGCGCTCATTCATCAGGTGTGTGATGAGATTTATGTACTCAATTTTGGGCAGATCATCGCGCATGGAACGCCCAACCAGATCAAGAACAATCCTTTAGTGATTGAAGCCTACTTAGGCGAGGAAGGGTAAGATGCTCCTGCGGTTGGATCAGGTTGCGGCCGGTTATGGGGCGATTGAGGCCCTGCACGGGATTTCACTAAAAGTGGAACGCGGTCAGGTGGTGAGTCTAATCGGGGCCAACGGCGCAGGCAAAAGCACCACCCTCAACGTGATCAGTGGGCTGATCAAACCCGCACGGGGCGCGGTTTATTTTGAAGATCGGGACATTTCAGGCTGGCGTGCCGACCAGATCACCGCACTGGGGCTGGTTCAGGTTCCTGAAGGACGGCAGGTAATCGCCACTATGACCGTTGAGGAGAATCTCTCGCTGGGCGCATACCGCCGTCGGGATCGCCGCCAGATCGGGAGTGATATGGACGGGGTCTATGAACGCTTCCCCCGCCTGAAGGAGCGGCGCAGCCAAAAGGCAGGATCACTCAGCGGGGGGGAACAGCAGATGCTTGCGGTAGGGCGGGCGTTGATGATGCGCCCCAAACTGCTGATGCTTGATGAGCCTAGTATGGGGCTTGCCCCTCTGCTGGTCAACGAAATATTTCGGATCATCAACGCTATCAAGAACAGCGGCACGCCTATCCTGTTGGTGGAACAAAATGCCCGTAAGGCACTGGCCCTTGCAGATTATGCCTACGTCCTTGAGCGGGGCGTGATTGCCTATGAGGGCAAAGCCCTCGATCTGCGTCAAGACCCCAAAGTGATCGCGGCTTATTTGGGATGAAGCCACGGAATGAGGGCATGAAGCTTAACGGTTGACGGCGATTTCTGTGAGCAGCACCCCACGCAAGGCGCCATTGGTAGGCCCGCTTAATTCGACGGTGTTTTGGGCACTGTAGCCGACTCGCAGTGGGATCGACAGCTCAAGCCCTCCGGTGCGGCTGAGCGCTGTCCAAAAGATTGGCTCCTCGCGCAGCACTTCCTCTTTGAAGGTCGGGCAGAACAGGCGCAAATGGTTCAACTGAAACGGGTCTTGGGGCACAATCTTCAGATCGGCAACCACTTCAGCGTTCGGATCAAGGCGCAGACTGCCTTGCACAGTGGCCCGCAGTGGTTCTGAATCTAACACAGAGGCGCTGCAGGGCGGCTGCTGCACCG
>JACSRJ010000184.1 GCA_014879835.1 Anaerolinea sp.
TGATCGTCTTCAGCCGCCGCAACATCTACTTTCCCGCACTCCATCATGCAGCACCGCTCCTTATTGGAATCGCGCTGCTGGTAGGGTAACCGATTGTTCACAGGAGGAAATTCATGGCTAAGTCAGGTAGTGAAACCCTTAATCCGCGTACTGGGCAGCGGACAGTATTTCTCCAAACCGCGGCGGATACAGGCGGAAAACTCCTTCGCATGGAGACATTTCATCCGGCGCAAAGCCCCCCTGAGCCAGAGCATGTGCATCCATATCAAGAGAGCCGCTGTGAAATAGTCACCGGTTCGCTGCACTTCAGTATCGCCAGTAAAGAGCAGTTGGTACGCGCTGGCGAGACGGTGGTTATTCCGCCTAATGTTCCACACTATTTCTGGAGTGGCAGTGATGAAGAATCGCACGCCGTCCAAGAGTTTCGCCCGGCACTCAACATTGAGGATTTCTTCGACACCTATTTCGCACTTGCCAGAGCAGGGAAACTGAACCAGAAGGGGCTTCCCAATCCACTCCTCATGGCAGTTTTGATGAGGGAGTACGACAACGCCATCCGTGTGACACAGCCGCCACGATTCGTTCAACTCGTGATTATGGGCTTTGCCCCCATTGGACGACTTCTCGGATACCGGGGGAAGCACACGTAATATATCGCCCGATCCATTGCGAGGATAAGGCTCGTCCCGCACCACCCATAATCCATGTTATTGGGCTGACCTGTTCAAGGAGTAAGGCATAGGCAGCGTGATAACATCATCTGGCAGCGGTTTGTGATACCATGAGACATGAGTTTGAACACGGAAGAATTCGGATGAAAGCGACTATGAGCCAGCGAACTGCCCGACGTCTGTCTTGGTCAATTGCGGTGATAGCCGTTCTTGTGGTCATGACTGGACTGATCATTAGCATCCTTGCGCTAATTGTCAGTGGACGGGGCGTGACCTTTAGCCACCAGTTCTTCACACCGCTGCTGACCCTGACCTACTGCGTGGTCGGCGCGTTGGTCGCATCGCGTCATCCACACAATCCCATCGGCTGGATCTTCTGTACCATCGGGTTTCTCAGTGCGTTGAACATGCTGTCGGCGGGCTACGCATTGTACAGTGAGCTTGTCATGCCGATACCGGGCGGGGCGTTGGCGCGCTGGTTCAGTATTTGGATATGGATTCCGAATGCGCTGCTGCCCATCACATTTGCCCTACTCCTGTTCCCGGACGGGAGATTTCTATCCTTGCGTTGGCGTCCGATTGCTTGGGCAGCGGGATTGGGTATCGCTGCGTACATGTTTGGTCTGGCATTCTATCCGGATTCGCTTGCCGAGGTGGGAATTCGGACACCCAATCCCTATGGTATTTCTGGCAGCACAGAGGCGCTAAATATTTTGATGATAGCGGCTGCTCCGTTTGTGCTGGTGGGCGTACTGGGTTCAATTGCCTCAATTGTGGTCCGCTATCGGAACGCAATAGGGATAGAGCGGGCGCAGTTAAAAGTGCTGGCAGTTGCAGGAGTCACAGTGATTGTAGGGTGCATTCTGAGTGGCATTCCGTGGTGGATCTGGGGGGATAATCCGCTAACCCAAGAACTATCCATTGTGTTCACTGATCTGATCCT
Source organism: Anaerolinea sp. (assembly GCA_014879835.1). GTDB lineage: Bacteria > Chloroflexota > Anaerolineae > Aggregatilineales > UBA2796 > UBA2796. The sequence continues at coordinate 1,615 of JACSRJ010000184.1, forward strand.
GATCAATATTGTTATTGCTACCGGGGTCGCTATACTGCGCTACCGATTATGGGGTATTTACATCCTTGTCAATCGTGCGTTGGTCTATGGCTTGCTGACTGCTCTCATTGTGGCTCTGTACGTCGTGATCGTTGGGGCATTGGGAAATCTTCTCCAGACAGGCAGCAGTCTGCCGGTTTCCCTTCTCGGGACGGGCATTATTGCCATCTCTTTTCAACCTCTGCAAGAACGCTTGCAGCGCAGTGTGAACCGGCTGATGTATGGGGAACGTGATGCCCCCTACGCGGTATTAGGCCGTCTGTCAGAACAACTCGAAATTGTGGCTGAATCGCAATCTGTCCTGCCAACCATCGCGGAGACTGTCGCCGAGGCGCTCAAATTACCTTACGTGGCAATCGCACTGAAGGAAGGCGAACAGTTTCCCATTGCTGCCGAATATAGACGCTCCCCGGTGGTTGGTTCGCAGAGCAAAGAGAGGATGGAAATCCTGCCACTGGTGTATCAGCTAGAGGCAATCGGTCAGATGATCCTTGCGCCGCGTGCGCCAGACGAGGTGTTTTCACAGAGCGACAGGAGGCTGCTGGAAACCATCGCCCGGCAGGCAGGTGTCGCTGCCTACAATGTTCGCCTGACACAGGATTTGCAGCGTTCCCGTGAGCGGCTGGTGACTACCCGCGAAGAAGAGCGGCGGCGGTTGCGGCGCGATCTCCATGATGGACTTGGACCCGTTCTTGCAGCCATGTCCTTCAAGTTGGATGCCATCCACAATCTCGCTGATCGGGATGGTGCCACAGTCAAAGCACTGGCGACCGAACTGAAAGTACAGATGCAGGAAGCGTTGGCAGACATCCGACGCATTGCCTATGATCTGCGTCCACCTGCCCTCGACGAACTGGGCTTGGTCGGTGCCTTAAAAGCCCACATCACCTCACACAACCAACTACAGGGGCTGCAAATCACGCTGGAAGCTCCGGAAAATGCACCACCCCTGCCTGCTGCGGTCGAAGTAGCTGCCTATCGTATTGCCCTCGAAGCGATGAATAATGTGAGCCGCCATGCTGGGGCACACCACTGTTATGTCCGTTTGTCACTTCCTGATGATCTGTGTCTAGAGATTCTGGACGATGGATGCGGACTCCCCGGAGCAATTCGGGCAGGTATCGGGCTGATCTCGATGCGCGAACGGGCAGAGGAGTTGGGTGGGAGGTGCGTCGCTGAAACACTGCCCCAAGGAGGCACAGGCATCAAAGCACGACTGCCTTTGGCATTGGTCTCCGTTACAGTGAGTGGAGGGTAGGCATGGAAACGATTCACGTTCTCATTGCTGATGATCACACCCTGTTTCGAGACGGACTGCGGGCGCTGCTGACTTCCATCGCAGGCATTGAGGTGGTGGGTGAGGCAGCCAGCGGCAAGGAAGCCGTGAGGCTGGCTGTCGAACACCAGCCTGATGTCATCCTTATGGACATCCAGATGCCTGATCTCAACGGGATCGAAGCAACGCGGCAGATTTTACGAACTAGCCCGCATATCGGTATTGTTGTTCTGACCATGTTCCAAGATGATGACTCCGTTTTCGCGGTGATGCGTGCTGGAGCGCGAGGTTACGTTCTCAAGGGTGCTGACCAAGGGGTGCTGCTGCGTGCGGTGCGCGCAGTTGCGAATGGCGAGTCGTTGTTCAGCCCTGAAATCGCTGCTCGCCTGATGCAGTTCTTTGCAGGTTTAGACCCAGCATCACGACCAGAACTATTTCCCGAACTGACCGAGCGTGAGCGTGAAATCTTATCATTCATCGCTAATGGTCACACCAACGCTGAAATTGCCGAAAAACTGGTCATTAGCATGAAAACGGTACGCAACCATGTGTCCAATATCTTTAGCAAGTTGCAGGTTGCTGACCGGGCGCAGGCTGCCATTCGAGCGCGCGAAGCCGGTCTGGGCGGTGCGTCCCCAAGACTTTCAGACAGCGGCTTCAAGGGAGAATAGTGCCTGTCCTCACCTCATTCCTCTAGCCCCCTTCGTCCGGCGAAGGGCACACCTGCAAGACGGGGTGGTTAAATCGAATTGAAGCACAAGAGGGTGATTGTACTGCGCCCCAAAAGGATCATCATAAGCACTGAACTGACTTCCTTACTTCCCCTGATAGCGTAGCTTTTGCAGGTTGACGCCTCACCTGAAATATGGTTACAATGCCCACAGGATGCACCTTCAGAAAGGGGTCAAATCGATGATGCACAATCGTTCCCACAAATTCATGCGGCAGGAAAACGTGCTGCTTCTGACCGAAGAGGATGAAGACCTGTTCGACAGCGGGTTACCCGTATTTGTGGATGTGAAACGCGGCGCTGATTATGAAGACGAGGAATTCGACGACGAAATCGACGACTTCGAGGATGACGAGGAGTTTGAAGACGACGAATTTGATTATGATGACGACGAAGACCTTGATGATTTTGATGATGAAGAAGAAGACTATGATGATCTCGAAGATGAGGACGATGACGAAGACGAGGATATGTAAGGTCGCCTGATCAGTCCCAAAGGACAAAACCCATGAACGTGCTCTTTGCCTCTGCGGAGGCAGTCCCCTTTGCCAAAGCTGGTGGATTGGCAGATGTGGTAGGCAGTTTGCCAAAGTATCTACGCAAACAGAAAGTTGATGCGCGGGTGATGATGCCCTTTTACGGGATGATCAATCGCGCTCAATACAACATTGAGTATGCGTTCACCTTCCGTCATCCCCGGCGGCGCGGCACAGCGGATGTGCATGTTCATTACACCTTTTATGATGGGGTTCCCTTTTATCTGCTCTCAGCGTGGCCCCTTTTTGGGGAGGGCAACTATCTCTACACCGATTGGGCGTGGGATGTGCAGCGCTTCATCCACTTTGGGGAGCTGGTGCAGGCCCTCGCGTGGCAGCTTCGCCTCGGCAGCGGGGGGATTAAGCCATGGTTCCCGGATGTGATTCATGTCCACGACTGGCACACCGGGCTTGCCCCTTTTTTGCTCGACATCAGCCGCCACGATCCCGCTTGGGCCCAAGTGGGCAGTGTGATCACCATCCACAACATGGGCTATCAGGGACAGCACGCCTCCACATTTTTGGCGGATGCGGGTGTCCCAGCGCGCACCAATCCTCATTTGGTCTACCAAAACAAGGATGATAATCTACTGGGGATCGGGATCGCCTACAGCGATGTGGTCAATACCGTCAGCCCCCGTTATGCCGCAGAAATTCAGGGAGATCGTTTCGGGGAAGGGTTACAAGACATCGTCCGCGCCCGCAGCGCCACTGGTGATGTGATTGGCATTCTCAACGGTCTAGATACCGAACGCAATGATCCCGCAGTTGATCCGGCGATTCTCCACAAATTTAACCACAAGAACTTCCTTGAAATTCGCCCTCAAAACAAGAGCGCACTCCAGCAGCAAATGGGCCTGCCGGTGCGCCCTGAAGTGCCTTTGATTGGGATCGTCACCCGGCTTACAGCCCAAAAGGGGTTTGATCTGGCATTCCCGGCGCTGTGGCGGCTGATTCAAGAGGATGATGTTCAGATTGTGGCCCTTGGGACTGGCGAAAGCTGGATCGAGCATGAGTTCCGCATGATGAATGAGTACCATCCCCACAAAATCCGGGCAGTGCTTGGATATGATGGGGTGCTGGCACAGCGCATCTACGGCAGCTCTGATCTATTTTTGATGCCCAGTCGCTACGAACCCTGCGGCACCAGTCAAATGCTCGCCATGCGCTATGGCTCACTGCCTATCGTGCGCGAGACCGGTGGACTGGCCGATACCGTGATTAATTACGACAATGGCGACGGTGGTCATGGCACAGGCTTTGTCTTCATGTGGGAAGAAGCGGATGCGGTGCTAAATACCACCCGTTGGGCCATCCGCACCTACCGAGAACGCCCTGAAGCCTTTCAAAGGATGCAAAGACGGGCGATGGGCATTGATTTCAGTTGGGATAAAAGCGCGGGTGAATACATTCGAATCTATGAACGCGCTTTGGGCAAACACCGTTAAGTGAAACAAAACGCGGGGTGACAATTCGGAGTCACCCCGCATTGATGGGCGTTGAGGGACTCGAACCCCCGACAACCTCGGTGTAAACGAGGTGCTCTGCCAACTGAGCTAAACGCCCTTGTGTGTATAAACTTATGTGAGTGCATTATAGAGTGACCCTATCCTCGCGTCAAGTGCAAAGGAATAACCAAACGATGCCCGAAAAGGCGATTGCGTTGATCTCTCATGACGGCAAAAAGGCGGATATGGTCGCTTTTGCCATGCAGTACCGCGACTTGTTATCGGCTTATCATCTGTTTGCCACCGCCACCACCGGACGGCTGCTGGAGGAAAAAACGGGGCTGAAGGTCGAGAAGATGCTCTCAGGTCCACTCGGCGGGGATGCCCAGATTGCCGCAATGGTCGCAGAAGGAAAGATTGAGGCTGTGTTCTTCTTTATTGATCCCCTCGCTATGCAGCCCCATGACCCCGATATACAAGGGCTGCTGCGCATTTGTAATGTCCACAACGTGGCCCTCGCCACCAACTCCGTGACGGCCCAGTTCATCATCGGCAAAAAATCCCTATGAGTGCCAGCGCTTCCCGTGTTTTACACAGTTTGCTTGATCTTTCAGGCAAAACTGCGCTGATCACTGGGGCAAGCCGGGGAATTGGCGCTTCCACAGCCGATCTGCTGGCCATGGCAGGTGCTGATCTGGTTTTGTGCAGCCGCCATATCCACGTTCAGGAGACGGTGAATCACTTTCAGGAGCGTTTTGGACAAAAACCATTGGTGGTCAGGGCCGATGTCTCCGACGCGCAGGCCATGTGGCACGTGATGGAGAGCGCCCGTGAGCGCTTCGGCGGGATCGATATTCTGGTGAACAATGCCGCGATCAATTCGACTGTACCACTTTTGGAAGCGGATGAGCATGAATGGCTTCAGGTGCTTCAGACCAACCTGATCGGGATCGCTCGTCTGTGTAATCTGGTTGTGCCCGATATGATGGCCAAACGCTGGGGGCGGATCATCAACCTCTCCTCAAATTTGGGGCAGTTTGCCCTTAAAAACAAAGGGGTGTACTCAGCGGCCAAAGCCGCTTTGATGCAGCTTACCCGCAGCATGGCCTTGGAGTGGTCAGGTTATAACATTTTGGTGAATGATATTGCGGCGGGTGCAGTCAACACCGATATGAGCGCAAACACCGAAGGATCAGAATCTTTCACCCGCGATTACAGCCAGATCACCCGCTCAATCCTGCTGGGGCGGATGGCTGATCCCAAAGACATTGCCCATGTGGTTTTGTTCCTCGCTTCATCCTTATCCAGTTTCATCACGGGACAGTCGATTGTGGTTGATGGAGGCGCGAGCATCTGGTTTGCCCACTAAAAGGGTGAGCGTAGCGATCTCAGCAAACAACTATAGGAGGCGAGGTATCCATGTCGGTCATGTTTGGACTGCGTTCGGGATGGAATAATCGCTCTGCTTCAGGACGGATACGTACCCTCATTATGATCGGGCTGGGGTGCTTTTTGATCACCTCAGCGCCCACCACCGCAAAGCCGCTGCCATCGGACGATGCTTGCCTGCACATCTTCACCCGCGATTCCTTTGATTACGAATACAACATCACCACCAATATTTGGCGCAAAGTTCCCCGGTTGCCCGGCGTTTCGGATCGGGTTCTTTTGTCAACCGATGAGCAGAGGTTTTCACTTGAGGGTGAAATAGGCGATAGACCCTATTTTGATGATTCCGAACTCCCTTACGGTTCTCGGTATCGGGCTGCGCTCTATGTGGGGCCAACCACCAAAGGGAAGGTAGTACTACCCGCCACCCAGAGGCCTACCTATGTGGATGAAGAAGTGATCATAGGCAGCACGGCTTGGTCTCCAGACAGCAGCCGCCTCGCCTATCTAGACACGGTCGATTCTCAAAATCGGTTAGGGATCACCCTCTATGATCCCCGCTCAGGCGAAAAGACTCACAGTAAAGACCCAATTCTAAATGTCGCCTCTCAACTGCTGGGCTGGTCGGCTGATGGCACCTATGTGGCGGTCGCGGATGTGGATCTGTCCAAGAACGGCTCGTTAGTGCTATTTCACACAGGCATCCTGAAGGCACAGATCATACCGGGGATGGTTTCAGGGACGGAATACCAAAACTGGTTTTGGCGCGGCTTTGAACATGCGTTTAGCTGGTCACCACGGGGGCATGATGCTGCTTATATTCGACAGAGTCCGGTTTCCTCCAACTCTGAGATGGTGGTGATCACTGCGGGCGAGTCGCCGCGGGTACAGCCGCTGAGTGAGGTGAAGATCAGCGCCATTAAAAAGATCGTCTGGTCTCCTGACGGACGCCTTGTGGGGGTATATTATCAAAAACAGGATGGATTTGATGGGCTTCAAGTGTTTGAAGTCGATGGGGCGGTCATCGCGCCTCGCTCTGGGGCTGTGGATGTCACTTGGAGCTACTGGTCGAAGGATAGCCAGTGGCTGTTGTATTTTACTGGCACTGATCTGAAACGTCTCTGGTTGGCAGATGGCACCGTCGAAACTGTGATCACGGGCGTCAAAACGTGGGACTATGCGGTTGAATTCCCCTATTTTCCCTACCATCTACACCCTCAGACCCAGCATCTCATCGTGCCCTATTCCCTCCCTGATGGGCGCAGTGGTATTGATGTCCTTTCCCTCAGCGACTTATCACGGCGCACCCTTCACCAAAATGCGGGTGAAGTCCTCATCGTCTGGTCGCCTGATCGTGCTTATTTTTTGGGTATCTGGGAAGCGCCGGGCAGTTCGGAAGCCAGAAACCCAAACACCCCCACCACCCTACTGTGGGCATCGGCAGAAGGTGAAGTACAGGATCAGTTTGAAATCACTGGTTTCACCTATCAGAAGTGGTTTGATCAGACCAGTACGGAGTATGGGGTATACAACATGGGCTGGCTTGACAGCGGGCGCAAACTGGCGCTGGTGACCCCTCAACCCAAGGATGATCAGGTCTTGTGGCAGGTGAGCATTTATCATGGTGGGGGAAAACATACCTCTATCGCAAAGGGATTGCACGATGTGAGCCTGAGCAGCGAAGATCTCGAAGGCGACCTGCTCCAGTTCACATGGCGTGACCAGAATGGCCGCCAGCATATCGACGCATACACCCCAGATGGGCAGATCGCCTTCCAATATCGGATGGACTCTGCCCCGCCGGATTCGACAGATCGACTGGAGTCCCCATACTATGTGCGCCGCTCACCTGCCGGCGGCAAAGCCGCGTTGATCTCGGCCTTCCCTGCGGAGTGGGGGCGCGAATCCAAACTCTACTGGATTGATGGGGATCAGATTCGCCCCAACAACATAAAACCATCAACAGCCTATGGATATGGCACTCCGACCGGATTACTCTGGGCCCCCGATGGTGCTTATCTGGCGTCGTATTATGCCGACTCTCTTGAACTCCCTAACGCCTTTGGGAGCGTTTCGCTTTTCCCCGGCACTTCAACGATTGATATTTACGATTCTGAAGGCGTGATGATACGCCATCTAGACTCATACCGTCTAGGTTCCCGCCAATGGGCAAGCTTCATGTGGACACGCTGCGACACGTTGGCATCCGATCCCTATACACGCGAAAGCCTGCTCCTGCGCTACTACATTATCCGCGGTTGGGACTGATCAGGGTATGGCTGCGCCCACTTCACGGATCACCTGAAGGGCCAGATCAAGGTCGGCTTCAGTGGTGCGAAAATTGACGATACACATGCGCAGCACTGGGCAATCTTTCAGGCGGGTGCCCGTGATGAACACCCGTCCGTCCTGTTGGAGACGAGTGGGCAGTTGGGCGTTTAAACCATCTACATCAGGATGGTTTGAGGGCGCATAACGGAAACACACGATACTCAGGGGGCCCCCACTGACCAGCTCAAAATCCGGTTGCTGTGTGATCTTATGGGCAAGCAGGGCCGCCAGTTGGTTGTTCGCCCCGATCAGATGACGGAGGCCTTCTACCCCTATCTGCTGCATCACCAGCCACAATTTGAGGGCCTTAAAGCCCCGTGTCTGCTGCACCCCATACTCAGAAAACCATGGTAGTTCTCGGTCATTACGGAGGTAATCGGGCAGCAAGCTGAAGGCGGCGCGCATTGCCTCCGCATCTTTGACCAGCGCGCACCCGCACTCAACAGGCATGTAGAGCCATTTGTGAGGATCAATGGCAATGCTGTCAGCCCGTTCTATACCCTTGTAGAGTGCGCTCACATCCGGATCGAGGATGCCCACCCCACCATAGGCCCCATCAACATGCAGCCACAGCCCTTCCGCAGCGCACAGATCGGCGAGTTGATCAAGGGGATCAACAGCCCCCGTGTTGACCGTGCCCGCGCTGGCGGCTACACAGACAGGGAGCAGCCCATTGACCCGATCCTGATGAATTTGCGCTTTTAGGGCCTCCACATCGATCTGATAAGCCTCATTGGCCGGAATTCGGCGCAAATATTGGGAACCAAACCCCAGCAGTTCAACCGACTTCTGGATACAACTGTGGGCTTGGGTAGAGGCATATACCACCAAAGGTTGGGGTTGATCGTGCAGCCCATGGGTGCGCACATTCTGAGGCGCTTTGACATGGCGCATGGTGGCCAACCCGATCAGGTTGGCGACACTCCCTCCGCTGGTCAGAAGTGCCCCCGCAGAGCGCGGATAGGTCAGAATCTCCTTGAGCCAGTTGAGGACAGCATGTTCAACATAGGTTGCGGCATGATGCCCCCCTGCCACACTCGCATTATGTGCGGCCGCCACAAACTCCCCCAACACGGCCAAAGGTGCAGCGGTAGAGTTTACCCACGCAAAAAAACGGGGATTCTGGTTGCCCATCGGATAGGGCAGAATCTCATCTTGGACCCGCTTCAGAAGGTCCTCAACCGGCGTAGGCTGTTCTGGCAAGGGTTGATCGGTCAGTGCACGGCTGAGGGTATCGGGCATCAAAGGGCGAGCCAGTCCGCTCTGGACTGCGGTGAGCTGTGTGCTCAACATGTCCACCACCGCATAGCCCAAACGTCTGAACTCCTCCGGGGTCATCTCAATGGTCACCGCATTTCTCTCCTCTTGAACTATTCGGACTTGTTTTATCGAACCCGGCTTATCGGGCTTATCTGTTGTTATGAACAGGGTATTGTTTATGCGATTGAAGCCAAACCTCAGTCCTCCCCCCGTGATTTTGAGGGTTTGGTCTTCGTGTTACAATTTCTTTAGAGTGTGTCCGTGGTTAAACCATTGGGACCCACCTGCTTATTACTTTACGTTCGTTGAGGGGATATTTTCTGTATCTGCCAGAATTTGAACATAAGATAGTTTGATTTGCCATCGAATCAGTGAACCCATTGAGATCGGGGGAAGTGATGAAACAAAAAACGCTACTTACGCTTATGATGGTGATGTTTTTGGTTCTGCGTGGATACCAAGCTCAGGTGCAGGCCACAACTTTCCTCAGTGATACTGCCGTGAATGCCCCTCTCCCCCTTCAAGACGACGACAACACTTTCATTGTGTGGGGTCCATCCGGTTTGGAACTGGACGATTACATCACCAAAACCTTTCAGGAGCGCCACCCCGAACTCGAAATTGTGATTACTGATCAGGGGTGGGATGAGGCACTGCGCCAAAACCTACAAAACGCGATCCTGATGGGACGCCCCCCGGATGTGGTGATTGGCGAGAATTATTTCCGCGCCTTTGCGGCTAAGGGGGATCTGCTGCCCCTCGATGACATCATCGAAAAGTATAAGGATGATCTCATCCCGGCCACCTATGTTGGGGCGGTCTATAAAGGACTCCCTTATGCGATCCCCATGTTCACAGGGATTTTTGCCTTTGAACGCAACTGCTCCGTGATTGAAGCCGCTGGCTTAAACTGTGACCAACCACCTCAGTATTGGGATGATCTGTTGTCCGAAGCTGCCATAATCTCAAATACAGGCGCTGGTAGTTACTTCGGTTACAGCCTTCAAGGCCCGGGCGGAACTGCCGTTGGCTCGGCCTTCCGGATTGCCGTTTATCAGGCTCAGTTGGGGGCCCTTCCTTGCACCGACGAGACGTGTACGATCCCTAAATTTGATGATCCCAAGGTGATTCCCGTTTACGAGATGCTGCGGGAACTGGTGAAGTACACCCCTCCGGGGTTGATCGATAACACCAATGAAGGTCAGGTATACGAGGCCTTATTTCGGGGCGTATCAGCTTATCAGATCGCAGGCAGTTGGCATGTGGGTTGGGCAAAAACCGCAGGATGCACCACCTGCCGCTATTCCCCGATTCCGGTAGCCCGTGGAGGCAAAACCGCCAATTTATTGGTGGGCAATGCGCTTTATGGAGCCCCTAGTAAAGGTCGCCATCCAGAGTTGGCCAAAGAATGGCTGGAGTTATTGCTCAGCGCTGAAGCCCAAACACGGGTCTTTACTACTTTAGGACGACTGCCTGTGCGCCGCTCCGTCCTAAACGAAATTCGTCAAACCGTGGACGACTCTACCGCGACCTTCATCGATGAATTGCTTAACAATTCCGAAATCGTTCTCCTGCCCCAATGGGAGGCCAATCCAAGACAAGTCTGGGCAATTTATAACGATCTTCTCACCGCTGTTCTCAAGACGGATCGTCCGATCCCGGAGATTATGGACGAAGCGCAGGCAGCGTTTGAGGCATTACCTTAACCTTCAAAAGCGAGTCGACTCCTGTGTCAATCATTGAGAGACTCTTCGGTTCGATCCAAGCGCGTCTTTTGGCGGTGCTTTTAGGCATTACACTGTTAACGGTCGTGATTGTCATCGCCTTTAACCAGTGGCTGCGGACTCAGTTCATCGCAGGGGCCGACAGCGCGCTTGTGGTGAACGTATCCCAGATTGCCAACCGGATCGACGAGTTCAACCAGAGAAACAAGCAGGTCTTTAATGTTGGGACTCGTCTTCCCGATATTATTGGGTACCTTCAGGCGGATGAAATGGTGCGCAGTGACCCGGATTTTCAAGAGCGCACCCGAATTACCCTTGATTCGCTCGATATTGAACCTTGGGATGAATACTATATTCTGTCACAGGCTATCCTTGATCGGAATGGGATCAATATCCTCGATACGGCGCGAGATAATATTGGGAACGATGAATCCCATGAAGAATACTTCCGGGCAGCGCTCCTCGGTGGTTCTACCACGATTGCGCCCATACAGTATCGCCCTGAGCGAAGTGGTATCTACTTCTACTATGCGGTTCCCCTTCGTGAGCCTGACCCCCCCAATACCATTATTGGGGTACTCCGAATGCAGATTGCCATTGCCACCATTCAGAACATTGTGTTTGATGCGGTGAAAGGGCAAGACCTGAATGTAGCCCTCTTTGACCAAAACTATGTTCGGGTGGTGGATACCGAACATGAGGAACTTCTCTTTCGGAGCATCGCCCAGCTTTCAGGGGAGCAGATTAAAACCCTAAGAAACAAGTACGCCATTCCGCCGCTGCCTGATGATGAGGTCATCAAGCCCATCCCTGATTTGGTGAAGGCACTTACCAACAGCAGCCGTGTGAGGGTGACCAGTGGTTACCTGACTCCTGATAGCACACAAGAACAGCGGATCGCCATCGCCAAACTGACCACGGTTCCGTGGTATCTGGTCGTTTCCCAACCCACTGCTCAGTACTACCAGAGTGTACAACAGCAGACAACCGGTATTTTCCTTCTGGCGATTTCTCTAACCGTGATCGCACTGTTTTCATCTTATCTGATTTCGAGACGCATCACAGAACCTATCCGTACCCTCACTTCGGTTGCAGAACAGGTCGCTGAGGGTCACCTGCACATCAAAGCCCCCATCACCTCCAGTGACGAGGTGGGCACTCTTGCCAAGACCTTTAATTTGATGACCACCGAATTGGAGTTGGCTCATGCTACCCTTGAGGAGCGGGTCGAAAAACGGACTCAGGAGCTTTCTGAAGCCAACGAAAAACTAAAACACGAGATCGCCGAACGCAAACGTTACGAACAGCAGGCGCTGGAATTAGCCCTAGAACATGAACGGCGGCGTATCCTCTCGGAGTTCATCCAGAACGCCTCCCATGAATTCAAAACTCCCCTGTCTATCATCAATGTGAACTCACATCTGGCGAAACGCCTTCTCCCAACGGAAAGGCAGCCGCTCATGGATATCATCGCGGAACAGAGCCAACACGTGGATGGGCTGATCAACAGAATGGTGTTGATGATCCGCCTTGACAGCGGATCTCCAACACCCTTGGAACGGGTGCAAATTGATGCTTTCATTAAAACCGTTTGTACGAGGATGAACAGCGCCTTCCAACAACAAAAAGCAGCACTCCATCTCGACTTGCAAGCCGCAGAGACATGGGTTATGGCCGATCCAGAGCAATTGTTTGTGGCCTTCCAGAATATTCTGGATAATGCCCTCAAATACACGGACGAGCCGGCTGAAATCATGATCAGCACTTTTACCTTGAATGACAGGGTATCGATCCGCATCCAAGATAACGGGGTGGGAGTACCAGAGGAGATGCAGGCGCGGGTCTTTGAGCGCTTTTTCCGGGCCGATAAAGCCTATTCCACACGGGGATTTGGCCTAGGGTTACCCATCGCCAAAAAAATCGTTGAGAACTTTGGGGGGACAATTGAGTTAGCAAGTGCTGCGGGCGAGGGGACGACCATCACCATCAGTCTGAAGATCAGTGCGGTGCTGCAAGATTCCCAACTGCCCCCATCCCTTGTGAAGTCCGACCGATGAGGGCAGTACCAATACGGCCCCTCATTATCCAAGTCTGATCAACGCACGTTTCAAGGCGATCCATCCTATAGCAATGGGGATGATCACTACGCACAGGGCAAAAACTACCACCTGCATCAAATACATGCCTGTGGTTTGAGGCGGAATAGCGGTGGCCGCAAGCGGCGTCCAGTGTCCCAATGGCAGAAGCATCGCACCTAGAGAGCCGAGGGGTGAGAAGAAGGTAAGCCATATAGCCCCAATGCCATTCAGCACCCCCAATGCTACCCCTGCTGTTCCAATGCCCAAAATCCGCGACCAGAAACGATCCTGTGTAAGCGCCGCGATCCAGATTGTCAGGCCGATAAGCATTGCCCCTTCGGCAAAAGGCTGAACCAGAAAGACCCCAATAGAAGCAGCATCCAACAACGTCATGGAGGTGATCTCACGGGTGCGCTGCGACAATACTGCAATGGGGATGATCAGGGCTGAACAAATACGAATCACCGTCAGGGCACGAAGGATGGCCCACCATTGACGCCCCACTGCTGCTGCTTTTGCCAACGCCAATTCTTGAGTATTAAACGGGGTCAGGCGTAGAATCTCCCACGATCCCCGTTCAAATTCAGAGGCGAAGCTCACCGCAGTCTGATTGACCACCCCAATCAGCATCGCCCAATAGATCAGCGAGTGGATCAACGCCGCTGTGATCGGTGTCCCAAAGGGAGTCAGGAAGGGTGACAAGGCCGATAGAATCGCTGAAGCCTGTGAGTTGGTGAACTGCTGATAGGTGAGGACCGAGACAAGAAACAACGTCCCGTGAATAACCGCAGCATAACCCAACATCGTCCACACATTGGACATGCGTTGCAAGAGGCGTGGCAGTCCGGCGCGCAAAGTCCACCTTGCATCCTTAACTGCAATTGGATGCTTAGGATTAAGCCACACAAAGCGCGTTACCATTGAGCGAGAGATTGATCTAAACATAGGCATTTACAACCCAACCTCGCGTTAACCTATTATACACCGCTTCCCCGCCTGAATCCTATCCCCACTGAGAGAAATTGGGAGATTTTTAGGTTATTTGAGGAGATGTTCTAACGTCCTCAGCATTTTTTCAAATCATGATATTCTTAACCCTGTCGTTGATCCTCATCCACTATACCAAGCTTATTTTGAACACGTTTTTGCCGAGAGGAGTCTCTATGATGTGGCGTCCGATTCGGGTTAGGCACTGGGCAACTAAATTGCTGCTAATCGCTGCGGTGTGGGGGCTAACTGCCCTACCTGCTCTTCCGGTACAAGCGCAGGGCGGGACTATCAACGATCTCCTCAGCCTAGGCGCAAACACCGTTCGTGAAGTGCAAGAGACTATCCCTCTATTGCAGGGCGCAATTCAAGAAACGATGCAGTCCCTTGTCACGCAACTTGAGTCCCTTCTGGAGACTATCAGCCAAACCTACCAAGAAAACTTGAGTGTTACCCTGAGCAGCCTTGACACCTTCACACGGGAGAAGTTCACTGATCTAGAAAACCTGCTAGATCGGGTGAATGACAAACTTCAGGAAGATGTTCAGTTGATTAGTCAGGAAGCGCAGACCATCATCCGGGCTGCCAGAGATGAACTGGAGCAGCTTGCCACCACCCTTCAAGAGAGCCTGAGCAGCGTGATCATCGTTGGGGGAGAGACTGCTGCCTTTGTGGTGGATCGCACTTTTCACAATGCAATCGTGCTCATTTCGCTCCTGATTTTGGGCTTAGGGTTGGTGGCCTTTGTATGGTCATTGTTCCGTCGGGGACTGCCTCAAGGTGGTCTGACCCGTACCCTTCTGCTAGCATTTATGGGCATTTTTATCGTGGTTTTTGGTTCTATTGCCCTTGTCCCTTCAGTGCGGGCGTTTGTGATGACCAACACGGGGTTGGGGTTAAAACAGCGCCTTGAAAAAGATCAGCTTGTAGGGCAGCCCAAGCTGCTCCGGGTGAACCCCGATCAGTTCGGCGTGAATACCCTTGATGAATTGGAGATTTGGGGGTCATCACTGCTGGTGAACAACGCTCCACCCACCGCAAAAATTGGCACGCAAACGGTCACGGTGAAATCCTTCCAGCCCGATTTATTGGTGCTAGATGTGTCTTCCTTAAGCGTCAATGCGACTGGAACCCTCAACATTGTCCTGACCTATCCGGATAATGTTGAACTGCGGGGCAGTGTGCGCATAGGGGTACCCACCGCAACACCTGCTCCGGCTGATTTGATCATCTCCACCATGACTTTTCAGCCAAGCCAACCCCAAGAAGGGCAAACTATCACCGCTTCTGTGACTGTGACTAATCAGGGCGGGAATGCCGGTCCCTCAACTGTGAAGTGGTTCCCTTGTGCTGATCTGTCTTCAGTGGAGAAGAAGCCCGTCCCGGCCCTCGCTTCTGGACAGGGACTCGCTTTCACCTTCACCTTTACCTTCACCAGCGCACGCACCAACTGTCAGATGCAGGCTGTGGCCGACTTTGATAACCAGATCACCGAGTCCAATGAGGCAAACAACCTCAAACAGACCGCGATTACGGTGCGGGCAGGGCCCACGCGCACCCCTGTTCCTACAACTGTGCCTAGTCGTATCTTCACCGTAACAGTGACCACTGGCGATGAGTTTGGGGCAGGCACAAACGCAAACGTATTCATCACCTTGATCGGGGCTGACGCAAGCTCTGGGGAAGCAACCCTCGACACCGCGAACTTTGATGATTTTGAGCGCAACACGACCACCAATTACACTGTTGATGCTGGGCGCAATATCGGCACGATCCGGCAGATTCGTTTGCGCCATGACAATACGGGGTTTGCTCCGGGGTGGTTTGTGGGCCGGGTGGTGGTCAGAAACAATGCCACAGGCGCGCAGGTGACTTTTAACATCAACCGCTGGTTTGCCAGAGATGAAGACGATGGCAGCATCGACCGTACCCTAACCCCGTAAATCCCGGACTGCAATTCTTTTACCAGCGCTTCCCCCTGCTCCCATCGGAAAAAGGGGGAAGCCCCAAAACGCTTCAGGTCGTCCGGCTATACGCCGAACCTCAGCCAGACCTCAAGGATCACCGCAATCGCGGAAAGTAAAATGGAGGCGTAACACACCAACTTGACTCGTCGGGCGAAACGCTGCATCCCGTCGGATTGCTCCAGCTTGGCGAGGACTGCCCGTCGGTTCTCAGGGGGAAAGTAGCTGATCAGCCATCGAACCGGTAGTTCAACCACAATCGGGGTGATCAGGGCCCACAGGAAATAGCCAATGGTGAAGACCAGCAGATTTGGGATTCGGTTATCATTGAGGAAAGGCAGCATCCCAAAGGAGAGGAAGATCGTCCACAAGAAGATCAACAGCGCTTGAAAGTAGCGCAGCACCAAACGGCGCAGGTTCAGCGCGTGGCGTACCAGCGAAACCTCCGTTTTGGCCACTTCTTGATGCAGGGGACGCTCCACAAAACCCGCCAAGCCCAAGGCGGCATTAAAACGATCCACATCTTTGACACTGCGCTGGCGTTCATCCTGAATGATGGTTGTGCCCTGAGTCTCACGGCTGACCATAAGCGCATCTTCATCGTTTAGGTCCTTCAGTTCCTTATCAGGCACAACATGAAGAATTCCCCCACGCACCAACAGTGGCAGCTTTCGGGTGCGGGGCACAATGTTTCGCTCCGGGTAATCGATCACTTCGTCATAGTAATGTGCCTGAACTTCGTCAAAAGGCACAATGAAGTTGATCAGATCACTGCCGTACTGGTGGATCATCACCTTCGACTTGATGTTCTCAGATTCGTCTGGCGAAAAGGCAATTCCAGTGAGTGCAAACCGAGGGTTAAAGTAGGTTTCGGGAAAGCCGGGGGCATGACCCGTAAAGTAAAAACGCACAATATCCCGTAGAAGCTGTACCAAGGCGATCACTGGAACCCCAACAGACAGCACAAAGGGATAGAGCAGGGCACTGTACAAAAACACAACCATAAAAGCCCCACGTGAAGTGACTTCAGGGGGCATGGTTGCCGGATAGTCGATCAGTTCTCGGACAATGATCAGGATTGCGTCTTTAAAAAAGACGGGCAGTAAGAACAACAGTCCAGCGCCGCTCAAAAAGCCCACGGCCACGCGATGCATGGTGGACAAACGAACTTCAGAACGTTGTAGAAAGGCGCGCATAGCGTTGCGCTCTTGTTCCTCAGTGCGCCGAGGCGCGGGCGGAGGCGTGTCAAGCGGAAGTTGATCAGGATGGGTCATAAGGTTTTGATTGATTTTGAGTGAGTACTTATGTGAACGATAGGCGTAAGCATGGCAAGGGATGGTAACGCCATTTGCCTGATTGGGGGTAAAGAAAAAAGAGAAATTAGGGCAACTGCCCAGAAACGGGCTAGGGGTTGCTCATTTGCCCTCATCTCTCTGTTCCTCCTTGATGCAAGGTTCTAGCACGCGGTTGTGTACTGGACTGGTCAGTCGGGGAATTTGTGAGATTCTGCATACAACCCCCTTGAGCTTTATCGCGTATATGCCCATAGGAAATGGTTAAACCCTATACAAGGCATGTGAGGAAGGAATCGATGAACACTTCTAAAGGGATGCTAAACTTGTTGGGTGTCCTCGCGGGGCTGATCGCGCTGACCGCCATCGGGGGGGGCATAGCGATGCTTGTCGGAGCCGATCAATTCCCTCTCGAATGGCTGCGCGATACACCCTTCACCAGTTATACCATCCCGGCGTTGATCCTTGCGGTGGTGGTGGGTGGAAGTATGCTTGCCGCAGCCCTGAGCGCCTTCACGCGACGCCCTATGACCGCAATGCTTGCAAGTGTGGCTGGACTGTTTCTGATTGGGTTCATTACCATTGAAGTGCTGATCCTCAAACAAACGCCGCCGGGCCCAACTTGGATTGAGATCATTTACTTCGGGCTTGGGGCGGTGATCATGGGGTTGGGGTGGTCTCTACAACGAAGCAGTCGGGCGCAAAGGGCCTAATCAAGGGCTTGTCCAGCAGACCCCAACATGTGCTCATCATCAGAATAGCCGCACCAAACCGAAGCCCTAAGGACGGGGTTTTCTGAGCATCCTAAAATCCTACTCATTGTTTACCACGCGCATTTTTAGAGAAACGGTGCGCCCTTACAAGTGCTTTGTGAGGGTGCGTCTAACCCTCCTACACTTCATCGATTTTGCAGCACTGATGCGCTATGGAGTATGATTGTTCCGTTCCCTAAATCGGACTGGGGGGCTGTCCAATCACTTGGGCAACCTTTGGGGCTCAATCAGTCAAGAGTGTTGAGATTTAACCATGCAGCAGGTACAGAAATTTCTGGAAGAGTCTCTGGGCAGCGTGTTCACTGCGGCACAGGTTGAGATTAGGCAGCGGGGAGCAGTTATCTACCGGGCCGCGATTGGTAGTCTGGACTCAGAGGGGAAGCTCACTGAGGGTAGCCCCAAGGTGCAGCACAACACCGTCTTTGACTTCGCTTCCCTGACCAAACTGTTCACGACCTCAGCCCTTTTGCGCCTGATCGATTCGGGCAGATTGAGCCTAACGACTCCGATCTGTGAGGTGCTGCCTGACTTTACCGGGATGCGCCCTATTGAGTCTTACGACAATCCCCTTGTGCCCGGCGAGAAGATTCAGGTAGTCCCTCCCACTGCCGAAAAGGTAAACGCTGCTAAGGTCACCTTTCGGGATCTGCTCACCCACTCCAGTGGGCTGCCCGCATGGATCAACCTGCGCCTCGCGTCAGATTTGGAGTCCCGTCAGGCGATGATTCTTGGCTGCCCCTTTGCTTATCCGACCGGCGCAACGGTCGTTTATAGTGATGTGGGTTTTATGCTCATCGGCATGGCCCTCGAAAAACTGATGAATGCGCCTTTACAGGCAGCGATCAAGCGTTTGGTGATGCGCCCCCTAGAGTTGGATATCCTTTTTGGGCCGATCATCGATTCCAATGTCCCACCAACGGAGTTCTGCCAGTGGCGCAGACGTCGGATACAAGGTGAAGTTCACGATGAAAACGCCGCTACCTTGAACGGTATTGCGGGACATGCGGGCTTGTTTGGTACGGCCCGAGATGTGGCTATCCTTGGTCAGACATATCTTGCCGATGGGGGTGGTTTTATCTCACCCCGATTGGCCCACGAAGCGACTCGACGGCAAGTTGGAGATCGGGGCTTGGGTTGGATGATGCGCTCCCCGGAGGGGTCTTCAAGCGGGGCACGCTTCAGCCCAGAAAGTTACGGGCATACTGGTTTTGTAGGCAATTCGGTATGGGTTGATCCCAACCGTAAACTCGTGGTAGCCCTGCTCACCAACAACGTCTTTTATGGGCGAGATCGAACCTCAATTTTGAAGTTTCGCCCTCAATTTCATGATCTGGTTATTCAAGCACTTGAAGGATAAAAAAAGAAGCTCATGGCTGATCGTCCCCTTCCGCTTGCCATCGGGATCAATGGCGGCGGTACCCATACCTCATTGGCCCTTGCCGATCCTCTTTTACGAGTCATCGCCCGCGCTGAAGTGGGCCCCAGCAATCCCAACTACATCGGTTATGAAGCCGCTCATGATACTATTCAGGCAGGCATTCAAGAACTGCTTCGGGGTGTTGACCCGGATCGGGTGATGGGCATTGGGGCAGGGCTTTCGGGTGTAGATCGCCCCGGTGACAGCGAGATTTTTGTGAAGTTATTCAGTTCCCTTTACCCCAGCAAAACCATCGTAATCGATAATGATGCACTCTCCGCACTGGTGGCGGGGGTGGGGCGCAAGTTTGGGATCGTGACCATCAGCGGCACAGGTATGATCGCACTTGGGGTGAACAACCGCGGCGAACGGGCCCGCAGCGGCGGTTGGGGGCACTACATGGACTTAGGCAGCGGCTACTGGATCGCCCGTGCGGCACTTAATGCGGCGGGGGCGGCCCATGATGGGGCTGCACCCGCAACCGCGATCACCGATGCGATCTTAAATGATCTGGGGTTGAAGGACTTTACCGAGGCGATCACATGGGCCTATGATCCAGAGCGGCGGGTGGATCAGATCGCCGCACTCGCCCGCCATGTAGTGATTCTCGCTGAACAGGGCGATTTGGCTGCGATCCGCATCATTAGCGAAGCGGCCCATCATCTTGCCGCCTCGACCAACAATACGGCCCGCAAACTAGGTTTTGAGCAGGCTCAAGAACCCTTCCCGGTACTGCTTTCGGGCAGCATTTTTAAATATTCCAGTCTCCTCCGGTCACTTTTTGAGGAGTATGTGAGCGCCCGTTTCCCGCGGGCGGTGATCCTCAACCGGGAGCATGATGCGCCGCTGGGTGCAGCCATGATGGCGTTCTCCGCACTGGGCATTCATACCCCCGCTGAATCTGAGCGGTTTGCGGTCACCTCCTCCCTACGGGGCACGGAACGGCGTCATCCTTTGACCCTCAATATAGGTTCACGCCCCACCCTTGATTTTCTGACCGCGATGAATATTGAAGATGGGCGCATCGCCGCAGTCATTGGCGAGCGTCTGCCTCAGATCGGAGCGCTGGTAGATGATGCCGCCCCTCGATTTGAGGCAGGCGGGCGATTGATCCTGATCGGCGCGGGTACATCGGGGCGTTTGGCGGTACTCGATGCGGCGGAGTGCCTGCCTACATTTGGCACGGATCGGGTGATCGGGATCATTGCTGGCGGTGAACAAGCAGTGTTCCGCTCACTGGAAGGAGCCGAAGATTCGGACAGCGCGGGGGCAGCGGCCGTTATGGTACACGCGGTGAACGCCCAAGACACGGTCATCGGGGTGGCAGCCAGCGGGGGCACTCCTTATGTGATCGGGGCCTTAAAGGAAGCCACCAGCAGAGGCGCGCTTACGGGCTGCATCGTGAACAACGTGGATACCCCCATCGTGGCGCTGGTGACTCATCCGATAGTTTTGCCAACGGGAGCGGAAGCACTCACAGGATCAACCCGATTAAAGGCCGGCACCGCCCAAAAAATCACCCTCAACCTGATCTCCACCGGGATCATGCTGCGCGCAGGGCGCACCTTCCATAACCTGATGACCGATATGCAGGCAGGGAATCTCAAACTGCGTGGGCGTGCTGTGCGCATTGTGGCAGATGCCGCTGGCATTTCCGAGACAGAAGCCAGTGCGCTTTTGGATCAGTGTGGGGGAGAGATGAAAACGGCCATCGCGGCCGCCCGTCTCAAGCTCAGCCCGGAGGCGGCGCGGGCCAAACTTGCCCAAGTTGGGGGCAATTTGGGCAAGGTCATCGGCTGAAACGCTTAGGACTTATGTCCCTGCCTCTCCCTTTACGGCCGATCTGTGCCTGCTCTAATCAGATGTTGTGGCACCTAATTGAAGAACTACCTTCAGGCAACCTACCCCCAAGAGGCAAAGTGCCTGAAGGGCTTGGCAAATCCTACAAACGGCGACATCCTACACACTACCCCTACCTACTTCTCCCCGGCAGGATGGCGGAATCCGATAGACTCTCAAAAGCTATCAATCTGGCCCCGACGCGATTGTGATAGCTATCACGAATGCCCCTTGCCAGTTTTTTAGAGGTCTCCTTTCCTAAAATCTGCTTCAGGATTGATCAACACTGATCATAAGGAGACTGAAATGCACAAGACCCTTCGCGCCACTGGGATCACAGGCTTAGGCGCTTACCTTCCTTCTCAAGTGGTCACCAACGAAGACCTCGTCGCTTCCGGCTTGGAGACTAGCCACGAGTGGATTTGGCAAAAGATCGGGATTCGGGAACGGCGTCTGGCGGCCCCCGGTGAAGCCACCTCCGACATGGCGATTAAAGCCGCCCAACGGGCAATTGCAGATGCAGGCATCACCCCCGCTGATCTTGACCTCATCATCGTTACCAGCATGAACTTTGACTACAAAACGCCTGCCACTGCGGCCATTGTCCAGCACGCTTTGGGGGCACGCTGCGCAGCCTTTGATCTGGGATCAGCGTGCAGTGGTTTTGTGTACGCTTGTGCGGTCGCCAGCAAGTTTGTTCAGGATGGGATGATGAATACGGTGCTGGTGATCGGCTCCGAACACAACTCCTCGATCATGAGCTGGCAGGATCGCACCACCTGTGTTTATTTTGGGGATGGCGCGGGCGCAGCCGTGATTCAACCCGTTAAAGCCGGATATGGTTTTCTCGGTTTTGATCTGGGCGCGGATGGCAGCGGGGCGGATGCGATCATGATCCCCGGCGGGGGCAGTCGTCTGCCCGCAACGGCCGAGACCGTTGAGCCAGTTCAGGTGGATCGGGGGGTGACTCGCAGTCCGCAGCATTTCACCATGAAAGGACGCGAGGTCTTTGATTTTGTGCAGCGCACCCTGCCTCTCACCCTCGAACAGGGTGCGGAAGCCGCGGGGTTCAGCCTCAAGGAGATCGATTATTTTGTCCTCCATCAGGCAAACCGCTGGATGGTGGCAGAGTCCCTCAAACGGATGGGTATCCCCCTGCACAAAACGTACTTCAACATTGATCGTTATGGCAACATGGCCTCCGCCTCTGTTCCGGTGGCGCTTTGGGAGGCACGCGAAGAAGGCTGCATCGCGGAGGGGCAAATCGTGGCGCTCTCCGGCTTTGGGGCAGGGTTGGCATGGGGCACGGCCGTTCTGCGTTGGTCGGATCGTGCGATCTGAACGCGGTGTGGCTGCCCTGAACCTGATCTAAAAATCCCCCTCACCGGGCGGCGAGGGGGATACTTTAGGAGAACAAATGGCGGCGCTGCACGGAGAACCGAGCGACGGTTAAGCCATCGCGCCGATCAATAATCGCCCTCGTCGTCGAAGCCGTCGAAGTCGCCCTTCCCCTTTTTGCCCTTTTTGCCCCGCTTGCGGTCGCGGCGGCGTTCGCCTTCACGCAGAGAGGCAGCCTCAAAGTCGGCGATGTCAACCCCCGCAGGTTCTTCGGGACGCATCGCACGACGGTAGTCAGCCTCTGCGTATTCGGCCGAGTTGGCACGCTTGAGGCTCAACCCCAGACGGCGGTTCTCGGTGTCGATCTTGACCACCCGTAGGGTAAGCACATCACCTTCATTGACCACATCCTTGGGGTGATTCACCCGCTGGGGGGCCAACTCGCTGATGTGGATTAACCCTTCGATTTCGGGGTTATCCACCAAGCGAGCGAACGCCCCAAACTTGGTCAGTTTGGTGATTGTGCCCTGCACCAGTTGATTCTGCTGGTACTTACGGGCAATCGCCATCCAAGGGTCTTCTTCGCGCTTTTTGATGCTCAGACCAATGCGCTTACGTTCGCGGTCAACGGCAATCACCTCGACTTCAACTTCCTGCCCCACCTTCAGGATTTCCTTGGGATGGGTGATGTGTTTCCACGAGAGTTCAGTCAGGTGAACCAGACCGTCAGCGCCGCCCACATCAACAAACACGCCGAAGTCGGCAATGCTCTTGACCCGTCCGATCTTGACGTCCCCAACATTCAATTCGTCAAGCAGCTTTTCTTTGCGCTGCTCACGGAAAGCCGGGGTAGCGTCTCGTTCGGAGAGGATGAGACGATTACGGGCACGGTCAACTTCTAGCACCTTAACGGCGATGTCTTCGCCGCGCATCGACCCCCATTTTTCCTGAGGATCAGTGCCAGTGGCGCGGGTGCGGCGATCACGGCTTGCTTGACTTTCGGGCACAAACCCGCGAAGGCGTCCGAAGCGCACGATCAGGCCACCTTTGTTGTAGCCGTCGATCTTGCCTTCATACACGTCACCAGTGCCACGCATGGTCTCTGCCTGCTGCCAGTCGCGTTCTTCGGTAGCCCGAGTCAGCGAGACCACAACAAGTCCGTTTCGGTTTTCGGGACTCAGGACAAACACTTCCACTTCTTCGCCCACTTTGAGGGCTTCGAGGGACTCTTTGTCCATCCGTTCCAGTTCTTTGCTGGGCACAATACCCGGTGCCTTCAGACCCAGATCAATCATGATCTCGGTCGGGGTGGTCTGGGCAATGGTGCCTTTGATAATATCGCCCTTTTTGATTTGAGGGCCGCTTTGCTGGTCAACACTCGCCGCCGAATCGGCGCTTGCCACCGCTGCCGCTTCTGCGGGGGCTTCGTTGACCGGGGTGGATTCGGATGCCGCAGGGACGTGGGACTCGCCGTTAGGCTGTCCTTCCTGCGAGACGGGTGCAGTCTCCGGGGTCGGGTCCTGCTCGCCTGCGGCGTGGATATTGGACTCCATTAGTTTTCGTTCTCCGTGCAACAGGGGTACATCGGCATTATATCATTAGGCGTGCATTAGGGTCAAACCCAAAATGAGGAGAATTTATCCTGTACACGCCAAAGCCGTAATTTTACACAAGATCAAGATGGAGTTCCACAAATTCCTGCAAAAAGGGTGATAAAGCTCGACCGTATTTCCCCTTTCCTCCCTTCCCTGCGCGGCAAATGAGGACAGACTGCATCCAAACCGCAGCTTCTAACGATGGTACAGTACCCCTTTTGCCCAAGGTAATCCGAAGGGAAAAACAGGGAAAAACGTTGTCCAAAGTTGCTTTTCACACAATCCCCCTGAGGTGATATGTCCATCGAATCTGGCAACTCGCCCAAATGAGGTAAACTTGGAGCAGCGCATTTTTGGCGAGGAACCCTCCATGAGTACCAAACCACCTCCTCGATTTAATGCTTGGCACGCTGGCAACCTTCCCGATCCGATCCGCCTGACCCGGTTTCGCTCCCAACTTGAAATTCGTTTTGCCTTGGAACTAGAAGCACGCCATTTGCGCTGGTTTTATGAACCGCAGCGCTTAGGCGAATCCCGCTACTTGCTCGATTTTTACCTGCCGGATTGTAAAGCTTGGGTAGAGGTCAAGGGCCGGGTGAGTTCCCGCGATCATCTGGCCCTACGCGAAGTGGCTCATTTATTATCGGTGCAGCGGGGGCATCGGCTTTACATGTGGACAGCAAATAAAGCCTATGTGGTCAGCCAGACCGATTTTAAGCCCCTAACCCATGAGGTTTTTTGGCTGGCCCTCAGTCCTTGCCCGCCTGAAGCCGCTTCGGGAGAGGCGTCTCCTCAAGAGGCGCCAACCGAGTCGCCTGATCCAGCACCGCCGGAATGGTCAACTTCCCATCAAGTTGAGGAAGATTGACACTGCCGGGGGTGAGATGAAGCATCACATTGGCCCCCGGTGGAACAATCACCGTGAACCTGACCCGGGCCGCGCCGCCGATCACTGGTTTGCGTTTGACTACAATATAAATGCCTTCAGCATCCTGCTCAGTTACAAACTCCAGCCCAAAGTGTGCTGTGAGCGAAGCGACCAGTTCAACCTGATCTGGTTCACCCCCCCGCTCTACCGTTACTTCACAGCCGCTGCCCCGCACATAGACGGTTGTGGGCAGGTTGACCTTAAAGACCTTCCGGTAACTTTTGCTGGCGCGCCGTGCGGCAGCCCCTGCCACAGCCAGCGCTGCCGATTCCATGCCCCGCCGCGCCAACGGGGAGCGCATCAGCCGCCATCCAGTGCGGATCAGTCGTCCGATCATAGTTGAAACCCCTGCCGAAAGTTGACCAACTTACGCGAATAATCGGTGACAAAGGTACTCAATTTCTGCTCTAGGCGTTTCCACGCGCTGCTGATCAAGGCACTCTGAACAGCTTCAAGAGTCTCCGCGAGAAATTCCACCTGCCGATTCGGATAATCGCCCCATGCAGTGCCATAAGCGCGGAACATATGGAGTCCCAAGCCCTGCATTCGAGGAACCATCTCATTCACCACAAACTGGAAATACTCCTCATGAGATTCTGGGATCACATTGTAGCGCAGCATCAACTTGTAGCGGGGGGTAAAACGGGCGTTATCCACACAATCCTCATTTGATTCATTAGTACCCAAAGGGGGCACTTCTGCCCCTATCGATCCCGATCTTAGCACGAGAGTGGCTCAGATGCACCCCTTCGCTGGAACGGGACTCAAAAGGAGGATTCACCCTGCCCCTGTTGGCTGTATAATGAGAGTATCAACGGTTCTTTTATACCTTGCGAGGACATGATGTCAACGATGTATGCAGAAGCATCTGCCATTGTGGATGCTCGCCCTGAAACGGTATATGAAATCGTCGCGGATTACACCGATGGTCATGCTGCGATTCTGCCTAAACCCTACTTCTCCGATATGAAGATCGAAAAGGGTGGTAAGGGCGCTGGTACAGTTGTGAAGGTGGTGATGAACGTTTGGGGAGTCAAACGCACCTACCACTTCACTGTAACTGAACCGCATCCGGGAGAAGTCCTGACCGAATCTGACCCTGAGTCCGGCGTGACTACCACCTTCACTTTTGAACCGGTAGAAGGTGGGCCACGAACCCAAGTGACCATTCGCACAGAGATGAAGTCCAGCAAAGGCATTAGGGGCGTCATGGAACGCCTCTTTACGCCCGGCCTTACCCGCCGCATCTATGAAAAGGAATTGGCGCAGCTTAACACCTACATTCAGCAGCGGCGTCACAGCAGCAGTTGATCACTTGATTCAACTGCCTCGCTTTAAACGTCCGATTAACTGCTGAACGGCCCAGATCAAGGCGGCATGGGTACGGGGTTGATCATGGAGCAGGTCATTCGCTTCCTGAAGCTGTGCCAAGGACTGATCGGGATCCGATGCGACTCCCCCCGCGATCCCGATCAGAGTCAGGGCGCGGGCGGCAGATTCATCCCCACCCAAAGCTTTTTTTCCTTTTTGAGCCGATTCTACAAGGGTATCCAAATAGCTTTGGGTGTCCCCCCCCCGCCCTAAGGCTGCACTGGCTTGGGCCTGAAGCGCCCGCACAAAAGCCGTACCTACGGGATCATCGGCACCACTTCGCTGGATCAAGATCAGGGACTGCTCTGCTGCCCGAAGGGTTTGGAGATGACGTTCAATCTCGATGTTGAGTCGATCCCAAAGACGCTGCGCTTCCTCCCGTATGGACGGACGGCGGGCACGGGCAATCACCCCCTGATACAAGGCCGCGGCTTCCTCTAGCTGTCCCTGCATTTCCCGCGCTGATCCCATGCCCAGTGTGATTGCGTCCAGCCGATCTGGATCAGGGTTGGGCAGAGACTTCTCTACCTTCAGGGATTCCTCGTAAGCACGGGCGGCTTCTCCCGCTCGATTCAGGGAAAGGTAGAGGCGCCCTAGTTCGCGCAGCGTTTCAATGTGCCGCTCTGGGGTATGACGGGGATCGAGGTAGACCAGCGCCTCGTGAAGGCGGATCGTGGCTTTGTCCAGTTCACCCCGCTTCTCATGGGCGCTTGCAAGACCATTAAGGATCGCCACAATAGCGCCGCCCTGCTGCTGTGAACGAGATCGCTCCAACTCCAGCGCTTTTTCAAGGTGGGCAATGGCGTTGGCAAACTGGCCTCGTTCGAGGTACAGCTCACCGAGAGCGCGCTCGGTGGCGGCCAACTCCGTCGGGTATTGATCCCGGCGCAGAAAATTGAGGGCCTTGTGGTAACTGTCGAGGGCTTCCTTGCCCATCCCTTGCGCTCGGTAGCCATCGCCTAGAATCTTGAGGGTCATCCCGGTGCGATCATCCTGCACCGCTTCCAGCACCAACTTAAGATGTTTACGGGCCCGATCATGAGACCCCAAATTGGTGAAGATCGCGCCCAACCCTCGGTGAATCTCGGCCCGATCCAGTGGCGACGCCCCCTCGATCCCTAGGGCACTGTCGTAGGCATTGATAGCCGCTTGGGCCTGCCCGATCTTCACAAAAGAGTCGGCCTGTTCTGTGAGCAAAACACGGCGCTGATCAGGGCTGATGGACTCAAACTGAAGGGCGTCAAAGTAGGCCTCCACCGCCTGCTGATATTGTCCGGCCTGCGCCCATGCCCGGGCCAGCGCCACTATCGTCTCCAACACCTGATCACTTTCGCGGCGGGTATCCTGATGGTTCAAAGAGCGTCGATAGTTTTCAGCAGCAGAGGCGAACTGCCCAAGAGTCGCGTGGGCCCGGGCCTTATCAAAAAAGACGTTGGCCAGCAGCGTCGAATCCGCCTGAGATGCCCCTTCCACAATGTGCAAAGCGTGATCAAAGGTGTCGATAGCCTCACTGAAACGTCGCATTCGCAGCCGGACATAGGCAAGGGCGATCAGGGTCTCAGTGTAGATCGTCAGATCACGCTCACGGGAGAGCCGCCCTAAAGCCAAATCGTAGCAGCGCACTGCCTCACCTTCAAAGCCTTGCTCTGTACACAGGCGGGCCATCTCACGGGCGATCAATCCCTGCGCGTGGGTATCCGGCTCCAAAGCCGCAGCCGCTTCAAAGTGCCTTAGGGCGTCTTCTAACAAACCCACATGGGCCGCTGCCTGCGCCAGACTGAGTCGGGTTTCGAGCATCAGCCATGGATACGCCCCAACAACTTCTGAGGGCAGTACCAGAAGGGGACTCAAGACCTCATGCGCATCTGACCAGCGCTCCAGACGCAGATACAACCGTCCCAAGTCGCGCCGTGCGGCATGATAGGCGGGGTGCTGCTCTGGAGGCGCAAAGGCCGCGCACAGTTCAAGGGCTTGTTCTGCCAGATCGATCAACTCAACAGGGTTATCCAGCGGGGGATCACTGCGTAAATAAAGCCCAATGGCAAGGGCCCGCACCCCCGGATGATCATGGCTGAGGGCTGTTTGAAGATGTTTGCCCAGACGCTTTAACCATTCGTCAAAGGCCTCTGCGCCACGTGCATTCCGCTCTGCTTCCGCACTTCGCTGAGCAAGCCAGCATTCACTAAAACCGATCCATGCCAGATCGCCTCCGGGTGGACGGATCAAAATATCTACGGCGCGTCCGCCAGCCTCTAAGGACTCAACATACCGCCCCATCTCCCACAAGAGCATCGCCAAGGCAAGCGCGGTGGTGGCCGTCCCCTGACGATCCCGATGTTCGTCTTTGAGGGTGAGGGCGCGGCGATAATTGGCCACAGCACGATCCCCCAGACCAGCCCGCTGTTGGGCTTCGGCCATCTCATGCAGAGCGATCCCGATCTCGTGATCATCCCGGTGGGGCACCCCACCAAGAGCGTTGGATTCGGCTTCAAAGGCGATTGCGGCCGCTTCAAAGGCCCCAGCCCGTTTGCCGATCCGTCCCAGCACCCGCGAGGCAGTCGCTTCTGAAAAGGGATCAGAGCGTTCGCCGCTGATCTGCCGCACTGCACGGGCAGCCCGATCCGCTTCACTATCATCGCCTAACATAAACCGAAGGTGAGCGTACAGCGCCTGACTCGCTTTTTGGCGGGCAAAAACCGGACGCACCTGATTAGCCTCGTACCAAATGCCTTCTGCGCCCACCAAACGGGCTGCTTCCTCCACTGCGCCTTTTTGGGCAAGGGCCCGCCCCTGTGCCCGCGCCAGAATCCCCCGCCACGCCGGGGGAGCCTCGTGCTGAGCAGCGTTGTAGGCTCTGATCGCCTGCTCCCAGTCTCCGTTGAGGTGTGCCCCAAGGGCCTGAATCCAGCGTCCATAAAAAGACTGATCGTTGGCAGCGACCCGGAGTGCTTCGGGGATGCGCCCCGCAGCGAGGTAGGTTTCGGCCAGCCCAAAACGGGCCGCCGCGGCAGCTTCGGGGTCAAATTTGGACTCTGCCTCCACAATCCAGCGTTCGTATACCGCCGCGGCTTCGCCCCACGCCCCCCGCATCCGGTAGACCATGGCCACATCAGCAGGCGCGGAATCCTCCCCCAAGACTGCGAGGGCCGCATCCAGCCTTCCCATGCGGCGATAAATGCGGCTTAGGGCCACCCGGACAATCTCTAAGCCATCCTCATCACGCAGGGTGTGAAGGATGCGCCCTGCATCCTCAATTTGGGAAGCGGCTGAAACATCCTCACCACGAAGGTAGCCGATCCTACCCAGCGCCATCATCACCTGTGCTGCACCATAGTGATCACCGCGCTTCTGACGTGCTTTGAGCGCCTCTCGTAGGGCGCTGATCGCTTCCTCATCACGCCCTTCCTGAATCAGAGTCACACCTGCGCTGAAACTATCCGCAATGGTGCTGTTATCGATCCCGGCGTGCAGCAGTTCTAAGGATGAGGGGGGCAGGGCAAAGGCGCTGAATCCTTCGCCTCGGATCACCCGTCCTGCCCATTTGCCAATAATCCGTACCTGCTCCCCGATCCGCTCCACAAAGTGACGCTTTTCGAGGAAGGTTAAGGCGCGCTGCCCCGCCAGTGGGGAGGTGAAGCGTGTTAGGATCGTTTCGGCCTTGATCCAGTTTTTGCCTGTCGCAGCGAGACTGGCGCACAAGACCTGATAATTTTCGGGCAGGGCCTCAAAGGAGGCTTTGTAAAGGGCATCAAGGCGGCTTTCGGGGTTATCGGGGGTTTCAGCCAAAATCGCAGTGATTGCTGCCGGGTCGAGTCCGTCCTCGGTCATCAACGCGCCCATCACCGAGATCGCATCCGGGCGGTGGTCAACAAGCGCGCATAAAGCCCTACAAGTATCCTCCGCCTGCCCGGTAAGCCCGGCCAACCATGCCCCCGCCCGATTCGGTTCAAGTTCGCCCAGCACCAGTGAAAGGGCATTGGATAGGGGAGAATCGGTGGCGATGACCACATGAGGGCTGCATCCCAAGAGCCACGCTGCACCATTGTTGACACCCTGATCAGAGTCCGCAAGGATCAGGATTCGACCCTCGATCAATCGTTCTCGAAGCTGGGCCGGTTGTGCTTCCGGGGGTGCGATAAGCAGGTTAGGCGATTCGAGGGCGATCCCCATGATCGCGCCGGCCTCACGCAGATCATCCAGCCACCACACCCGACGGAAAACCCCCAATAGACGCTGATCTTGGGCCAACCGTCGCAAAAAAGTGGTCTTGCCCGTGCCACTCACCCGCAGCGGCCGCCCATTCAGGAGCGCCGTCACGGCCCGTTCCAAAACCTCTGCTGCACCCACCCATTCGCTTGTAGGACGGGGAGGCGTAAGTAGGCTCAAAGCTTGTGCTGATGCGGTGGGATCGATGCGCGGGTAATGCTTTGGGGGTAGTACGGGTAGATCGGGATCACGGGGCGGCTCCGGGGTGAAACGCAGTGCTCCTGCGTTCAGTGACGCCTCCGATTGGATCGGTGTCAAACTGAGCAGTCCTAACGAAAGATTAAGAAACTCTTCCTTCTGGCGCTCGTCCAGATGCGGTTCAAACACTGACAAAGGGGACATAAGGCTGTGACCAAACTCTGAAAATGACCTCGATCTCCCTGCTCATTTTAGTTGCCGCGAGGGGCGTTCGCAAGTTCAGATCGGTGTGATATGATCGAAGCAGCTTCGCAAAACGAGGAACCGAAATCATGATGTCTCACGAATCCAAAGGATTGATCAGGATCGATCCTGCGGGGACGGGTCAAGCGCTGCGCAGTTTGATCCCCCCAGAGGCTGCTCAACTCCCTATCTTATTGTGGCGTTTAGGTTTGGGCAAATTGATCGGACAGGTATTGATGTTGATCTCCACCACCGGACGTCGGTCAGGTTTGGTGCGTCGGGCTGCCCCAGAATACTTTTATGTCAACGGTAAAAAATATGTGCTGGCAGACCCAGAGGCGCAGTGGTATCAGAATGTTCAGGCGAATCCAGCCGCCACCGTTCAGACCGCCTATGGCACTGAGACCGTGATTGTGCGCCGAGTCACCGACCGAGAAGAACTCACCGCGGTTTTTGTGACCCTGCTTCATAATCGCCCCACCACAGCCAACAGCATCAGCCGCGATCTGGGGGTACAGTCGGTTGAGGACGATTTGGCCGCCAATACGGAGCGTCTGCCGTTGGTGACCTTTGATCACACTGATCTGCCCACCCCGCCCCCACTCGAAGCTGATCTGCGCTGGGCCCTGCCCGTTTCCATAGGTGTGCTGTATGCCCTTTGGCAGTTAAGAAAGGCGCTCCGGCGTTGACTCCCTCTCGTTCTGAGCCTGCTGCGATCATTCGCCCTGACCGGGCAAACTTGTTTCAAAAGCGCCACCCATGGGTATTCAGCGGGGCCATTCAGTACTTTGAGGGCAGCCCCACAGATGGTCAGATCGTCGCCTTACGGGATGCCGCTGGGCAATTTTATGGGAGAGGCTATTACAACCAGCGATCTCAGATCACGGTTCATGTCCTGACATGGGAAGATCAGCCTATTGATCAGGATTTTTGGAGGGGGTACCTCCAAAGGGCGATTCAGGCACGGCGTGGGGAGTTTGAACGCGGTGATAGTCCCCCGGCTTTTCGTTTGATCAATGCCGAGAGCAACGGATTGCCCGGTTTGATCGTAGATCGTTATGGTGAGTGGTTGGTGTTGCAAGCCTTGACCGTAGGTATCGATCAACGCAAGGCGGAGATTGCTGCACTCCTGATGGCGTTGATCCCAGATGTGCGCGGGGTCTATGAGCGCAGCGACGCTGATGTTCGGGCAAAAGAAGGGCTGCCCTCCAGCGTGGGCTTGATTCAGGGCGAGGAGCCGCCTACCCTAATCACCATTGAGGAATATGGACTGCGCTTTCAGGTCGATGTGCGGGCTGGGCACAAGACCGGCTTTTACCTCGATCAGCGCGAAAATCGCCGTATCCTGCGCGAATCGGTACGGGAGTTTAGGCTTGAAGGAGGCAGCGTCCTTAACTGCTTTAGTTATACGGGCGCTTTTGGGGCTGCGGCATGGGCCGGCGGCGCGGGATCAGTGATGCAGGTGGATTCATCGGCAGAAGCACTCGTACTGGCACAACAGAATATGTCCCTCAACGGGTTTGCCGTGCGCGATCAGGACTTTATCACCGGTGATGTGTTCCGGGTGCTGCGTAACTTCCGCGAACAGGGACAGCAGTTTGATCTGATCGTCCTTGATCCACCCAAATTTGCCTCCAGCAAAGGGCAGGTAGAGCGGGCCGCTCGAGGTTACAAGGACATCAATTGGCTTGCTTTTCAGTTGATCCGTCCCGGTGGGTTGCTTTTCACCTTCTCCTGTTCTGGTCTGGTGGATGCAGACCTGTTTCAGAAGATCGTTTTTGGGGCGCTGGTGGATGCGCATCGAGAAGCATCGATCCTGCGACGTCTGACCGCCCCTCCCGATCATCCGGTGGCACTCACCTTTCCGGAAGGGTTCTATCTTAAAGGGCTGGTTTGTCAAGTGTGGTGAGTCTCGTTTAACCAGCCCGTGCCTTTGAAAGGAGAAATGGCTTGGCTCAACCAGTGATTCGGCTGGATCGACTCAGCAAACGCTTTGGAAAAGTACACGCCCTCAAGAATGTCTCCCTTGAGGTTCCAGCCGGGCAAGTGTACGGTTTTTTGGGACCTAATGGCGCGGGCAAAACCACCGCCATCCGTTTGATCCTGACCCTACTGCGCCCTACCTCTGGAGAGGTGCAGCTTTTTGGCAAAGCCGTCCGGGATCACCACAATGTGCTGCGGCGGGTTGGGGCAATTGCTGAAGGCCCCGCTTTTTATCCCTTCCTTAGTGGGCGAAAAAACTTAAATGTCTTAGCCCGCACGGCCAATCAGTATGATCCGGCGCGGATCGATCACCTGCTTGGGGAAGTTGGCTTGTCGGGGCGCGCCAATCAACGGGTAAAGGGCTATTCGCTGGGGATGCGTCAGCGTTTGGGGCTGGCGGCGGCGCTGCTCTCTGATCCAGATTTACTGGTGCTGGACGAGCCTACCAACGGGCTTGATCCTGCGGGGATGCGCGAGGTGCGCCAGTTGATCCGTGAGCAAGCAACCCAACACGGCAAAACCGTATTCCTCTCTAGCCATCTACTCAACGAGGTTGAGCAGGTGTGTGATCGGGTGGCGATCATCCACAAAGGGGAAATCCTGCGGGAAGGCGCTGTTGCGGATCTGCTCGCTGATGGCGAAAGGCTCTATGTGGAAGCATCTCCATTGGAAAGGGTCCAAACCATCCTCCAAGAACGCTGGAAAACTACCCCTGAAGGGGATGGGCTGGTCATCCCTGCTGGACGAGACATTGCCCCGGAAATTGTGCGCCTTTTGGTGGCACAAGGGATCGACGTATATCAAGTGAATGTACAGCGCCAGAGCCTTGAGGAGTTCTTCCTAAACGTGACTCAGCCAGAGGTGAAAGCATGATCGCATCCCTTACCAGTTTGTGGAATCTGTTTCGGGCGGAATACCTGAAGGTCACCGGGAACCGAGGGGTAGCTATCGGTTTGGTGTGGATTTTCCCCGTCGGGGCAGGCATTGGTACACTCTTGAGCATCTTGATCATGTTAGGCCTGCCCCCGCAGTACCGAGGGGGGATGAGCATGAGTGAGGCCCTGCTTTCACCGTGGACAGTCCCCGGCAGTGAGTTAGGGCGGCTGCTGATGCTGGCGCTTACAGCAACGGTTTTTGCAGGCGAGTATCAATGGGGTACTTGGAAAAACCTCATTCCCCGTAGACAGCGCACTTTGTTAGCGCTGGTCAAATTTGTTGCGGTTTCGGCTTTGATGCTGGTTGCTTTTACCCTCATGTCATTGGTGCTGTGGGTGAGTGGGGCCTTGATGTGCGCCGTGGCAGGAACCCCCTATGAGTTTGGCATGACCCTTGACACCTTTGTCCAGTCCTTCCTGATCCAACTCTTTTTAGCCTTCACAGTTACCCTCATTGGAGCGGGCTATGCAGCGGTAGCAGCGATCTTCAGTCGTGCCATTCTGGGCGGGATCGTGATCGGGATAGGCATGGTGATCATGGAGCTTGTAGGGCCGGCGTTGTTTGCGCTTCTGGGAAACTTTCTGCGTGTGCCTCAGCTCGCAGTTGTATACCTCTATACCCCCGGCTACAACATCAACAATGTAACTTGGTGGCTGCGCACCAACAGACCGATGGAGATGGGCAGCAACCTGAGCCAATATGCAGCGCCACATTCCCTCAATGTTTCCCTATTCATCCTAGGGGTATGGGTGGTCGGGTTGATCACCCTGACGGTGATCTTGTTTCGGCGTCAGGATGTAACCACTTAAGCGAGCAACCTTCACCCCCCTCAGCCCGCACGCAGGCGAAGGGGGGAATCGAGACTCCGAGGG
>JACSRJ010000222.1 GCA_014879835.1 Anaerolinea sp.
GTTATAATCCTCACCAGTGATAAGGGTGGCAAATTTCGATGGAGGAAACCTCTTGATCCATTCTGCCGGACTGCTGCTTTTGACCCCAAT
The DNA here is from genome assembly GCA_014879835.1 of Anaerolinea sp. GTDB lineage: Bacteria > Chloroflexota > Anaerolineae > Aggregatilineales > UBA2796 > UBA2796. Next base: position 91 of record JACSRJ010000222.1, read on the forward strand.
CTTTATCCTGTTGATGATCCTTGTGCAGCGCTCGGAGAAAAACCGACGGTTGGCATCGTTCATCATTTTGTTGGGGGTAGGCAGTGTGGTATCCAGTTTTGGGATTTATCGTATCTCCCGCGAATGTGCGCTGGAGATTGCGATCTTGTGCCGCGACCCCGGATTTTTCGCCAAACAAGCGGGAATCGCCTACGCCACTGTCAATACCTCGGTGGTGCTAGCATTTGTGATCAGTTTTCTGTTTTGGGCACTGGTCGGGCGCTATAACCCCCCCGGAACCAGCGAAGATATTAAAGTGCTGGGCCTAAAAGATTAAGGCGTGCCTGCACTGCGCGTCCAGAGAAGGGCTAGGGCGTGGGCTGATCCTGTATGCACACCCCAAGCCAGCGATGCCCTCGCAGATACCGGGCGATTGCAAGAAATGTCCCTGTCTAGACGCGGATGTGTCGAAGCGTTCCCCTGCAAAAGACCCATCTTTGTAGGGGGGTTGTGGACGACGTCCGTCTACCAGCGCCAAATTTTGATGTATTTGCCCTACGCGCAGGTATGAACAGGTTTGAGCCGCTTTTGTCCTCGCGCTATAATCAAGCCGTTGCCCGGTGATTTCTGGAGATTGCCCGAATGCGATCCACTCGTCCGCCGCTGATACTGCCCCTGCTTCTGGTTGTTGTAGGCGCGGCGCTGCTGCTCAGCAACTTTCGTCTGATCGAGGGGCTGGATCTGCTTAAATACGCGCCAGTGGTGCTTATCCTCGCCGGGATTCAGGTCGCTCTTCGGGGTGATGTGGGCTTCACGTGGCAGACCCAGTCCTTCGGGATTACCCGGGGCATTGTGCGCAGCGCGGCCCTTGAAGCCAGCAGCGGTGAACTCGATGTCAAAATCCGGGCGCTGCGCCGTGAAGGCCGACTGATCGCGGGGCAGTATACGGCACGCTCTCGTCCCCTTCTGGAAACACGCGGCGATCATGCCCGTCTGACCATGCGGCGTGGTGCGGCGTGGGCTTTCTCTTTGGCTGATTGGGAGATCGGCTTAGCCAAGGATCTGCCATGGACGCTGCTCATCAGCGCTTCGTTGGGCGAGGTGGATGCCGATCTACGGGGCATCACCATCAAACAAGCCGATATTGCCAGTGGCTTTGGGGATGTACGGGTGGTCACCTCAGAGCAGGTGGTGGGTGGGGTGCGTGCCCGTTCCACCTTTGGACATGTGACTCTGATCATCCCGGAGAACACGCAGGCAGTGATCGCCGTCAAACGCAAACCATTGGCCCGCTTTCAGATCGACGAATCGCGTTTCCTGATGCTTGAGCCGGGGTTATACGCTACCCTTGATTACCGCGAGGCTGAGACCCTGATCTATGCTGAGGTGACCAGCACCTTTGGCATTATCCGGGTGATGTGATTGGAGCTGAGCTGTCCTCACCCGCAAAACGTTCTGTGACAGACCCATTCCCAAGACTTGTTCCCTCTGCTTCACCGGGAAGGTGGAGATAAGCCCCGCTGATGGGTATAATCCTCTGAATTAACTTTCACCGCAGGGAAAACAACTATGCCCGCCTCTGAGTTTTCTGTGAACAACTACCGTGAAGCCGCTCAATTCATCCGGGGCCGCGCTCGTCACCAACCAGAAATCGCGGTGATCCTCGGCTCTGGGCTGGGTGATTTTGTAAATGCCCTTGAGGATTTCACCATCATCCCTTTTAAGGAAGTGCCGGGGTATGTCCATTCTCAGGTGATTGGGCACAGCAACCGTTTGGTGATCGGAACCCTCGAAGGCAAGCCGCTGCTGGTTCAGCAGGGACGGGTGCATTTTTATGAAGGCTGGACGATGGGACAAGTGGCCTTCCCGATCCGGGTGATGCACGAACTCGGCGTCAAAACCCTCGTGATCACCAATGCTGCGGGCGGTCTCAACAAGGGCTATGAGGCCGGTGATCTAATGCTCATCCATGATCACATCAACCTGCTGGGGATGACCGGGCAGAACCCCCTTATGGGCCCCAACGAAGATCACTATGGGGAACGTTTCCCCGCGATGAATACAGCTTATGATCGGGAACTGCGGGCCCTGACTCGAAAAGTGGCAGCCGAACGCGGTCTCACCCTGCGCGAAGGGGTTTATGTGGGTTTATCCGGGCCCGCCTTTGAAACCCCGGCCGAGATCAAGATGCTGCGCATCATGGGTGCGGATGCGGTGGGCATGTCCACCGTGAACGAGGTGGTGGTTGCCCGTCACTGCGGGATGCGCGTCCTAGGTTTCTCCGGCATCAGCAACATCTGCATTGATGACCCGGACGCCGATCTTGAAGCCACCCATCAGGAAGTCCTTGATGTGGGCACCCAGAAGATCGTGCCCGGCCTGATCTCCCTGCTGCGGGGTGTGATCGCCGTACTGTGAACCCTTCTAAGAGGCTCAACCCGCACCCTGTCTCAGCCGCGCCATCGGGTTTGATGAGACTACTTTTTAATCACGCCGATGCTTGGGGTCTGACCCTGATCATCGGCAGTGTCTGTCTGCTGCTCCACGATGCTTTCAGTCTGCCTCATCTGGTTTTGATCCTCACGCTGGCAGGTACAGCGTGGTTTGCCTTCGCCCTCAATGATTATTTCGATGCGCCTTTTGACGCCCATGATCCTCTCAAAAGCGCTCGTAACTACTTTGCAGGTCATCCTGCTTCGCCCGTGATCCTTCTGAGCAGTGTGATCATTCTGGTGGCAATCCTGCTGATTTTGGGGACATTTGGGGGGCGTGGGTTGATCGTCTTTGGGGTAGCATTTACGGCTGCATGGGCTTATTCTGCGCCACCTTTACGGTTGAAACGCCGTCCCGGTTATGACCTGATCACCCATGCCCTTTTTGTCCAGACTGCCCCTTATGCGATCACCCTGATCTTGATCGGGGTCGCGTGGCAGACTTTTGATGTTCTGCTGCTGGCCTTGCTGGCCCTCAGCTCTTTGGGGGCCCAATTGGAGCAGCAGATTCGAGATTACGAGTTGGATCGGCGTTTGGAGCGAAACTTCACCACGGTGATCGGACAGAAGGGGGCCGCAAGGCTGCTGCGTTTGGTCACGGTCGGATTCACCCTGATCGGAGTAGGGGGCGCGGTGGGTGGTTACCTCCCTTTTAAGCTGCTGCCTTTCGCCCTGATCGGCGCACCCTTGATCGCCCATCGATTCCTGCGCCGGGCGGATGCGCCCCGCTCAGAACGTCTGGCCTTTGGGGCGGTGATCGCCGCTCTCCTCTACACCGGCAGCCTGTGGGGGGCAGCCCTCATTCGGTGAGCAGGGGTAGCCAAAAACCGAAGGTGCTGCCTTGTCCCACCTTGCTGGTGAACCAGACCTGCCCGCCGTGGCGTTCGACCATCTCCCGCACAAGGCTCAGACCCACCCCAGAACCGGGGATGTGTTCCGTGCCCGCCTGCCGCACCCGGAAGTTGGGCTGAAAGATGAAGGGTTTCTGATCATCCGGGATGCCGTAGCCATTATCGCTCACATTAAAGGCAAAACGTTTACCCTCGGTATAGACCTTCACTGTGATCTGTCCTGATGGCGGGGTGTATTTGATCGCGTTTTCCACGAGATTGTTCATCACTTCCCGAAGGCGATCATGATCCCCAGAGATCGGCTCCATGCTGCTCATGATGTCCCGAATCAGGGTATGCCCCATGCGTACCAGACTCGGTTGCATATCCTCCAACACTTGATCCACCAGCGTTTTAGGATCGATCAGTTCACGCCGCAGCGGGGACGAGTGTTCGGCCCGTTGAATATCCAGCAGGTTGGCCACCAGTGACTCCATCCGTAAGATGGCTTTGTACATGTTGTCCAAAAAAGAGGGGTCCGGCGCGATCCCATCAGCCGCATCGGCTTTGATCACATCAAGGTAACCCTTCACCACCCCAATCGGATTTTTGAGATCATGGGTGGCCAGCTCAATCATGTGGGTTTTGAGGCGGTTCAGGTCTTTGAGTGACGAAATATCATGGAGCGCGATCACATAACCTGTTTGGCGGGGATCGCTTCGATCCAGCGGGGCCGCATGAACCGTAAAATCACGCCGAGAGACCTCATCACGCACCTCAAACTTGAGGATTTCGCCCGCTTCGGAGACCTCGCGCAGTTGGGTGTACAGATGGTCAAACATCGGGTGCCCGCTCTCCGCCAGATTTTTCAGAGGGCGATCAATCAGATGTTCCGCTGGCACACCAATAAAGGACAGCGCTTCTGGGTTGATCCGACGCACCCGCCACTCACCATCAATCACAATGAGCATTTCGGAAATGCTGTTGAGGACGGCCTCCAGTTGGCGCTGCTGGGATTCAACTTTATCAAAAAGTTGGGCATGGCGGAGGATATTGGCCGCTTGGTTGGCGGCGGCCTCTACCAGTTCCAGATCACCTTCACTGAAGTAGTTTGGGGCAGGGTGTTCGAGGGTCATCACCCCCCGGATCAAGTTCTCAACCCAAAAAGGCACGCAGATCGCGGAGCGCACCCGTTTCAGCTCAGCCTCATCATCCAGCTTCATCCAGCGGGGATCGGAGACTGTATCTTCTACCAAGGCAGCGCGACGGTTGGCGATCACCCAACTGGCCAACCCACCCTTAAGGATTGTGCTGGAGACGACAGCCTTTTTCTCTGGGGCGATCTCGCGGGCGGAGATGAACCGCTGAAGTTTATCGCCTGTCTCATCAATCAGAAAAAAACTTCCCTGCGCCGCACCCACCGTGTCAGTCGTCAGGCGAATGATGGTCGTTAAGACCTGATCCAGATCAAGGGTCGAGAGCAGACGGGTGATCTGAATCAGCATCTCATACTGGCGTGTAGTGCCCTGAGGCATGGGGGACAGACTCGTCATACTACCCTCTATTCTGATCCGGGGTTCGTGTCCATTTACACTTCAACCCGCCTGTCATCATAACCCAAAGCGTCTGCCCGTCCTAAATTCTGATCAAATTTCGATCAACAAAAGTCTCCCGCAAGCCTTTTGTCAAGGGATGGAGACCTCGCACCGGCCCTCGTTAATTGGGCATTCTGACAGCTTTTGGTCGTTCAGGTAGACCTCAAAAACGGTCACCTGATTATTAACTGCAATCCAGAACCAACCCGAATCGGAAGTGAGTACATAGGCAGATAAAGAGCGACACTCACGGAAGGGTTCATACCGCCCTCGATCCAACCGCCCCACCTGAAAACAAATCCCGGGGGGGACAGCACTTGGGGGATACTCCGCAAAGGGGCGATCCCACCGCGAGGCCGCAAATTCCCGATATACCCGTGAGGGCCCACTTTGGCGAAAGACCAATTGGGTGATATTGATGGCTGTGACGCTCTGGTTGACCAGATTCAATTGATTCCGATCATACACCAGCAGCACTTTGGGTGAACTGCTTGCCCCTGTTGTTGCTGAGGCAGTCATGCTGGGGGTGATCGTTAGGGTCGGCACAGTGGACACTGGCTCTGGGGTGTCGGTACTGGTCACGGGGTCCACGCTCACGGTTACCGTCACAGGCTCAGGGCTGGGAGCCACCGTATCCGGGATGGTTGGGGAAGGCTCTACGGTGGCAGCGGCTGGTGTTTCCGCTTGGGGCGTCTGGCTCACCTGCACAGGGGCAGTTGTGCCTCCGGCCAAAAGCGCGATCCGGGTTTGTTCACTAAGCGTCTCAAGAGCGCGGGCTTCAAGGGTGATCTCAGGGGTTGCGCTGACCGATTCGGCCGTCGCTAGCGTGCTGGTCTCCGACGGTTCTGGTGACCCCGAAGCCGCGATCAGGGCTGCGGTGGGGGTGGTTCCTTCACCGCCGGATCGCCCCGATAGTGCGCTGACCACAATGAGCAAAAGCAGCGCAACGGCAACCGCGGCCGCCACCGGGATCAACCAGCGAGACGCTGCCCGCCCCTGCCCTGCTGAGGTTGGTGCAGCCACAAATAGATCAGGGATAGGCTTGGGCACAGAAGGCTGAGTCGAAGCCGGTAAAGTGGGTGGGTGCCCTCCGCTGGCATGATCGGCAAGGGGAGGCACGCTGCGATTAGGGCTGCTGGCCACGTCCGGTGTGGCTGAAGATGCGATGGGCAAACGCAGCGGCGGTTTTTGGGGCGAGGATGGTGGATTCGCCCCGATAGCGCTATCCGTTGGCAAAATGCGCCGCACCTGAGAATCGCTCAACCGGGGATCATCAAAGGGAAGGGTGCGCCGCGAAGGACGACTGTCTGTGATTGTGCTGGACATGGCGATGGCCAGCATCTCGGACATCTCCGCGCCAGTGGTAAAGCGGTTAAGGGGGTCTTTTTCCAACACCTTAAGGATGACCGCTTCGACTTCAATGGGCATGGTGGGCACAATGGTGCGCAGCGGTGGTGGTGGTTCGTTCAGGTGTTTTAGGGCCACACTCATCGCAGAGGGATCATCAAAGGGAACGCGCCCCGTGAGCATCTCGTAAGTGCAGATACCCAATGAATACAGATCACTTTGGGGCACGGCTTTTGCGCTGGACATGGCCTGTTCTGGGGCGATATAGTGGGCCGTACCAAAGGTATCGCCTAAAGTACCTTCCCATGCTGCAAGGGCTAACCCAAAATCGGTGAGGATGGGACGGTTATCCTGATCGACCATAATATTAGAGGGTTTAATATCGCGGTGGATCACCCCTCGGCTGTGGGCATAATCAAGGGCGCTGCCGATCCCCTGCACAATATTCAGGACTTCCCGAAAGGGCATTCGGGTGCCGCGTTCACCATGTTCACGAAGCATCTGGCGCACGTCACGCCCTTCGATGAAGGCCATGGCCATGTAGTAGAGCTGTTCGTATTCCCCAAATTGATAAACGCTCACAATATTGGGGTGGTTCAGACGCGCAATTGCGCGGGCTTCACGGCGGAATCGCTCCGCGTACTCGCCCCGATCAGCGGACATCAGATCGCTGTTGATCACCTTCACCGCCGCATGGCGCTGCAAACGATCATCGTATCCGACGTATACCCGGGCCATGCCCCCTTTTCCTAAAAGGCGCTGGATCAGGTAATCGCCTAGTTTTTTACCGATCAGAGGATCAGACATGGGCGCCGCTTTCGGTAGAGTACATGCCGACCCTGACGATTATAGCGAGGAGTGCCGATTTTCCGAAAACTCGGACTCGGTAAGGACTCTGGGCAGAATCCACCGCACAGCACCGATCTGAGGTCAGACAACCACTGGTTACTTTCGGGGATTTTCATCATGACGTGCAAAGTACATCTTGCCAGCGGCGGTCTGGATCATCCGTTGGATGACCACATCAATGGTGCGATCCAAAAAACGCCGACCCTGATCGACCACCACCATCGTCCCATCATCAAGGTAGCCTACGCCCTGACCGGGTTCTTTGCCTTCACTCACGATCTGGATGGTGATGATTTCATTGGGCAGCAGGGCCGCCTTGACCGCATTGGCCAGATCGTTCACATTCAGCACCTGCACCCCCTGAAGTTGAGCGATCTTGTTCAGGTTGTGATCGGTGGTGAGTAGATAGGCACTCATCTGTTTGGCCAGTGCGATCAGTTTGTGATCGACTTCGCGCACCTCTTCCACATCCAGTTCGGTAATAAACACTGGTACTTTGCTGTCACGGCGCATTTCTTCGAGGATTTCTAGACCGCGTTTGCCCCTTGCTCGCCGCCGTGAATCACTCTCGTCGGCAATGTGTTGTATCTCGTGCAGGACAAAGGTCGGCACCACGATCTGCCCCCCCACAAAGCCCGTTTTGCTGATGTCCAAAATGCGCCCATCAATGATCGCACTGCTGTCCATCAGGATCACCATCTCGTTAAATTGTGGATGCTCCACAAATTCAGAGTGCTCTCGCCCTTCGCGGTGCTGCCCATGGCTCTCATCAGCGCGGATCAAGCCTCGGATCAGGGCGAACAATTCGCGGGCGCGGTAGCCAAAAATAGTGATGCCCAAATAGGCCGTCATGACCGAGACGATGGCTGGCAGCCATTGGCTCCACGGTTGGGGCAGCAGTCCCAGCGGCACGGAGAACAAGGCCGCCACAACCAAGCCCATAATCAAACCGATGAGTGAGGTGACCAGCACCTCAGCAGGCATCTCCAGCACCATCCGGCGGGCAAACCGAGCAGGACGGGTGGTCACATAGGGCGTCAAAATCAACCCCGCCAGAGAACCGGTTAGCCCAAAGATCAGCGCATAGGTCTCGGTGGGAATCGGGGCAATCTGTACACTTGCGCCAATGCGTGCGCCGAGGAGGGTGCAGATCACCATACCAATGAGGCGCAGCGCAAGTTCCGAGGTCATTAGTGAATATCCTCGCTGAAGCGATGAACGGAGCAGCCCCCCAAAAAACTTCTCAAGGGACATACCTCAAGTTAAATGAATACAGCCTTTAATTGTCTCATGGAGCATGGGGATCGTCAACGGGTTTAGAAGTTACGGTACAATGAGAAGAAGTGCATAATCTCAACGAGGTAACGGTGAATGACCACCACAGGCGCGACCATTCATGTGATCCAGTATGGGGAGACGCTATCGACCATTGCAGCGCGTTATGACACGACTGTTGAACAATTAGCGACTTTTAATGGAATCACCAATCCTAATCGCATTTATGCTGGTCAGCGGCTGGTGATTCCCCAGTCCCAAACCGTTGATTACACCACCTACACCGTTCAGGCTGGGGATCTGCTCTCAACCATTGCGTCCCGCTACGGCACCACAGTGGAGCAGTTAGCCTCACTTAACGGCATTTACCCCCCATACCTGCTGGTGCTGGGGCAAACTTTACGCATCCCGATCACCAGCGGTGGGCAGCCGCCCCCTACTGGGCAGTTTACCAACTACACCGTACAACCCGGCGATTACCTGCTCGCTATTGCCCTCAAGTCCGGGGTGAACTTGGAGGCGCTGGCGGCCCTGAACAACCTCAAACCGCCCTATGCGCTCTCACCGGGGCAGGTGATCAAGATTCCCGCTTCAAGCGGCGGACAGTACCAGAACCATACCGTAAAACCCGGTGAATATCTGCTTGCTATCGCCCTCAAATATCGGGTGTCAATGGCTGCACTGGCGGCCCTCAACGGTATACAGCCGCCTTTTGTGACTACCCCCGGACAAGTCCTCAAAATCCCCAAAACCAACACGTCCGCGGAGATGACAGCCCAATCGATTCAGACTCAGACCCCGGCCCAAACCCAGAATCTGCCTGTGAGCGGCGCCGGGAGCAGCAATACCACCCGGACCCACACTGTTCAGCCGGGGGAATATATTCTGGCCATTGCCTCCAAATATGGGGTTTCGGTAGAGGCTCTCGCTGTGGCCAACAACATTCAACCGCCTTATGCGTTGACTCCGGGGCAGGTGCTTCAAATCCCCTGAACGCGAGGTGGAGGTGCAGCCAAACTGCGCTGCATCTCCACACTTTTGCACAACCTAAACGGGTTTTATACAGCTTTGGCATAGGTTGGGGGCTGGTCGCCGCTCGTTTCCCCTTATACTAAAAAAGTCCTTGCTGCCTCATCATGAGGGATATTTCAAACGAGGTGAATATGAGTCTTCGACGACTGCTTCTTACAGCCGCCGTTTTGGTTTGTGTTGGTGCGCTTGCACTACCCGCAGGCACCGTCAGTAATGCCGCGCTCCTGATCGATCCCACCGTCACCCCTACTCCGGGCGGCAGCAGCGGATCACGCGGGGGAGGAAGCCCCGGTGCGCTGCCTGTGATCATCAACGAAATCTACCTCGCAGACGTCCCCAGTCAGGATGTTCAATACGTGGGCACAGACGGTGAGGGGTTGATGTATGCGGCAACCCTCAAAGGAGAAGTGTATGTCCTCAGTATGCAGGGGGATCTGCTCAAAAACTGGCGCATTGAAGCTTACCTTCAAGATATGAAGGTGGATGAATCTGGTGGTATCTATGTTTTTACTGGTTTTGACGTGCAGAAATACGATCAGGACGGCAATCGACTGCTGACCCTGAAGGCACCGAAGTTCAGCACCATCGAAGCCATCGCCCTCACCCCAGAGGGAAACCCGGTTCTGCTGATCATTTACGCTGACGCCAAGACAGGCAAGCAACTTAATGGTTTGGCCGTCTACGATAATCAGGGTAAACAGATCAAGCTTATTGAAGGAATTCTTCAAAGTGAAATTGATTCGCTTAGTCGGCTGAATGCAGACAGTCTCGCGGTGGGGATAGAGGGGGATTTCTTCATTGTGGAGACGGGTCAACGCAGCATCGTTTACCACCTTGATGTTGAGGGTGCCTTGATCGCCAAATTCCAGCCCGTTGGGGGGCCGTACTCTAAATCAGCGGTAGATGATAATGGGCGGTTTTACATTTCCCGTTACGGCAAGGTTCATGTGGTAGCCCCAGACCACAACCTGATCGGGGTGGTTGATCTGGGTGTGGGATCCGCTTACGCAATCACCGTGGCCAAAAACGGCAACATCCTTGTGGCATTACAGCGCAACGCACAAATGGCCAACGCTCAGGCGGAGATCGCTATTTTAGGCTGGCAGTAAAGCGTTTTTGTTGGGGTTGAGGGCGGCAGCAGTCTCGCCGCCCTCAACCTTGCCCGATCAAAGCGGATTCCGCTGCCTGTGACAAGCCTTCATTCCCTGATCCTCTTTTGCCTTAAGGCGCAGGAGGGTATTGATTTGTTGAGGGGTTCCCCTTTACCACTGCACCCCCAAGTTGGTGGCAACCGTCAATCCAGATTGCAGCCCGTCCTCATGGAATCCGTGGCGACACCATGCACCACAGAAATGAAGCCGATCCACCCCATTGATCTCCGGCAGTCGTTTTTGAGCTTTGATCGCTTTGAGATCGTAGAGCGGATGCGCATAAACATAACGCCCGATGAGTTTTGCCGGGTCGATCTCCCGCTGAGGGTTGAGCGTCACAAAGTAGTTTTTGCGTGCACCCTGCGCCTCTAGATTTTGAAGCATATTCATCCAATAGGTCATGGTGGCCGGGCAGTCTTGGCTCTCATCCGCATACAACAAATAATTCCACGATTCCCATGCGCGCTTATTCCGGGGCATAAAGCGCTCGTCGGTGTGCAGCACCACATCGTTGGGCTGATAACCAATATCACCCAGAATCTCGCGTTCTGCCGGGGTGGCATCAAGGAGCATCTTCAAGGCCTGATCGGAGTGCGTGGCAAGCACCACCTGATCGGCTTCGCACTCGCTGCCATCTTGAAGTTTGACCACAACGCCCGCATCGGTACGACGCACCCCCACAGCCCCATTGTTGAGGTGAATCTGGCTGCGAAAACCGGCCGTGATCTTCTCCGCGTACACTTTGCTGCCGCCTACCACCGTGCGCCAGCGGATGCGCTCTGATCCCAACATCCCATGATTGCGGTAAAAACGAAACAAGGCCTGAATGGGGTATTCAAGGGTAAATTTGTAGGGTGATGACCAGATCGCACTGGTGGCCGGGATGATAAACTGCCGGATCAAAAACGGGCTGTACTTTTTTTCCTTCACAAACTGACCGAGGGTATATTCGGCATAGTGTGGATCATCTAAAGCAGCGGTGGCCTCACGGTTGAAGCGAAAGTAATCCACGATGAAACGCCAGAAACGCGGGTTGATCACATTGCGACGCTGGGCAAAAGTGTTGTTGAGGGTTTTACTACCGTACTCAAACCCGCTGGACTGATCGGATACACTGAACGACATCCACGTAAGCTGACTGGGGACGTTCAGTTCCTCAAAGAGCCTCATTAAGCCCGGATAGGCAGGCGGATTGTAAACGATGAAGCCTGTATCGACCGGGATCATCCGATCTCCTTCAGGAACCATCTTGGTGGCGGTATGTCCACCGATGTAGTCGTTTTGCTCAAAAACGAGGATGTCGTAGGCACGATGAAGCAGGTAGGCCGCAGTCATGCCTGCAATCCCAGTCCCAATGATGATCACGCGCTTGCGCATGGTTAAACCTGCTTTCTAGAGTGGCAAGGGCAATCAGAAGCGTTTAAACGGGCAGACACTGGTGCTGATGCCCTCAGGTGAATGAGGATACCATCCTCAATTATGGCAGTGTCCCCTCCTTTTTGCACCCCCTCACCTTCCCTAACATTGAGGGGGCGGCAGCAGGTTTCGCCCTACGATGGATTTCGTAGGGACGACCCCACGTGGTCGCCCGCCGCGTGGGCCCAAATGCCGGGCAGCCACACACGGGGCTGCCCTTACCAGAATGAATCTTGTGGGGGTCTTCCCCACGTCCCCCAAACGGGGGAGTTTGAGGGCTTTACCCCTCAGAGTCTTGATTCCCCCCTTCCCCCACGCTTCGCGGGGCGAAGGAGGGTTAGGGGGATGAGGACAAGTACGTGACTTCTAAGGACTCTGCCCCAACTTTAGCCGTAATGGTTCTAGGTTGGTTACAATGGACAAGGTGTCGAGTCAGCAAAGGGACTCAGCTATGACCTCAATTGTCGAAATTCACGATCTCGTAAAACGCTTTGCACCTACCCCCGAAAAACCCGAAGGCACCCTCGCCGTGGCCGGGATCAGCATGAAGGTTGAGGAAGGGGAAATCTTCAGTTTTTTAGGTCCCAACGGCGCAGGTAAAACAACCACCATCAGCATGATGTCAGGGCTGCTGGCCCCCACCAGCGGTGATGTGAGTATTGGTGGATTCTCGATCACCAAACAACCCTTGGAGGTAAAGCGGCTTATTGGAGTCGTGCCCCAAGAGATCGCGCTTTACCCTGAACTGAGTGCCCGCCGAAACATCGAGTTTTTTGGCCGACTCTACGGGCTTGAGGGCAAGGAACTGTCTGCCCGTTGTGATGAAGTCCTCGATTTTGTGGGGCTGCGGGATCGCCAAAAGGAGCGGATCGACACCTTCTCCGGGGGCATGAAACGCCGGGTGAACATCGCCGTCGGCCTGATGCACCGCCCCAAATTGGTCTTTATGGACGAGCCAACCGTTGGGGTTGATCCCCAAAGCCGTCGCAATATCCTTGACGCGGTCAAACTGCTCAACGAACAGGGCATGACTGTCCTCTATACCACCCATTACATGGAGGAAGCCGAAGAACTCTCTAACCGAGTGGCGATCATTGATCACGGCAAAATCATCGGGATCGGCAAACAGATCGAGCTGCTTCAGCAGATCGGTGAGAAGGATCGGCTGTTGATCAAACTCAACCCCGAAACCACTGCTCAGGCGGCGGAAGTTGCCCAGAAGGTCAAAGGGGTCGATAAGGTGAACATTGAGGATGGCAAACTCGAAATCCTCTCCTCCGCAGGACGGCGCACCCTGCCCCTGATCATCACCGAACTGGACGATGCCGGTTACCCCCCACTCTCGATTGAGATTGTGGAGCCGAACTTGGAGACCGTTTTCCTTCATCTGACCGGGCGCGCATTAAGGGACTAAAGGAAGGGGCATCCCATGAACCTTAAAAAAGTCCTGCTTATCCTGCGTAAAGACCTTGACGTGCTGGCGCGGGATCGCTCCGCCTTCATGATTATGATCATGACTCCGCTGCTGATCACCTTTGTGATCGCGGCTGCATTCGCCAATGTCTCCACCGGGAACGCGCCCATCAAAGGGATTCGGGTGGCCATCGTTAATCAAGATGCGGGTTCGTTCATGGGGAACATGGGGCAGATATTGAGCGACTCGCTGCTCAAACCCGAAGGCGAACTGAAAGAGATGCTTGCAGCGGAAGCTCTGCCTGACGTGGAAACAGCGCGGGCCGCCGTGCGTGAAGGCAAATACGCGGCAGCGATCTTGATCCCACCGGAATTCTCGGAGCGCCTGAATCCGATCAGCCCTCGGTTTGGGGACGACAAAATCCAGATCGAGGTGTATCGGGATACTGGCTCCACCATTGGCTCCAGCATTATCGCTGCCATCGCCCGGCAGTTTGCCAATGGTTTTGCCAATTCAAGCATTGCGCTGGCGGCGGGGGGCAAGGCGAATCCGGCGCTGTTCGCTCAGGCTCAGCAGATCGGGCAGGACGTCTTTCAGGAAAGCCAAGCAAACCCACCTTTTCAGATCACCACAATCGCTGGGGTACAAGATACAGGCGCATCCGGGGTAAGCCTGATCTCGTTTTTTGCGCCCTCGATGGCCGTGTTTTTTCTCAACTTCACCATGGCCTTTGCCATTGTGGGGATCATGGAGGAGCGTGATCAATGGACGCTCCAGCGCATGTTGATGACCCCCACCCCGCGATCCATCGTCCTCAGTGGCAAACTTGCAGGCGCCTACGTGAGCGGAATCTTACAGCTTGTGATTCTGATGATCGCTACCAGCCTTTTTGGCCCCCTCTTTGGGATCACCAAACCCGTATGGGGCACAAACCTGCCCCTTTTGGTGATCGCAGTCCCTGTCACCGTCTTTGCGGCGATTGGGGTGGGGGCGATCATCGGTGGGCTGGCCAAAAACCGTCAGCAGGCAGTGGTGCTGGCCAACGCCATCCTGATATTGATGGGGATCGCTGGGGGATCATTCTTCGCCACGATGGATAACCGCCCGATGTTTGGGCCGCTCAGTTATGGTACGGTCAATTACTGGGCCAACAATCTGTTTTTTGGAATCGCACAGGATCAGACCCCGATGCTGTCGATTGGAGTGCTGCTGGCCTATGGCCTCATCACCTTTGTGATCGGGATGATTCTGTTTAACCGGAAGTTGGAGGTGTGATTTCGGGCAGAAGTTCCGAAGGATCGTTCACAAAAAAAGACTGGGGGATGACTTCGTGAAGCCCAAATTCCACCCCTTCTGCCTCCAGCAGGGCCCGCTGAAGGGCCGGGGTGTGCTCTTCACCACGGGGGCTGATCTGCCCGTGCGCATTGACCACCCGATGCCATGGCACCGCACTTTTGGCGGGCAGGGCATGAAGGGCCCATCCCACCGCCCGCGCCCCACGCGGTACCCCTAACATAAACGCAACCCGCCCATAGCTGATCACTCTGCCGGGCGGGATTCGTTTTACAAGCGCATGAACGCGCTCGTTAAAGTTCATTCGGGTTTAGGCTTCAGAAGAGTCGTCATGCAGGACGATGTGGTGTTCACGGCAGCGGGCCTCGTAACTTTCCGCGGCCCCGATCATGATCACGGGATCATCGTAGCGGGCAGGCGTACCATTCACCAGACGCTGCGTGCGGCAGGCAAACTCTCCACACACCACACAAATCGCATGGAGTTTGGTCACCTCTTCGGCAATGGCCATGAATACAGGCATGGGCCCGAAGGGTTCACCTCGAAAGTCCGTGTCCAGCCCCGCGAGGATCACCCGCCGACCCCGAAGGGCCCAATCACTAACGAGCCTTACCAGCCCTTCATCAAAAAATTGGGCTTCATCGATCCCGATCACGGTGGTGGTGGGTTCCACACAGGCCGCGATCTGTTCACTGCTGGAAACGGGCTGAGCGTCAAAACCTTTGCCATCGTGCGAAGTCACCCGGTTTTCGTGGTAACGATTGTCGATGGCAGGCTTAAACACCTGAACTTTTTGACGGGCGATCTGCGCCCGACGAATCCGGCGCAGCAGTTCTTCGGTCTTGCCGGAGAACATGCTGCCGCAGATCACCTCGATTCGCCCTTGGTGATGTTTCATGGGCGGATCAGAAAAGCTTACTCTGCCTGCTTGGGCAGTTCAAAGCCGCGAGAACGCAGTTTCTTTTTCAGATCGGTCAGGACTTTGCGCCCGATACCCCGGATTTCGAGGATGCCTTCGTCGCCGATCTCAGTAAGCCGAGTGACAAAATCGGCGGCGGTGGCCATGCCGTTTTTGGCCAGCACTTCGGCGTACTGAAGCCCAATGCCCAGTTCGGTAAGGGGCAGGTTCTTGGGCTGGTTTTTGGTCTCCTGCTCAGCCGCTAAGGAGGTGCGCACTTCGAGCCGCTTCATGAAGCGATCAACGCGCCCTTCGGTGTCCACGATGCGCTGTTCCCCAGTATAAAAGGGATGGCATACCGAACACACATCAACGCTGAGGGTGGGACGGGTCGAACCGACCGTCCAAGTCGTGCCGCAAGCGAGGCAGTTCACCTTCGCATCCGGGTACCACTTGGGATGAATTTTGTCGCGCATGGGATGGTTCTCCAGTTTTGCATGACGGCGTTCCCGGCAAACCGCGCCTTCAAAAGGGCGGGCGGGGAAAGTGGCGTCACGGCTTGTATTTTAGAATCCTAAACAAAAGAGCGTCCCTCCACAGGAGGGCGCAGCAAAGCAGACGAGGTTAGTCTGCGGCCGATTCAGTTTGGGGTTCAGGGCGCACTGCAATGATACGCTTGCCCCCACGCACCCACTCGAAGCTCACGAAACCTTCAGCCGTGGCGAAGATCGTGAAGTCCTTGCCCTGAGACGTGCCCGGGCCGGGATAAAAACGATTTCCACGCTGACGGACGAGGATATTGCCGGGGATCACCAGTTCGCCCCCGAAGCGCTTGACCCCAAGGCGTTTGGAATTTGACTCACGCCCGTTGCGGCTGGAACCGCCGCCTTTCTTGTGCGCCATGCTAGAAGCCCTCTTTCAACAAATAAACGGTCAGGTTCACGAATTAGACGTTTACGCTCTCAATACGGAGGCGGGTATAAGTCTGACGATGACCGCGCCGACGACGATAACGCAGCCCCGGGCGGTACTTCCAGATCAGGATTTTTTTGCCCCGATAATGTTCAACCACTGTTGCCTTGACCACTGCACCCTTGACCAGCGGACGCCCGATCATCGGTGCGCCTTCGCCGGGGACAACCAACAGGACTTCGTTGAGGTCAATGGTTGTGCCCGCATCGTGGGGCAGTTTTTCCACATCGATCACCTTGCCAGCTTCGGCACGGTATTGTTTTCCGCCAGTGCGGACAATAGCATACATAGACGATCATCACTCCAATCTTCGCTTTTCGCCGCAGGACACAGCCCAAAGGCGTGGGCGCGGGGAAAATTGGCAAACGAAAAGACGAGTTCGAGTATCCCCGAACGCGGGAGATCATTATAATCGATGGATATTCCCGGCGTCAATGCCGGGGAAACGGAGATTTTTTGATGGTGTCTCATGTTTCCTATGTGGATTTGATCGTAGATCACATCGGTCAGTTGTGCGTCATCCCCGCCTATCAGGGAGGCCCCCAGCGGGGTGAACGGTTTGGTGATCTGGGGGTGATCAACGATGCGGCTGTGGCCGTGCGCAGCGGTCGGATTGTGGCTGCGGGCAGGCATGATCTGATTCGGGGTGAATATGCTGCCCTGAACGTGATCGATGCTGAAAACCGGTTGGTCACACCGGGCTTGGTGGATGCCCATACCCATCTGATCTGGTCGGGGGATCGGGCTTCAGAGTTTGAACTGCGTCTGATGGGTGCAACCTATCAAGAGATCGCGGCTGCGGGGGGTGGGATCAATCGCACCGTGCGCGAGACCCGGGCCGCCTCCCTTGCCGATCTCTTTGAGGGAGCGGAAGCACGACTCAACGTGGCCCTTCGCCATGGCACCACCACCCTCGAATGTAAAACGGGTTATGGTTTGAACCAAGAAACTGAGATCGCCATGCTCAGCGCTATCGCCCTGCTGGATTCGGAACATCCTGTGGATGTGGTGCCGACCTTTTTAGGGGCGCACGATATTCCCCCCGAATACGCCGATAATCCTGATGCCTATGTGGATCTGCTGGTTGATCATATCCTGCCCGCAGTGGCTGTGTGGAAGTCCAAACATTGGGATAAACCCCTTTATTGTGATGCCTTTTGTGAGCAGGGGGTGTTCACCGTCGCTCAGACTCGGCGCATCTTTGAAAAAGCACTTTTGTGTGGGCTGCGGCTGCGGCTGCACGCGGATGAGTTTGTGTCCTTAGGGGGGGTGCGGCTGGCGGTGGAGATGAACGCCGCTTCGGTCGATCACCTGCTGGTGACCACCCCCGAAGACGCTCGTTTGTTGGGGGCATCCAATACAGCGGCGGTGCTGCTGCCCGCAACCCCCTTCGGCTTGGGAATCGCCAACACAGCCCCGGCCAAACTGCTCTATGAATCGGGGGCAATCATCGCTTTGGGCAGTGACTGCAACCCCGGCACAGCATGGTGCGAGAACATGCAGATGAGTCTTGCCCTTGCCTGCCGGAGCCTGAAATTGACCCCGGCACAAGCACTGGCAGCAGCGACCATCAACAGTGCCTTTGCCCTTGATCGAGGTGATCTGGTGGGCAGCCTAGAGCCGGGCAAACGGGCCGATCTGGTGATCTGGGATGTGCCTGATTACCGCCATCTGGCTTACCGTTTTGGGACGAATCTGGCCCATACGGTGATCAAGGATGGGCAGGTCGTTTATCCCCCTACAACCTGACGCAGTCCTTCTGGGGTATTGAGGGCAAAACCAACCGCGTCCTTGTGGATCCGTTTGAGCAGCCCTGTCAGGACGTCTTTGGGGCCGAGTTCCAGAAAGGTCTTTGCCCCAAGCGTCTGAAGGGCCATCACGGACTCCGTCCAGCGCACGGTGGAGACCAACTGTGCGTTCAGTTCGGCTCGAATCTCCTCAACGGTGTGCAGAGAGGCGGCACTCGCGTTCCCGATCACCGGGATGATCGGTGCGCTCAGGGGAGCCGCATCAAGGGCTTTACGAAAGTCGGCAGAGGCCGCACTCATCAGGGGAGAGTGCGTGGCCACGCTCACCTGAAGGCGGATCGTTCGTTTGATGCCCCGCGCTTTGGCCAGTTCCAGCGCCCGATCTACCGCGCCATTATCGCCAGAGATCACCACTTGTCCGGGGCAGTTGTCGTTGCCGATCACCACTGGATGCCCGATCTCAGCACTGGACTGCTCACAGATGGCGCGGGCATCGTCCATGCTTGCGCCTAGCAGGGCCGCCATCCCGCCGGGATTCTTTTCACCCGCCTCAGCCATCAGACGGCCACGTTCGGCCACCAACTTCAGCCCCGCTTCAAAGGGCAGTGCCCCGGCGATGGTCAAAGCGGTGAACTCGCCCAAGCTGTGCCCGGCCGCGGCCAGCGGTTTGATCGGGCTGCCATTGAGCGCCTCCAGCGCCTTGAAGATGGCCACCCCCGTCACATACAGCGCGGGTTGGGTGTACTGGGTCTGATCAAGTTTTTCGGCAGGGCCCTCAAAACACAAGGCCGAGAGCGCGTAACCCAAAAGCGCATCCGCTTGGGCAAAGACCTCCGCTGCGGCGGGGAACTCACGGGCAACCTGCGCGCCCATGCCTACCTGCTGCGATCCCTGTCCGGGGAATAATAAAACAACCGATGTCCAATCAAACATAAGTTTCCCCTTTAGTACTGTGTTTGTATTTTCTTGAAGCTACAGGTATTTCTCCACCGCCCAACCACCATCCCGCACGACTGGAATATCTGCTGGGGAGATGCCGGGAGTGAAAGTGAGCGCATTTTTGCCCTGCGCCGCATCCAGTACATCACCCATCAGATCGGCCAGCGCGACGGGCACGCCGAGGGTATTGGCAATGGTCAGCGGAGCAGTGTCATCGAGGCTGATCCCGTCCGGGTGATCAAACATGATTCGGGGCAGGATGATCATCTGACCCAGTTCACCCGCCTGTTTAAGCGCCTGAAGTTCGGCAATCACATCCGCGCCATGAAGCAGCCCTGCCACCGTGATCCCTTCGCCCAGTGCCTTGTTGACCACCCCTCGCACTTCCAGTTTTAGCCCGGTGGCGGCGCTCAGTTCAGCCGCAGCCTGACTCAGGATCGGGGCAAAAAGGGTCGCGGTGACCAGCGTTAAGTGTTCAAACCGGGGCTTAAAGGCGTGCAGTTCGGTCTGACGCACCTCTGCCCACTCATCTTTAAATCGGCGCACCATACCCAAGCCGTTCTCGTGCAGGGCCAGATCGTCGTAAACCTCTAGTGGGGGTACATCCCTCCCCGCCACCAGATACCATTCATCAGTGGGGTACACAAAACCCACCCCCACCATTTGACGACAGCGCGCCTGCCACTGTTCACAGGCGGCCAGCACCGCTTCCGCGTGGGCCCGATCATTGGTGCTCAAGCCGTAACGGTGAAAACGAGTCAGGCCCACAGGCACCACACTGATACTTTGCACGGTCGGGTACAGATCAACCAGATCGCGGATGCTGCGCTCCATATGGTCACCGTCGTTCACCCCCGGTGTGATCACCAACTGGGTATGCACCTCAAAGTGATGATCGGCCAACCGTCGAAGCTGCTCCAGAATATCGGGCGCATCCGGATTTCGCAGGTATGCACGGCGCAGTTCGGTATCGGTCACATGCACCGAGACATACAGGGGGCTGAGGTGCTGTTCAATGATCCGCTCCCAGTCGTGGTCAGAAAGGTTGGTCAGGGTCACAAAATGCCCAAAGAGGAACGAATAGCGGTAATCGTCGTCCTTGATATACAGGGTGCGGCGCATCCGAGGGGCCATTTGCAGCACAAAACAGAACCCGCACAAGTTGTTACAGCGCCGAATGTCAATGTCAAAAGTGGGATGCTCAAACTCCATGCCCAGCGGTTGATCATACTGGCGTTCGCCGCTCAGGGTGATCTCCTGATCACCGCGGCGCAGGCGCACTTCGAGCCATTCCTCAGCGCCATAAAACTGAACGTCGATCACATCCTCGCAAGGATGATCATTCAGTGCTAGAAGCTCATCACCGGGCAGAATTCCCATTTGGTCAGCGGCGCTTTGGGGAATGATCGCTTTAATCCGCCCCATTGGAGGCACAGGGGAGCGTTCTTTTTTCATTCAGGCTTTGACTCCGTAGACGGTGGCGCAGTAGGGGTAGGGGCTTTGCGCAGGCGCTTAAAGACCTCATGCACAGGCAGGCTGAAACCCGGCAGCACCTCACCACCTTCAAGGGTCATGTCCTCACGGAAGGTTTTGGAGGTTCCTCCGGGATAATGCACCACCACCAACCGCTGGCCGGGATAGACCAACCAGATCAGGCGGGCCCCAGCGGCAAAAAACTGATCGATCTTCTCCTGCATCTCGGTGCTGGTGTTGCTCGGTGAGATCACTTCAACGGCCAGATCGGGCGCGCCTTCAAAGAATTTGCCTGTATGCGGGCGGAGTCTGGCTTTGGTGATGAAGCTCACATCAGGCGAACGCACGGTATCAGGGTTACGTGCGATCCTAAAGCCTGTATCGGCTCCCGCAACAGTTCCCAAATCATTGGTCATCACAAATCCCATCAGCAAGTACCCGATCCAGAGCGCTAATTCTCCAGCCTCATCCCCAGAAGGTATCACCGGAATGATCCTCCCTTCAACCAACTCCAAAAATTTGGAGTCTTTCAGGTTGAGCAGATCATCCGCTGTTACAAGCTGTTCACGTTCGTGAACGACCATGGCCTAAGCCTCCACAAACTCGATACGGTCAGTGGTCGCCTGATCCAAGTTCTGGTAATGCCCTCTACGTGCTTCAGGCAGCAGGGCCGCAAGCTGGTACATCGCTTCGGTGGTAAAAGGGGGCAGATCGCGTCGGGAGATTTCACCCCGCGCCCGAAAACGAAAAGGACGCCCAAAACGAAGCAGTACCGGGGTTTTGCGCAAGCGCTTCATATTGTGCTGAATATGAGGGGTGCCCTCAATGGCCGCGGGGATGATCAACGCCCCGGCCCGGATGGCGGCATAAGCAGCCCCATCTTTGGCCCGGTCAAGGGCCTTGTTACGGGTTCCTTCAGGGGCGATCAGCACCACATGCCCTTGATTGAGCAGATCAATGGTGTTGTTGAGGGCCGAGCGGTCAGGGCTATCCTGATCTACCGGATACATGCCGTAATAACGCATGATCAGGCCAAAAAAAGGCATCTTAAAGTTCTCAGATTTGGACATGGGGATGGCAAAGCGATGCTTGATCGATCCCATGATCACCGCAGCGTCGGCGGCATGGATATGGTTGTAGAGAATCATCGCGCCACCCTGACGGGGGATATGTCCTAACCCTTCCACCGTGAACTTGCCAAAGAGCGGGAACAGCACCGAGCGCAAACACACATCTCGAATGAAGCGGCGAAAGAGGGTATAGCGCTCCTGCCGGATGGCGTAGTCAGGGCGGACAAGGGTCATTTCTGTCAAGGACGACCTCCACGCGGCGGTTTACGAGAACGTGAGGCAGGGCGTGAACCGGGACGAGAGGCAGGACGCGAGGTCCCCGCCGGATTGATTCCGCCTTTGGCAGGACGGGGCGCACGGTTGGAACTTTTGGGCCGTGCTCCACCCACGGGCGGACGGCGTCCACTGCTCCCTTCTGGGCGAGGTGAACGTGTCGGACGTTGGCCTTCGGGGGTGGGCTTACGATCTGAGGGCCGGCGTTCCCGGTTGGATTGATCTTGATCGCGGTTTTCGCGGCGCTCCCGGTATTCGTTATCGGATTGCGCTCGCCCGCCTTCACGCTGGCGTCGGTCTTTTGCGCCCTCAGGTTTTGCTCTATTCTGAGAACGTCTGCTGGCAGGGGACTTTTCGACCTTCGCTGCTTCGTTTTTGATCAGGGTCACTTCATCAGGGGTAAGGTGGCGCCATTCGCCCGGCTTAAGCGCCCCCATAGACAGCGCGCCTAAGTGGGTGCGGATCAAACTGCGCACTGGATGTCCCAACAGCTTCGCCACCCGCCGAATCTGACGTTTACGCCCTTCGCGCATGACCACCCGCAGCACTGAATGAGTGGGGGTGCGCTCTAGGATCAGCACATCCGCAGGCAGGGTTTTGCCATCTTCGAGTTCGACCCCACGCCGCCACAGTTCGACCTGCTGATCTTCGATCCGTCCGTAGACGGTCACCTCGTAGGTCTTGGCGTGCTGATAACGGGGATGAGTCATCCGCTGGGCCAGATCGCCATCGCTGGTAAGCAGCACCAAACCTTCACTGTCGGCGTCCAATCGTCCAACCGGGTAAAGATGCCCTTCCACCGGTACCAACTCGCGCACCGTGCGGCGCATTTCCTGTTCCTGAGCGCGCACCGTGGTGACCACCTGCATGGGCTTGTTGATCATCACATAGATTTTTTTGTCAGGCAGGCGCAGACGCACCCCATCGACCCGAATGTCATCCGTGGCGGGATCAGCCGATTCGCCCAACTGGGCGCGCTTCCCGTTCACTGTGACCCGCCCCTGAGTAATAAACGTCTCCGCCTCACGGCGGGAAGCGATCCCCGCTTGAGACATCAGTTTTTGTAATCGTTCAGCCATGGTGGTTCCCGCTAAAAAGATGGACTCACATTATAACATAGCGGCGCTTACCCCTCGCCTTTGTCTGCTAACAGTGGGCAAATCAATTGCCCTCATCCCCCCGCGCAGTGGTCGTGGGCGTAGACGGATGAGGGCGATCAGCCGCTTCAGGCTATGGCAGGGCTTTGATCCACGCGCTTATGTCCGCAATCACCTCAAGGGGGATATGTCCGGGAATAGCATATTCTTCGGCAGTGCCCGCACCAGTGCCCGTACCCACCATAAATAGGTGATTGAGCTTGGCATAACTCTTGAAGGTGACATCGGTGCGATCAGACAGCCCATCCTTCCAGCCCTGAAAGTCTTCCTTGAGGGTCACTTGATAATCACGCTCCCCTTGAAGAATGAGCAGGGGTTGAGTCAGCTTTCGGGCTGTCTCCACTGGGTTATGACTGCGAAGGTCAAGCCAATAGGCCGCAGGGGCCCCCAGAATAAAGAGTCCCTTTTCGCCCCACTGACTGTCCGTCAGGGCTTTGATGTTGCGTACCTGCTTTTTGACGATGTCGATCTGGTTCTTTTCGGCAAGGGATACGGTTCCATCGATCTCAGCCAGATAGCTGGTCTGGACGACCATCAAGTCCTCCAGCGGGCGGGTGTGGCCAGCCATGATGATCGCCCCTGCGAGTTCCGAATCCTGTGCCGTGATGCGTGGGGTAAGCATTCCGCCGAGGCTGTGACCGAGAATGAATACCTTGGTAGGATCAATGCCCGCTGTGGTGCGCAGCAGCGCGACCGCGGCAAGCGCATCATCCATACTTTCTTCCTTCACGGTCAAATTTTCAATGGGCACTGCTGATTTTTCCCCATAGATCAGGGTGCGTTTGTCATATCGCAGCACCGCAATCCCATTGCTGGCAAGCCCCCACGCCAGATCGCGGAAGGGGCGGTTGGGCCCCAGCGACTCGTCCCGATCATTAGGGCCAGAACCATGCACCAACACCACCGCCGGGAATGGACCCTCGCCTTTGGGCATGGTCAGGGTTCCGGGGAGGCTGAACCCCCCGCCGCTGATCGTGACCTCTTGCTCGGTATACAGGGCGGGATCGGCATAAGGTGGGGCAGTCTCGTCCTGCAAAAAGCGCAGCTTCAACAAGGACTGGTTCATGACTGGGCTGATTGCGTTCAGTTTATCGACGGTAGCCCGGAAGATCAGGAAGTAAGCACTTTGCGCTTTGACCACCCCAAGGGTGACCACAATGATCCCATCAGAGCTGGTGTAGACCTGCTGTACCCAAGTGCCCGTCGGGAGTGGCACTTCTCTGGGCCCTATGGGTTTTACAGTGAGCATCGTGGACAGATCAGCCCCTACCAGTTTGGCCGCAGCCGGGGCTGCCTTGTCCAGATCGGGCATATTGACGACCACAATCCATAGATGGGCAGACTCATCGCTGCTTACAAAATGCCCAAATTTGTCAGTGCTTTGATCCTCCCAATCTCCGGGCACGGGCACGGATAGATTGCCCGAAGGATCAACGTAATTCTGATCACCACCTTGTGCTTTCACGGAGACCGTACCCCATACCAAGATCACACTGAGGACAAAAAAGAGACCGCTTCTGAATGACACTTTAAGCTCCTTTTGGGGAAGTATAGGGCCGCCCCAGAATAGTTCTCAGAGACCGTTTGAAAAGCAAGCCTGCACATTTTGACCTCATCCTCGACCGCTGTGCAGTGGCCGCCCTGCACATGGTCTGAAACGAGGACAAGTTTTCAGGTGGGTACTTGTGGCGGACGAGACGGGCCTCGTCCCTATGGCAGAATCGTTGCCGTAGGGATGCCGTTCACGGCGTCCGGATGCCAGCGCCAAATCTTCATACCATCGTCCTACTTCTCAAATGGCTTCTCAGGCAGGACTATTGGACGCCCATACTGGACATGGCGTAATACCCTTGGGCAGCACCCCATAACTGGCTTAACTCCAGATATTCATCGGTGGTGTGGGCTACCTCCTCAGTGCCGGGGCCGTACCCCAAGGTGGGGATACCCGCCTGAACGGCCGAATAACTGCCATTGGTGCAGAAACTGTAATGACCAATCCCCGCCGACTGCCCCGCTTTTTGCAGCGCCTCCAACATCCGAGCCGCAAACGGCTCCGAAGGGGAAAACTGCCACGCCGACTGAAACTTCAACCCCGTTAGCACTTGCCCTGTGTAGCAGGTGAATTGATCGGTATCAATGGCCGCATGGGCGTTAAAGGTGCTGTCTTGGGTCTTGAGCCGATCAATCACATCTTGAATAGGGGTCAACACATCATTCTGGGTTTCGCCCACCAGCAGGCGGCGGTCATAACGGGCACGGCAGCGCCATGGCAGCACTGAGACCGAGGGAAAGGGGGTCGGTATGACTTCGGTCGGTTCAAGGATGCCCGCACCCAGCAGCGGATCAAAAGGGGGATCAAGTTTGTCTAGTTCGAGGATTAACCGTGCCATGTGTTTAAGGGCATTCACCCCTAGATGGGGGGTGCTGGCATGGGCCGATTTACCGAGGGTGACGAGGGTCACTTCGGCCCGACCACGGCCGGCGATGTTCAACTTCAGGTCTGTTGATTCACAAATGATCACCAGATCAGGTCGGTGGGTCTTGATCACCTCACGCAGGGCCAAACCCTCGATCACCTCTTCCCCCACGGAGGCCGAAATGATCACCCGCCCGCGCAGTTTGCCATCTTGTGCTGCATAGGCCGCACCGGCCAGCGAGGCCGCCAGTGCGCCCTTCATATCGCTGGTGCCGCGCCCCCAGATGCGCCCCTCCGCGACCTGCCCAGAAAAGGGGGGGAAGCGCCATGCTTCGGACTCCTGCGCTGCGACTGTATCAACGTGGGAATCAAAAAGCAGGGTTCCAGTCCCCTCCGTCCCCACCAAAGTACCCGTCAAATTGCCGTAAGGATCAACCGCCACATCCCGATAGCCAAGTTCGTGCATCCATCGTTGGGCACGCGCAATCACCGCGCCCTCTTGACCCGCCAAACTCTGAATCTGCACCAGTGACTGGCACATTTCGATGATCTGAGCGCGGCGCGCATCGGTGAGCATAGTCCATCCTCTTTTTGCTGTTTCTGATCTGAGCAGATTGTTTCTATTCAGATCATCTCGACCAGAAGCGAGATCGTATCACTTTTTAGGCCAAATGGGGCCAAAGAGTTTGGTGAATTTTGGGGCGTCTCAGGGCGACGTGATTCAGTTGGCTTTGAGGGGGAGGGTAAAGAGGATATTGGCTCCCGATGGGATGCCACTTTCAGCCGTGATTCTGCCTCCATGTGCTTCGATGATATGTTTGGCAATGGCCAACCCCAGACCCGTACCCCGTCCTTTAGAATCAGCGCCACCGGTGCGGGTGGAATCCACTTGATAAAAGCGCTCAAAAACGCGGGCACGTTCATGCGGCGGGATGCCCGGCCCGGTATCTTTGATGCTCACTTTGAGGAACATACCATCAGAGGCGGTGGTGATCCGTATCTCGCCCTTTTTAGGGGTAAACTTCACCGCATTGTGCAGGATATTGTTGATCACCCGCCGGGTCTGATCGGGGTCAGCAATCACCACTGCGGCGGTGTCGGCCTCGTTCACCACCGTGATCGCTTTTTCCTCCAACTGCGCCTCCATCAGTTCTAATGCGCTGCGCAAGATGCCCCCAAAGGGCACTTCCACCATCCGCATGATCGCCTTGCCCGATTCAATCGTGGAGAGATCAATTAACTCTTGAGTCATGTGCTGAAGGCTGTCCGCGGCGCTGGCAATCTTGTTTAGGTTTTTGCGATCTCGCTCCGGGTTTTTGCCCAGACTCTGGATCATCGTATCCACCAACAGCCGTACACTGCTAATTGGGGTGCGAAGGTCATGGGAGAAGTTAGCGACCATATCGCGCCGAGCACGGGTGAGCCGCAGCAGCTCCGTCACATCCTGAAGGGTGACCACCGCCTGCGCCTGTTGATCGTTTCCATCGCGCACCACCCGCACCCGATAAACACTCTCGTTTAAGTGAAGCTGGCTCTCAAGGTGATCTTCAGCGCCTTCTAAAACGGTGTTCACAAGGCTTTCGAGTTCGTGGTTGCGGGTGAAGGCGATCAGGCTTTGTCCCACCCCATTGGTCTTGATCTCAAAAAGTTCGCAGGCCCGCTGGTTACACAGCTTGATCGTCCGAGAGGCATTCACGATCAGGAGGGGATCAAAACAGGCTTCGATCAAGGCTTGGAGATCACGGGAGGCAGCAGATCCCTGTGCTTGCGCACGGTCACGTTCACGGGTGGCGACCAGCAGTTGCGCTTCTTTCAGGTCTAAGGCTCTGGCGCGCTGGATCACCAGAAGGTACAAGCCGATCACTGCGCCCACAAGGATCAGCATCAACACAGGAGAAACTGACATCAGGCAAACCGCCGTTTGGAATTCACTCAGGACTCAAAGCGATAACCTACTCCACGCACAGTCACAATTCGCTGAGGAGAGGAGGGATCATCCTCGATCTTTTCACGCAGCCAGCGTACATGAACGTCAACGGTGCGTTTATCCCCGAAGAATTCATAGCCCCACACCTTGGTGAGGATCAGATCGCGGGAGAGTACGGCCCCCTGATTGCGCATCAGTTCGGAGAGCAGATCAAACTCTTTGTGGCTCAGTTGAAGTTCCTGAGCACCCCGAAAGACACGACGGCCTGCTAGATCAACCCGCAAATCTTGTGAGATCAGTTCGTTGGGGGTAGCCGTCCGGCCGGGCATACGGCGGAGCATGGCCCGCACCCGTGCTAAAAACTCGCCCAAGCCAAAAGGTTTCACCATATAATCGTCCGCGCCGCTTTCCAACCCTACGATCTTATCCACCTCCGCGCCTCGCGCCGTGAGCATGATGATCGGGATGTGGGAGATGGTGGGGTCTTTGCGCACGATGCGGCACACACTCAGCCCATCAAGGATGGGCAGCATCACATCAAGCACCACCAGATCAGGCATTTTGGCGCGGATCATACTGAGGGCATTTTCACCGTCAACCGCACTGAAGACCTCATAACCTTCATCGGTAAGGTTATCGGTCAAGGTTTCGGCAAGGGTCGTCTCATCTTCAACGACCAGAATCTTGGTCATAAAACAACCTCGATCAATGGGTAACTGCCCCAAGTATACCGTCATTGGGGACGGGAAGGTAATACTCCATGGGCATTCCTCGCATCCTTTTTTGGGGGAACGCCATCAATGATCGCCCCACTTCCCTTCGACCTACTGACCCTCAGTGAACAATTCATATGTGAACTATTCACAGGGTATGCGGGTTGAGCCGCAGATAAGGTGAGAGTTCCTCGCTGGTGACCACCATCAACCGAGGGAACGCCCCACGCAGCAGTGCCGCAAGGCCCCGTCGATGTTGTTCAGGGATGATGACCGCCGGATATAAAAATGCCCCCGAATAGGATTCAAGGAAATCGTCGAAGGTTTCTAGGATGGTCTCCGCCGCTGTTTGGGTAATCTCTCCCTCTAATAGGGGCAGAAGATCAGGCCCAACTTCAACCACATTGAGGTTCATGTGCCCTGCGGTGAGATCGGTGGCTAGAGCATCGCGCAATCCGCGCCGCAGATGGGTGATCAGATCAGCGCCGGGGGGCGCAGCCAGCATCAGATCAAGCAGCAAACGCAGATCGCGGATCGGAAAGCCTTCGTGGGCCAAAGTCCGGGCCGCAGCGCTGATCTGATCCAGTTTAAGACGTGCCCGACTGAGTGCGATCAGCGCCGGGTAGGTAGGCTGCCACGCGGACAGAATCGCCTCCAACCGCTCCGTGGTCACAAAACAGGGGGCATAATCCCGAACGGTGCCCGCAGCCGCCAGAAACACATAAGCGTTGCTGTTCCACACGTAGACCCCATACTGCCTCCACTGCTCCTGATCGGCCCATGCCACCACAGCGTTGCGGGTGAAGATCTGAGGGTTGGCCGCCGGACGCGCCACAATGCCGAGGTCAATCAGGTTTTGAGGTTCTTCATTGGCCAGTCCTTCCGTCGGCAAAAGCCCGATCAGAGGCAGGGTCAGCAGGTTATTAATTTTGAAGGCCAGCGCCTGCGGTTTGAGATCGGGGTCAGCGCAAAACGCAAATGGCGGCAGGATCGCGCCCCCAAAGGTCTCAAAATTGGTGCGGGCGTCAAAGAAGTAGGTGGTGATGGCCTCATCTGGGGAGAGGGTGAAGCGGCGCAGATAGTCAGGGTGAAAATGCACCTCTACGGTGGGCGCGGCCAAAAGCGCGATGAGGGACTCCCGCAGACGAAGGGGCTGCTGGTGACTCTCTGGGTCTTCTACGGCAATTCGCTTGAGGCTGGACAGTGCCTCCTCCAACCCGATCCGCAGATCAAGTGCGCCTTCGAGCGCCTCCCGAATATGCGCTGAGGCAAAGGGCAGATCATGTCCGGCCACCAGCCGATCCAATGCTGGATCGGTAAGCAGCAGTCGGGCCTTACCTTTGAGTATTTCTTCAAGAATCAGGCCCAAAGCCTCCTCAAAGGCGGGGTGATCATCTTCCCGCAGGCGTTCTAGTTGGTATAGGGCCGCAGCGCGGGAGAGGAACCCTCGCGGTGGGACGCCCTCTGCATAACCGATGGCTCGAGCGATGATCTCCCCATTACAGGGGAGGTGCTTTCCTTCAAGACTCAGATGTAGGGGGGACTTTTCAGTCTCATCCGCGATCTGAAGGCTCACCTCTGCCCGTGCGGGAATACTCAGTGCTGTGATCACCGCCTGAGCGCAGTCCCGAAGGTGATCAAGCGACACGGTCTCCTGTGCCCCACTGAGGGACTGATGCAGGGTGAGGGTTACCGAGATCAAGGGCAGATCAGGCGTGGACATCGGGCATCCCTCCCACTTTGCTTAAACGTTTCTGACACAGGCTGAAGACACGGGGCAGATCCTCCAAACCCACCTCAATCACCACCTTTAAGATCGTTTCGCCATCGCGGATGGAATAACCCGCTGCCAGAAGTTGACGCAGCAGCAGACATAACTCGTAGTGCAGTTCGGGTCGGGGTAAAGCGCGGCTGATCAAGGTGGAATCGGAGAGCCGCCCTTCCCACTGATTCAGGATGTAATGGGGGATTTCATCTGGGGTCACAAAACGAGGCAAAAAGCGTTCTATCACCGTTTGCAGATGATAGATCAGGTAAGCGTTGGCATCCTCCCAAAGGGTGAAGCCCGCGCTTAGAGCCTGCTCCCAGTGTGCCTCACTAAGCCAACACCCCGAAGCGCCCGTCAGGGGATTCACCTGCTCATCAGCGGCAGAGACTGCGATCCCTTTGTCCGCCAATGCTGAGGGAGAGGCTGTGCAAAAGCGTTTGTTTGCGGGCGCATGGCCCACCGCGATGGGGTTTTCGTCAATGCGGATCAAATACCCATCAGGATCGGAGGTGGTATATTCCCGCAGGGTGATCCCGTGAAAGAGCATTCCAAAGCGCTCCTGAATCTCCTGTCGAAGCCGGGGTAGATAGGTGGTAAAGACCGGGCCAGTGCTGCGGGCCAGTTCCTCCGTGATCAGATTCTGCCCTAACTCAACGGCGATGGGTTTGAGGCTGGGCGGGGGTGGGGTCGGTGCGGGCGACAGTTGAAAGACCCGATCCAAATACCCTTTTAAGCCCGTTTGGGCTGCTTTCCACACCAGCGGGCGGGATTCCTCACCCCATGCCGCAAAGTGATCTTGGAAGCGCCAGTAGGACTCCACATCAGGTAAAATGAGGGCGCTGACGGTCCCAACGGCTGCACCTCGGTGCAGTTCGTCCCAACCTGCCTGCTCAAGCAGTTGGAGCGCAGCTTCAAAGCGGCTTTGGTTGGGTTCGCTGATAAGCATCTGCACACACGCCTGACGAAGCTGGACCGCACTCTTCCCCAAAGGATCGTCCTCAAGTCTTTCCTGAGCAGCCAGTTCAGCGCGGGCGGGCTCAAAATCCCGTTCCTGAATCAGGCTGTCCGTCTGGGACCGCCAATTCTGCATGACCTTTTGATATTGAGGCACGGCTTCGGGCACGCTATTTTCGGCGAAAGGTTTTAAATGGGCATACGCGAGCGCCGCTTCCCGCCACACCCCAGACTCAGTATAGGTTCGACCTAGGCTGCACCACAGGGCGATCCGCCGCCATCCCTGATCGTTGGCGTCCGCGAGGGCTTCCTGAAGTTCGTCTAGGGCACTCAGCGGGTTAGCCCGCACTTCCACAAGGCGTCTTTGGCCCGCCTCACGCCAGTTCTGGATGGTTTGCGCTGCACTTTCCCCATGAGGCATATCCTTCACAAAGCGCGCAGTGGTAGGCAGATCAAAATTGAGGAAGTCGATCAGATGGCGGGCACCCCGGACTTTTTGCAGGTATTTTTCAAACAGTCCGTTGGCCCGCGCCAAATCACCCCGGATCAGGGCAATCTGAGCCAGATTGAGGTTGATATTGAGATACTCCGAGTCGGCGTTTTCAAGGGCCAGCAGAAGGTAACGCTCCGCCTTATCAAACTTGCGTGCGATCAGATAGAGGTAGCCCAAACGGCGCTCATCAACGCTTGTGCCGGGTTTGTCCTCCTCCGCTTCCGCAAGGCGCGCCTGTTCGGTCACAAAGGCGTCGAACTGTTCCCACTGACCGAGGGCCGCCAGACAGCCCGCTTTAATGTCGACCACAAAACTCTGACCAGCCTTGAGCCAAGGATAATCCTTGCCAGAGGTGATGAGGGCATCAGCCAAATCTAGGGCCTGCTGATAAGCCCCTTCATGGGCCAGCAAAAAGGCATTCACCGCGTCGCACCAGTCCTCAGTTTCGGGTTTGGTGTCCACTTCGAGCAGTTCCCCAATGGTTTTCCGGGCCCGCTCAAAATCGCCCGTGTTGGCCGCAGCGATGGTTAACTCACCCAAAATCCATGTATCCTGAGGCGAAAGATCATAAGCGCGGCGCACGGCGGCATAACCGTTCACATCCATGGCCAACTGAAGGAAACTTTGCCCAATGCCCATCCACGCATAGGCATCCTGATCGCGGAGCATGACCCCGCGCTCCATCACGGCCAAACCCTCCCAAAGCAGATCAAGGCGGGGGCGGGGCGGCGGTTTGAGCTGGGCCATCTGCATCAACTGGCGGGTTCGCAGGGTATAGACCCATGTGTAATGCTCACCGGGCTGGCCAATATTCATGCCCCGCTGATACAGCTCCACACTTTTATCAAGCATCGCCCGATCCACATAAGGTGGGTTGGGCGCATAGCTGGCCACCAAAAAGGCGTCCGCGCCGTTCCAAAAAGCGTATTCCCACTGGCTCCAGAACGCAGTCCGTTCGGTTTGATCTTCAGGGATGGGCAAGACATTCAGGGCCGCCTCATAAAGCGCCCCGGCCTCGCGCCACTCGTTGGTTTCGGCGTAACCTCTGGCCGCTTCAATGTAGGCGAGGGCTGAATCAGCAGGCGCGGAATCGCGCAGGATGTCACCCTTAAGCCGGTAAGCGGCCCGATCCGGGCGCTGTACCGCCCCCCGAACCCCCAAGCGGATCGCCTCATTCACCGCTCGAAGGGACTCCTCATCATTGATCTTCTCCAGCGCATAAGCAGCGCTCAGGTAGAGGCTGCCGCTCTCGTCGGGGGCGAGGGACTCAAGGCGCATGACCAGACGCTCACCTGCCCCCAGAAGCTTGATCGCCTCTTCAAAGTGGGTGGTGGCTTCACCCCAATCCCCGCGATCTTCGGCCAGCAGGGCCAAGCCAATATGGGCCCCCGCAGCCGCTTCGAGGTGGCGCATTTCCAGCGGGCGCTTGAGGATCGTTTGGTAAATGTCCAGCGCCTTTGAGGGATTGTTGCTGCGCCGTTCCTGATCCCCCTGCGCCACTTCGACCAGCCACAAATCAGGGGCGAGGCTGCGGGCCCGACTCAAATCCGCCTCGGCCCGATCTGGGCTGCCCAAACGCAGCCGCGACCGGGCGCTGAAGATCAACAAGCGGGCCATCAGTTCCGGGCTGAGATCGGGCTGCTGCTGAAGGTGTTCCAGAAGCGGCAGCATTTCGCCCAGACGATTTTCGCGGTAGGCCCTTGTGCCCTGCTCAAAGAGGCTGAGGGTCTCAGGCGAGAGCGGGCTTTGGCTGATGAGTGCAGCGCACACGTCCATATCGCCCCGCACCAGCGCCCGGGTATACCGTGCCATCCAATCCTGATGGGGTTCACCGAGGGATTGCTGCGCTGCCCGCAAGAGATCGATCAGGATAAGCTGCCATTCAATCGCACTATGCAGCCCTTCGCGCAGCGCGGTGAGGCTGTCAGGGCGTTCAGCAAGCGCATCGAGCAGCGGCGCGCTGAAGGTCAGCCCCTTCTCGGCGGCCCGGTTTCGGGCTTCTTGAAAAAGCGAATCAAGAGCGGGATGCTGGCTCATAACATGTCCCTACATTGGTTCAAATAATCAACCAGACGTTGAAGGTTGGGCATGATGTCAAGCTGTTCATCCAGATCAAGGACGATCTGATTAAAATGTTCACGGCGTAAGGCGCTGTCAGGTTGGGCTTCGATCTCTTTTTGCCAGTTGCGTAGTTTGGTCACCAGATCGATCTGCCCTTGCGCATCCAAGCCTAATTCCTTCCGGACGATGGTGCGCGCCGTTTGAAACAGATCACCCAGATTGTTCACCGCGGGGAAGGTTCCCGTACCTCGGCCTGTGGGGGCGCTAAAACCGGAAGAAGCGGCCGTCCCAGAACTGTAAATGCCCCCCGCACGTCGGAAGGTAGGTTCAGCGCTCACCGTCTCAAGGTTTGGTGGGGCTTCAGCGACTTTAAGAATCTGCCCACTGTCGGTGCGCATGTACAGCACCGGTGCCCCAAAAGCGTACATATTTTTTTGCTCTACAGGCAGATCGTACTGCTTCATGGCGAGGGCATCGCGGGCCAGTTGAAGGGCCAAACCCACATTGGCTTTCTCCAGCAGGCGGCGGTAAAAATTATCCATAAAAAAGCTCAAAATTTCGGTGTGCATGGGCTGTTGGATGGTGATCACCGCCGGGATATTGGTGCGCCCCATGAGGGTTTTCACAAAACGATCAAGGCGCGCCGCAAAACTGGACTCTCCGGGCTGGTCGGCAACCTGAAGGATAATCAGCTTGAGCGGGGTATCACCTTCGCCTAAGCGACAGGCGTTGCCCAGCGCCGCTGCATTGATCCAATTGGGGATACGTGGGGTCTGGGCGCTGCCCAAAAAGGCGATTTCACCCTCCACTCCATTGGCCCGCCCCGCCGCCACCAGATGCAGCACATTGGGTTTACCCGTCTGCTCGTTTTTGATCTCCTCCTGAAATTCGCCAAAGGTGAGGCTTTTGAGGGGCAGGGTCAGACGCACCCGCGAGCCGTCAAGATCATGGAGGCGTTTGCGCAGGGCATCCACATATGCCTGAATCCGGGCTACGGGTGGTTCGGCTTCATCTTCTTCGAGAAGCGCCTGAAAGACCGCGATCCGAAGTGAATCAGCGGCGATGGGATTGTGTTCCTCAAAGATGCGCACATATCGGGTGAGGGCCATTTTGGCGTCCCGGCACATGAACTGCTGGCGTTCGGGATACCACAGGTATTCCCACGGAAGCCGGGCCAGCTCATTATTTTCGTTAAACTCCAACTCGATCCGCAGAATTTGGCGGGCATTCTCGGCCTGATTGAAGGATGATTTGAGGATGTCCCGAATGGTCGGGGTGGGGAAAAGGATTTCAAAGAGGCAGTGCCCAAAAACCTCAAATTCGTTTTCGGACTGGAATACATCCCCCTTGCGCAGCCAGCGCTGAAGGGTATCCACCACCTGACGCAAGGTGGCGTCGGATTTGCCCAGTTCCCCTTCGGCTTGTTTGCTGCCGTTATCGTTGGACACCAAGACTTTATCGTCCGTCACCCGGACTTTTAATCGGTATTCACGCTCACCCATGACGGGGTTCCTCTGTGCGCTGCGATAAGCCTATTGTACTGGAAGGCCCCGCTTGGTGGAAATGAACCTGTGATGGAGGGGTGTGCAAGGGAGGCGGGCAAGGCACAACCCGCCCCTACGGGTACTGGTCTCTAGGTTGGTGTGCTATTCAGACGGTTATTGTCTCGTAGGGCTTACGCAGTTGAGTTTGTTTACCCCGTATTTATCAAAAGGGACAGTTTGAGGGGGAAGCCCTCTCAAAAACCCCGTTTTCCCCCTTCTCTAGAGGAGAAGGGGGCTAGGGGGATGAGGGCAAATGCGTAACGCCTAGTCTCGGTGTCCGGGCGTTGGGAAAACGCAGGGTGCGCCTTGTCAATGGGGGGTAATATCCACACCAAATGGCGCTCTGGAGGATTGTTATGTCGCTCAGGGTCCTAATGCCTAAACGACTTGCCCTAAGCATACTTATAACCTGCATCGGATGCTCACTGTTACTGGTGCTGCCACAGGTGCAGGGGCAGTCAAATCGGCTGAGAAGACTGTCGCCGGGGGTTGAGGTAGGCTACTTTGAATGGGCAAGAGACAGCCATTCTTTTGCGTTCTCATCCTCTACCCCACGTGTCACAGATCCAATTGATGCGGAAGGCTTGTGGACTCACTACGATCTCGAAACCGATGTGCTTGTGGAGAGCCCAATATATCCGTTTTTGCCGCATCTCACGACACAAGAAGAGTCCATTTTCGCCCGCACAGCCGATACCTTCTTTTATCTTTCACCTGATGGTCGTTATCTGGTTTATGTAGGAGAAAAGGTTCTTGAGGGACTTACAAGTCGGTATTGGCGACTCATGGTTGGTGATAGACAGACTCAGACCACATACACGCCAGAGTATCCACTCTATGATCCTTTTGGCAAAGCAGAGCGCTTTGATGTCAGATGGAGTCAGGACAGTCACTCGTTTGTGTTGGTTACATGTGTTGATCAGTTTATGTGTTTTCCCAGCGTCTTCTTTTATGTGCGAGGATTGGAATCAGGACTTTCAGGGATAGTCTTTGGCTGGGACCACATGACCTTTCCCGTAATTGACGGGGTGGAGTACCGCACCCTGAAATTAATC
>JACSRJ010000288.1 GCA_014879835.1 Anaerolinea sp.
GCGGGTTCACCAAATCATCCACAATCAGTACCGCTGATGAGAAGATCATAGCCTTTCCCAGTTCGTCCGGCAAGAATTCGATTCGGGCGCTTTCTTCTGCCTCAAAATGAAAGATGAGCCCAATTCGGAATCGTCCTCTCGACTATTGAGGGCGGTTCACACGCACAAGTTTTCCGGCCATGTCTGGTTGAGCACTCAACGCTGCATGAATCCGCGCCGCCAAAGCCGCTGAGTCAGGGTCAAAGGTGCACACCACGATCCCTGCATGGGCGGAGTTTTGGTTGTGCAATCCAATAAAGTGTTTGCGGTTTAGCGTGATCAGGATTCGTCCCTGAGTGGTGGCAAAAGCCAGTACCTCGGCGTCAGGAATCGCTTGATTTGCTTTGCCGCTCTCGTAAGAAGTGAGCACATCATGCTTCAACTGGCGCAGGGCTTCAACGACCGGCAAGGGAAGGTTTTCGTTGGTATACAGTTTCGCCATCGTCAGGCATTCTCGTTTTCAGTGATCTGCTGCTCGATCTCATCCCGATGAGAGCGATAATATGCCCAAGCATTAGCAAGATCCTCTGCCCGTAAGGTGGGGTAGTCTGCCAGTAAGGTCGAATCACTTACCCCAAGCTGTCGTGCCTGCACCAGTACCCATACCGGAATGCGCGTGCGCACGATACACGGTTCTCCCCCACTCACACTGGGATTGGTGTCAATACCCGGAAAGGCATCGCCCAGATCCCGCGCCAAGACTTGCAGCAGCTGTGCCTTTTCGCCTCTGGTGAGGCTGGTAAGGGCAGTTTCCATTTCTTGTAAGGTAGTCATCCAAACATCCATCAACATCCACGTACTTACCACCTCAATGAATTGTAGCCGCAATTGTCTTTGAGTTCACGAGATCGCTGCCTATGCGACCCAATAACCACTGCTCAAATTCAGTCCTTCAATGGCTGAGTCGCCAAATCGTTCGGGTATACAGCGGTGTTCGTGGAGCGGGTAGTGGCTCTTGATCAAGCCATAGTGGGTTCTCAGCAACGGCAGACGGAGCAAGACTGACCCTGATGGTGGTCGAGCGCGCAGCGCCGGCGCATATAACCCTCCAACTCTAGGTGGCCATGGCCTAACCTCGATCCCTTCCCAGAAAACTAGCAAGCAGCCTAATCCCTGAAAGGCAAAGTCGCAACCTTGAAATCGTGCAGCGCTATCTCGCGGGTGAGCGTGCCGCCGATCTGGCGCAGGTTTACGGATTCAATCACGCGCTACCATAATGATGACATTTCCCTTCTTTTGCCCTGTTTCGACATAGCGATGCGCCTCAGCAGTCTGTTCCAACGTGTAGTGTCTATCAATGACCGATTTCATCTTCCCTGCCTCAATGAGCTCTTTTAGAAAAACTAAATCTTCGATCCTTTGGCTCGCTGCTCCGATGATTACTTTCTTGGTACCTGTCATCGAAACCCACCGTCCCCGAAGCATCTGTGACGGTCCGGAGTTACCTCCTAAAAGATAGCGTCCGTTTGGCTTGAGCGCGTGGATACTACCTGAAAACGAACTCTTGCCCATCACATCAAAAATCACATCATAGGTCTGACCGTTCCGGGTGAAGTCCTCCTGCGTGTAATCAATAACGTGATCTGCCCCAATCGAGCGCAGCATGTCCAGTTTCCCCGTGCTGTCCACACCTGTCACTTCCGCCCCAAAGTACCTGGCAAGCTGTATCCCCATCGTACCGATACTCCCGCCTGCACCAACAATTAGAACCTTTTCTCCCCTCTGGATATTCGCTTTTCTCATAAAATGCAGGGCTTCAAGTCCCGCAACAGGAACGGCGGCGGCTTCCTCATAGGTCATATTGGACGGTTTGATTGCCAGTGCCCCCACTTCAGGCAGACAGGTATACTCAGCATAAGCGCCAAAACGAAAACCGGTCGTTCCGAAAACCGTGTCACCTTCCCTAAATCGGGTCACATCTTTGCCGACTGCCTCAATGTCCCCGGCCAGCTCCTGCCCAAGAACAAAGTTTCTTGGCTTGATAAAACCCACGTATATGCGAATAGGGAGCATAAGCCAGATGGGGAAGTTGAGCGTTCGAATCTCAGAGTCCCCGGCTGTTACGGTTGTCGCACGGACTCGTATCAGGACTTCATTGTCCTTTGGAGTCGGTTTTTCGACTTCTGTGAGCTGAAGTCCATCTGGTGATCCGTAGTTTGTCAAAACAATCGTTTTCAAGGATATTGCTCCTGTATAGCTCTCAGGATAATTCACGCGCGAAACAGAAAGGCGTCGAACTGCTGCGCGTTGAGGACATTATTCGCATATAGATTGGCGATGAGCCTGACAATACAGACCGTGGCAAAGGCAGCAAACCCGGTAGTGTAGTCAAGTGTCCCATTATAGGTCAGCACGATTGGCAGCAGCCACACCGCGTTGTAGACCAACCTGAAAAGTTGAGTCGCGCATCCCGGTTGTCCTTTATCCCTGTTCCCTGATCGCTTCTTGTCCCATACGAACCGCATGGTTAGGTGAACCTCGGTAATAATTCAGAACAGGCAGCCGATCAATACAAGCCCCGTAAAAGCAACTTGCGGTGACAGGGCTCCCACGAACAGAACGACAGCGATGTAGGAGAAGAATATGAGGCTAAGCGCCAAGGTAAACCCATTGTTCCAGCGGGCAGTCAGAAATGCGTCTCTGGTCATCATTTTCCCTTTTTCTGCCTAACGATTTCGAGTACTATACCACAATGGAATATCGGGGCTTTGTTAAGTTTTATCGTTCTACGCCACCGTGATGACGACATTGCCCTTTTTGCGCCCCGTTTCGACATACCGATGTGCCTCCGCAGTTTGTTCTAGCGGGTAGCGTCTATCAATGACCGCATGTATCTTCCCCGCCTCAGCAAGCTCTTTGAGGAAAATCAGATTCTCCGTCTCTTCGTTTGTCGAGGATTTAACGGAAAGGTAATGCCCTGCTTCTTTAAGCGAGCGTTTACTACCTGAAGATGTGTTTTTGCCCACTGCGTCAAAAATGACATCATAGGTCTGTCCGTTTTTTGCAAAATCCTCTTTGGTGTAATCAATGACGGTATCGACTCCCAGCGCTTTCACCAATTCCAGATTCGCGGTGCTGCAAACCCCGGTCACTTCTGCGCCGAAATATTTAGCAAGCTGTACCGCGAAAGTCCCGACACTTCCCGAAGCGCCATAGATGAGTACCTTTTGTCCGCTCTGGATATTCGCAGTCCTGAGAAGATACAATGCGGTCATTCCCCCAACTGGAACAGCGGCAGCTTCTTCATACGTCATATTGGCCGGTTTTTCTGCCAGCACCCCTTTTCCCCATGCTTCGGACAGGCATACATACTCAGCATTCGCGCCAACACTCAAGCCGGTGGTCGTTCCAAAAACCTCGTCACCTTTCTTAAAGCGCGTTACCCGGCTGCCCACCGCTTCAATTTCCCCGGCGAACTCATGGCCTGGTATTCTTTTTCGTCTTATGCCAAAAAGTCGGAAGACGATATAGATCAGGGGATGGAGCCGCCGAAGTATGACATCCCCTGTGATTACAGTTGCCGCATAGACTCGTATCAGAACTTCATTGTCCCTTGGAACAGGTTTTTCGACCTCTTGGAGTTGAAGACCATCTGGCGATCCGTTTTTTGTTAAAACAATGGCTTTCATAGTGGTTTTCATTTACTTGATCCTTGTATGGAATGCTATTGGGTGGTTACTTGACTATGGCTGTTCACTGGCTGGTATTTGGCGATTCCGATTTGTCGCCTTGTGAAAAAGAAAGCATCTCCAGATTTAGACCATGAATACGGTTCAACAGCCCTATCAGCGCGGACTGATCGGGAATCTGTCCATTTAAGACGGTTTCCCCATTTGCCTGATGGGAGACAATCAAACCTTCCAACCAGTCTGACCAATCCTGCTTCAGAGTTCCTTTGATTCTGATTTCCACATACATGGTATTTGTCCACTTTCTACGTTGGGTGTTTTATGTAGCGAGCTATCCCAAACTGTCTTCACTGGTCATCCAATGGGACGGTAATTTGCTGTTAACTGCGTGCATGACGCACCAAACGACGCGGGTGAAGAGTCAAGATGACGTGAGCCATCGTCCAGCCGTTGCTAAAGACTGTCAGCGTCGTAATCACTGCAACAAGCCTCATATGCTTTCCATCCATTGAGTTGTGACTATCCCCAGAGTAGTTGGTGAGATGGGGTAGTGTCATACCCCACATCGGGTATTGTTGTAGGGAATGAGCGAATTTCAACCGCACATGAACAGCTTTCGGGATCACGCTGACAGGTGCAGACGACCCGCTCAACACAGCGCCAGCACGGGCTTAGCCCATCCTCAATCAATGGGACACCCAGCAACGCTGCACCAATACGTGCACGTTCTGGCAGGTCGAACGGAATCAATCCCAGACTGTTATCACGCTGGAACGAAAGTTGCCCGACTGCTTGGAAGCCCGCCTTTTGGATTCCCGCACCTGATGGCAGATTCTCCGGAGCATGGATAATCCAGAATCGTTCTGCCTGTTCTGCCTGCACAATCGCCTGTAACAGACGTGGATACAACCCTTTTCCTTGCCAGTCCGGTAAAGTTGCGAAATCCCACAGGTAACGACTCTCTGCGGCGATAGGAAAAACGAGGTTTAGCTCGCCTATGGAGGCTTCGCGTGTCGCCACCCAACCATAGGTCACTGCCGTTCCGTCCATATAACCCACATACGGAAGGTGCCCAGCGCACCGACGCTGCTCTACTTCCGCAACCGTAATGTGATTGAGGGCTGCCAGTTGTGCGTCATCTGCTGCAAGGCGCACATGAAAGTTCGATAAAGCGGTTAAATCCAGCAAGGGATCGGAAGCCCACCATGTTGCCAGTGCCATTTGTTTACCTCCCTCGCACCTTATGCGAGTCGTCATAATTGGTTATCAGCTATAGCTACTCAGAAGATGCTCATTAACTTCTCTTATCCCAACTTGAGCGGTAGCCTCAACATCAAAGTGCTGATGAGGCGATGCCCAGGATGATAAAGACGATTAGCAGAAAGAAGACTACGGTTTGCGGCAAGGTCCGGGCGAACATCTGCTTCTTGCTAATCACAAGACCGAAAAATACCAACACATTAGATGTAATGAGTGCCAAGATGAATATTGGCACGAATGTCGGCGTTGACGACTGGAAGGCAGTCAGCAGCAGCGCGACACCGGACAGCAGCAATACGCCTGTCAGTTGGTGCCAGGGCACATAGACACTGAGATAGGTTTCAGAATCAGTGGCGTTGGGTGTCAGTATTGTGAAGACGCGGCGTTCTCCCCATATAGCATGGGCGACAGACAGCAGCGCCAACAGCAAACCCGAGATAAGAAAATAACCGTTCATATTGCAGTTCCTCACATCATTTAATCGAACGTTCTTTGATACTTCACAATGCTTAATCAGCGCTTCTACGCACAGACAATCATTATGGTCGTTGCTTAAACAACTACGCCTTGTTTGAGGCAAAGCACAGGTACTTTGCCTCACCTGATCCGATGTTCTACAGTCCATTAGCGAATCTGAGAGACCATCGTCGCAATCGCTGCGACTGCCGCCTCGGGTCGGTCAGTTTCAATTTCGTGACCACTATCTACCATCATCTGTTGACTATTAGAAGACAATAGGAGGAGTTCGGTCTGCATCGTCTGCCAGTTTGCCTGCTGATTCAAGACAGCCGTCAGAAC
Source organism: Anaerolinea sp. (assembly GCA_014879835.1). Classification (GTDB taxonomy): domain Bacteria; phylum Chloroflexota; class Anaerolineae; order Aggregatilineales; family UBA2796; genus UBA2796. Next base: position 5,727 of record JACSRJ010000288.1, read on the forward strand.
AATTAGTGGCAAATCGCCGAAGCTGCTGACTGCACCCGCCTGAGCCAAACTCACTTGTATGTTCGAGAATTCGTCCACAAATGTCTGGGTAGTTTGTGGAGTCACTGCGAAAGCGGCATAAGCAGGCTGTGTTTCGGCTGGCAGATGCTGAATTAAGCCTAATGGCTCGGCTAACAAACGCACCAATCCGATACGCCCTAAGAAAAAGGGGAGCGAGAAGGCACTGGGTTGGTAGGAGGTCTGGGGCGCTATATCCGCGGAGGGCTGTGTCATCTGACTAGGACTCATCGAATCGATCAGGACAAGTCCAGCAACCTCTGTCGGATAAGCGTGAGCAAAAATACGCACGGTTAAACCGCCTAATGAGTGTCCGACCAGCACATAAGGACCCTCGACATTGGCTCGCTCAAGCAGGGTATGGAGTTCATGGGCGAATCGCTGGGCATCACGTGGCAGTGGGCTAGCCTCGCTATATCCCATTCCTGCTCGATCATAGGTGCAAACTCGCGTGGTCTTTGCTACTCCCTCCTGAACCGAATTCCACGTGAGAGACCATCCGCCCAACCCAGCGTCTATGACTACGGTTGGACTGCCGGTGCCTGTGCAGTTGATGTGCAGGCGATAGCCGCCTACATCGACCATTTGACCTAGAGGAGGATAGGCTTGTATGTCAGCCGCTTCTGACACAGACTCGTAAATGGTTCCTACCAGAATCAACCCGACGAGCAAAACTACAACTCGACCTAGCCAGCGGAAACGGCGGCGTTTGTTGATCGGCGATTGAGGTACTTTTGCGACAGCGGTATGATCGCCACTGGTATGGACTTCGTTGCTCTGAGCAGCATCTGGTTTTGATGAAGAGATGGAATGGAACGACATAACAGAACCTCCTGAGAATGGACACAAAACGAGTTGAACAATCTCATTTCAGGGTATCTGTTGTCGTGGGGTAGTGTCATACCCCATATAGGGTATTTAAAGCAAACGGTGTTCTTCAGCGTGTTTAATGGCTTCCCAGCGGCTGTGAACACCCAGCTTGCTGTAAATGTTCTTGATATGTTTGCGCGCCGTGTCAACAGCGATAAACAACCGCTCTGCGATTTCGTTGCTTTCCAGACCGTCTGCCAGCAAGCGCAGCACTTCTAATTCGCGCGTGCTGAGTGCATCGGCTAAATGCCCAACAGTGCGGCGGGTCGGTGCAGGGGATAAGCTGCGTTTTCCCATCACGGTGAGCAAGCGGGCGACATATTCAGGTGAAATGGGCAGCGCAAGCTGTCCCTTACGATGCCTATCAAGGATTTTTTCCAGCAGCAGTGCGACGGGGTGTCCTTCATCGGCAAAGACACGCAGCGGTTGTTCCCGTTCAGCCAGCGACAACGCACGCGCCAGCGATTCCGCCGCTTTCTGACCGTCTTTGGACGCATGGAACGCGACAGCCTGCAAAATGAGCGCACGTATCAGGCTGCCCTGACGTTGGCTGACTTCGGCTTTTTTGACCATACGCTCTAATAGATAGAGTGCTTTATCTGCCCTATTCCCCTTGGCGACATACAACCGGGACAGCATGAGGTAGTGAGCTTCACGGTGATAACTAAATTCGTCGTCGTGTCCCAACTGATTCTCTGCCGCCCAGCGTTCGATAGCTTCAAGGTTGCCCTGATCTAACCATCGCCGTGCCCGAGAGATCGAAAGCAACATCGCGCGCCCTTGCAGCTTGCTCATCCGTTCCAGTTGCTCGCTGCATTGCCAATAGTACTCAGCGCCTTCCGTATCCCCCTCAAGGACTTTGAGGCGCGACAATGCGACATACGCTCGCAGCAGCGCTAGAGGAAAGCTTTCCGGGTTAATTTGCTCGGCGCTTTCCAGCAAATAACGCTCGGCTGTTTCAAGATCATTGCGCTCCATACTGATTTCTCCCAACAACAGCGCGATATAGCCGCTGATCGGGAAACGTTGTAAACCCGGCACATGTGCAGCATGTTCCAGTTGCTGACAGGTATTTTCAGCAGCGCGCAATGCAAGTTGAGCCATCTGAAGTGACGAAAGGTGCCAGAATGCGGATAACATCGCAAAGGAACTGCCGATTTCTTGACTCAACTCCATCGCATACGATAAGACCGCTACCGCTTCGTGAACTTCACCAATATAGGCACAGGTCACGCCTAGATTGATAGCCGCCATACAGCGCCAACTGACCGCTTCTTCTGGTAGTAGTTCCAATGCTTTTCTGGATAATGTGAGGGTTTCGGGAAACTGCTGATGTAACCCGGTCAGGGTACTGTGAACAGCGGCAAGCATCCCTGCAATCAAAGGGTCAGGGTTGCCGACAGCATGATTCAGTGCACTTTCAGCATCCCGGATGCGCTGTTTGGCTGCACTCATCTGGTTAGTCAGATGTAACACCCACGCATGATAGAGATATAAACGGGGGTAAATTTGCATAACACTGTCAGGTAGAGTAGTCAACCAGCCAAGTAGTGTATTGTGTTCGGCGCGCCGCCAGATGAGCAGTTCAGCAATGCTTTGTACCAATTCTGCCGCCCGCTCATAGTCTTGAGCTGCGAGCGCATGACTGATCGCTTCCGATTGGAGTCCGTTCCGTTCAAACCAGTGCGAAGCCCGTTGATGCAGTTCTTTTGCACGATCTGGATACTTCAGCTTCAAACGATGATGTAAAAAGTCAGCAAACAGGCGATGATAGCGATACCATTGGCGTTTATCATCGAGCGCAACTACGAAAAAGTGATTGCGCTCAAGATGCTCCAGTGCAGTACGGCTTTCCGCAGCACCAATAAGCGTATCACACAGGTCGGCATGAAGACGCTCAAGGATGCTGGTTTGCAGCAAAAACTGCTGCATCGCTTCAGGCTGTCGGTCAAGGATTTCATCCCCCAGATAATCCAACACGTACCGATGATCCCCTGCGAATGAAGCGATAAACTCAGCCGGATCACGCTTCCCCTGTAATGCCAATCCTGCTAATTGCAGCCCGGCAATCCAACCTTCGACACGGGTATCTAATGTTGTTACCTCCTTTGTGGTAAGGGTCAATCCCATGACATCCGTAAAGAAGGTTGCGATCTGCGACGGCGAGAAGCGCAGATCAGCACTGCGTAATTCGAGTAGTTGGCTCCGGGCGCGCATTCGTGCCAGTGGCAAGGGTGGATCGGTTCGGGTGGTCATGATAAGACGCATCTGGGCAGGCATATGCTCAACCAGAAACGCCAATCCTTCGTGGATGGCTGACGATTCGATGATGTGATAATCATCCAGCACTAAAACCAGCAAATCAGGGAGTACCGAAAACTCATTGATGAGTGTGGATAAGATTGTTTCGATAGGTAAAGGCTGCGGTTCGTGCAGGAGCATGAGCGGTTGCTCCCCGATGTCAGGGTACGCGGTTTGGATCGCTGCGATAACATAATCCCAAAACCGGACGGGATCATTGTCCCCTGCATCAATCGAAAACCAAGCCACCTTCAATGGACTTTGTGCGATCCACTCGCTCACCAGTGCCGTTTTGCCATACCCTGCCGACGCAACAATCAGCGCAAGTTTGTGCGCCCGGAGTTTATCCAGCTTTTGAATTAACTCTATCCGCTGCACATGCGATGGACGGACAGGCGGGACATTGAGTTTTGTATTCAGCAGCAATATTGTATTGCCCTCTACAGCGGATTACACTTAGCAACATTAATCAGAATGTTAGCACATCTTTTAGGGAACTAGCTACCCAACACCACATCAAAAGAGGGAAAGAAGCCTGGAGGGAGAGGGTTATGGAGGTCAAGGA
>JACSRJ010000348.1 GCA_014879835.1 Anaerolinea sp.
CACCACGCGCGGACCGCTCAACATCACCCCCACCGTCTTTAGCCCGGTGGCCACACAGCCCATCTATGAGGGGGCGGCAACCATCCCCTTTATCGGGGCGACCAGCGCTGCAACCGCTACCTTTGACGGGGGAACCTTCGGCACGCCGGCAGCCGGTGGGGCCGAAACGCCTGTGGTCTCTTTAAGTACCGGGCCAGAGGTCAGCGAGTTGATCTTCCTGCAAGGGGGCGCATTCCAAATGGGAACTACCCCTGCGGAAGCTGCTCGCGCTGTGGACGACTGCCGCGACCGCGATAAGGGGAGTTGTGACATTAGCTACACGGAAGATTCCGTCCCCGCACATCAGGTCACAGTCAACTCCTTCTGGATCGACCGCTACGAGGTCTCCTTTGATCAGTATGTGGCCTTCTTGAACAAACTGGGGCCGGGCAGCCACCTAAACGGCTGTGGCGGATTTCCGTGTGCTGCGATCAATGGGGCTGGTAATCAGGCCGAGCGCCCCAACAGTTACATCCGCTTTGACGGACTGCGTTACAGTGTGACCGTTGAGTTTTACACCCGCCGCCCTGTAACCTACGTGACATGGTATGGCGCGGACGCTTACTGCAAGTCCATCGGGCGGCGTTTGCCCACTGAGGCTGAATGGGAACGGGCCGCACGAGGGCTTCAGGGGCGTCTTTATCCTTGGGGGGACGCATGGGATCCAACCCGCGCTCGCACTTCCCGCCCCGAAAATGTAGGAGGGCCTGATCTCATCGACGCTTTTGCTACCGGAGTTACCCCAGAGGGCATCTACAACTTATCGGGAAACGTAGCGGAGTGGGTGGCGGATTGGTATGATCCGGCGTATTATCGCACGATCCAGCCCAACGCCATCGACCCCAAAGGCCCGCCCAGTGGAACCCGCAAAGTTCTACGTGGTGGCGATTGGGATGCGGTTCCTTTGTTTGCGCGGGCAGTCCATCGCCGGGACGATGACCCCCTTACCCCTCGAAACTCGTTAGGGTTCCGCTGCGCCTCAGATCAGGGTACGACCACCAGCAGTAGTTCTGGAACGAACCCTATACTTCCGGCTCAGATCACCCCAGTGGTGCAGCCGACTCTTTCATCGGGCAGTTAACGTTTTATCCCTTCAAGCAGTTTGTGAAGGCTTGAGGGGATTATTCTTCGTTTTGGTACCCCTGTTCCTTTAGCGATTGGGCAATCGCTTGGAGTGCCCGATACTGCATCGCCTTGACCGCATCGATGGTTTTGTTCATAATCCGGGCGGTGTTTTCCAGATTATAGCCCTCGATAAAACGCAAGATGATCACCTGCTTCTGTCCATCGGTCAGAGTGTGAATCGCTTTCTGAACCTGCTCCGATTGATAAGCTGCAAGTAGAGGCGAGTCCAGATCAAGATCAACGCCGATCTCAACCTTGTCGATGTCTTCGGTTTGACCATGCCTTTGGGTGCGTCGATAGTGGTCAATCACCCGCGCATGGGCGATGCGGTAGAGCCATACCAGCAAGGGGATGGAACGATCTTCGTAGGTGGGCAAACTCTCTACCATGCGCAAAAAAACTTCGGAGGTAATGTCCTCGGCGATTTCGGGCGCACTGACGCGGTAAAAGACATAACGATAGATTTTATCCACATATGCGCGATAAAGCGCCGCAAATGCTCGCTTATCCCCCGCCTTTGCCCCCTGAATAAGTGCGCGTTCGCGCTTCCGATCCACTTGATACCTTGAACCTGCGCGCTGATCTTCACCCCCCTAATTGTATCCGCCTTTGCCGGAGGCGAAAATAAAACGTCTAACAACAAGCGGTAGACGCCTGATCGGCAAGGGTTCAGATATTGCACTTATACTGTGCCCCCCGAACCCACTCAAGTATTTCAGCAGCGCTAGGCAGATCGGCTGCCTGTAGCACTGCCCGCTGCATCTCTACCCCGCCGTAGGTATCCAACACAAATACCCCATAGCCATAACGCTCCAGTCCGGTATAGGCGCGCCACGCCTGCTGCTCGTGATCATCCAGCACCGGCAAGGACAACTCTTTTGCGAGGGTTTCAAGGGTGGATCGGGTATCGCCGCCAATGGCGAGGACGTGTGCGTTTAGCTCAGCATACTCGCCCGAATCGCCCTTCACCGCCTTCAAAAGCGGCCTGATCGCCTCGGCTTGGGCAAAAAAGATCAACAGCAGCCCTGCCTTACCCCGAAACTGCTCGCGGCTCAGATTCCCGCCCTGAACAGTCTCCAACTTAAAGGCAGGCGCAAGTTTTCCATACGCTAAAGGAGTCGAAGTCTGTTCCATTCCCATCCCTTTCCATTTGCTGGTATGCTTTAAGGTGTTGGTTTTTCTAAACTCTAGCATAACCTTGTGGAGAGAGGTACGCCTTGTCCAGAGAACGCATTCTGGTCGTGGATGACTCGGCGGATATTCGAGAGCTGATCAGGACGATGCTCATCACGGCTGAGTATGATGTGCTGACTGCGGCTACGGGCGCAGATGGCTTAGTATTAGCCCAAGACCTTTCCCCCGATCTGATCGTGGTGGATTACCGAATGCCGGGTATGGATGGATTGACCATGCACGAGGCGCTCAGTCAGGCGGGCTATTCCATCCCGACGATCCTGCTTACTGGTGAGGGTTCGGAGAAACTGGCCATAAGAGCGATGCGCACAGGGATCGCCGATTATCTGGTAAAACCTATTGAGATCAGTGAGCTTCTAGATGCAGTGCAGCGCGCTCTTTCCCGCTACTGGTCAATGCAGATCAAAGAACGCCTGCCCAACCACTTGCTTGAGGCCAACCTGAAGCTCGAAAAACGCTTTCGGGAAATGGCTACCTTACTCAAGATCGGTGCCAGTGTGACGGCCATGCTCGACTTGCAGCAGGTTCTCAACCGGGTGGTGGAGTCGGCGGTGGATGTTACGGGCGCGGAATCGGGTAGTTTGATGCTCATTGATCGGCGCACCGATGAGCTGTACATGCGGGCAGTACGTAACGTGGATCAACGGACAGCCATGACTCTGCGTATCAAGGTGGAGGACAGCCTGATCGGTCAAGTGATGCGCACGGGTGAGCCACTTGTGTTCAGCGAGCGCGAAGCAATCAAGATCAAAACCGCCTATTTCATCAAAAGTGCAGTGTATATCCCCCTTCGGATTCAAGGTAAAGCTATTGGGGTTCTCAGCGTCGATAACCGGGTTAAGTCCCGTGAATTTGACTCCCATGATGTACAAATGCTCTCGCTCATCGGCAATTTTGCTGCGGTTGCTATCGAAAATGCCCGCCTCTATGGGGACACCACACAAGAGCGTGACACCCTTGATGCGATCATCCGCGATACCGACGACTATATCATCGTGGTCGATTCCGAGGATCGAGTCTTGTTTTGCAACCAGACCGCTCGTGAAGCCCTGAATGTTACCGCTACTGATTTTATTGGACGCCCTCTGACCGAAGTGATCAGCCATCCAGAGGTAGTCGATCTGTTTTCCAAGACAGCGCGCATTGGGCGCGGGCGCCATAGTGAAGTCACCCTAGACGGAGGTGAACGCACCCTCAACGCGCAGCTCACCATCATTGAAGGTATCGGGCGGGCGGTGGTAATGCAGGATATTTCTCATCTGAAACGGCTTGATCGGGCAAAGACCGAGTTTGTGGCCACCGTCGCCCATGACTTACGTTCTCCCTTAACCGCCGTGTTAGGGTACACCGAGTTGATCCAGCGCTCCGGCCCGCTCACCGATCAGCAGAACAAGTTCGCTGAGCAGATCGTCAGCAGTGTACACTCGATCACCGATCTGATAACTGAACTGCTGGAACTGAGTCGGATCGAAAGCGAATTTAACGTTGATCTGGAGCCAGTGAACTTTTGCCGCACCGCAGAATCGGCGCTGCTCAGCCTCGAACATGCGGCCGCGGTCAAACATCACCAAATCAAGCGCGAGATCGTGCCCGGAACGCTGCTGGTACATGGCAGCGGGATGCGCCTTCGGCAGATGTGCGCAAACCTGATCGGTAATGCGATCAAATACACCCCCAACAGCGGTACCATCTTTGTGTCGGTATGGGGTGATGAGAACTTTGTGTTTTTCCGCGTGAAGGATACCGGGATTGGGATCGCGGTTGAGGATCAACCTTTTGTGTTTGACAAATTTTACCGCACCGAACGGGCCGCAGCGGATTATGATGGCACTGGTTTAGGGCTGAGTATTGTTAAAAGCGTGGTCGATCAGCACGACGGTCGTATCTGGCTGGAGAGTAAAGAGGATGAAGGCACCACCTTTACAGTGATGCTGCCCTGTTTCCGGCCTAATGTCCAGTCGGAGGTGTCAGGTGAACCCACTGCTCAACAAGAGTGATCAGGATTCAGAGCGGAAAGACCCCGTATGGATGGTGGTTGCAACCACCAATGGCGAGGCAGAAGCGGCAATTATTGTGGGACGCCTGCAAAGTTTGGGCATCCCTGCTTTTATGCATCGGGAATCGATTGGGGCCGTTCTGGGGCTGACCATTGGTTTAGGGCGTGTTGATGTGGTCGTACCGGAGGAGGCTTATCCCGCAGCGTTCGTTGTCCTCAACCCCAATCCAGATACCCTCTGGATCGATGACGGGGAGGAGGAGGAATGGTGGCAAGATGACTTTGAGGAAGACCCCGATGAATCTACCCCCTGAAGCCCCACCCCATGATGATCTGACGGATGTCCCCGGATTTGCGGTTGGTCATGCCCATGATCTAGAAGCAGTGACAGGCTGCACGGTCGTTTTGTGCCCACCCCAGACGGTGGGCGGGGTCGATCAGCGCGGTGGCGCACCCGGAACTCGTGAGACCGATCTGCTCCGCCCAATGCATCTTGTCCATCAGGTAGATGCTGTTTTGCTCACGGGCGGAAGTGCTTTTGGGTTGGCGGCGGCTGATGGGGTGATGACATGGCTCGAAGGGCAGGGGCGCGGTTATCGCACTCAAGAGGCTGTTGTACCCATTGTACCGACCGCCGTAATCTATGACTTGGGCGTTGGGCGCAGGGATCGTCGCCCTGATGCGCCGATGGGCTTTGCCGCCTGCCAAAACGCGACCACAGGGATCATCCCTCTGGGCAGTGTGGGCGCGGGTACGGGCGCAGCGGTGGGCAAACTGAGTGGAATGCCAAGTAAGGGAGGAGTCGGTTCTGCCAGTGTTCATTTGCCCGGCGGGTTGGTGATTGGGGCCCTCTTTGTGGTTAATGCTTTGGGAGAGGTGATTGGGGAGGATGGGACGATCCTTGCTGGCGCACGTGATCCCGGCAATCCCGAGGTTTTTATGCCTAGTTTAGACCTATTACGGCAATTCCATCAGATGCAGCTTGAAACTCCCCCTCAAAATCGCGGCAGTCATACGGTGATTGGCGTGGTAGCGACCAATGCCCGCCTGAACAAAGAGGAGACGAACAAGGTAGCCCAGATGGCCCATGATGGTCTGGCCCGGGCGGTGCGTCCGGCGCATACCCTCTTTGATGGCGACACCATTTTTGCGCTCGCCTCCGGTGAGGTCAGCGCCAACGTGAATTTGGTGGGTGCCTATGCGGCCGAAGTGAGCGCGGTTGCGATCCGTAAGGGGGTTATTCAGGCGCACACATTCGGCGGTGTGCCCGGTAAAGAGAGGTAAGTGTATGTCTTTGGACATTTTGCGGCGGGTCCTTGAGCGCGAGAACTTCGTGATTTTGGACACCGAGACCACAGGGCTGGATGAACGTGATCAGATTGTGCAGATTGCGCTCATCAACGCGGCTGGTGAAACCCTTCTGGATACGCTGGTCAGACCCACACGCCCAATTCCTCGTCATGTGATCAAAGTACATGGGATCACCAACGAGATGGTTGCTGATGCGCCCAATTTGCCCCAGATTGTGGAGCCGATTCGGGCGTTGATCCAAGGGCGAGAGGTGATCGCCTATAACGCTTCCTTTGATCTGCGGATGCTCAACCAAAGCAGTCGGGCCCATAACCTGAGTCATGAGTGGCGAAAATGGCCGCGCAGTTGGGTCTGTGCCATGCTTGCCTATGCGGAGTTTTACGGGGAGCGCGGGCGCTACGGGTTTAAATGGCAGAGTCTTGAAAATGCCTGCATTCAGCAGCAGATCGCTAAAACTCAGGAGCACCATGCACTTGCGGATTGCCGCTTAACTTTGCAACTCCTCCGCAAACTGCGGGGTGAAACCCCTTCAATCCCTGAACCGAGCACAAGCACCTTTTGAGCGCGGAACTGAGGGCGGATGCCGATTGGCGGGGATCAAAAACGCGCTCACAAAAATCCTGTAAGCGTTCTCTCAAAAACCCATATTATCCCGGTTCAACCAAGTCCTAAGACCCGCATCATGGAATACACATTCCGGGAACTCATGTTATGATGACACGAACAGGCAGGTATAGGGGTAAGGAGGAGGTAGTGATATGGCACGAGTGATTCAGGCGAACTATGATAGCCTGAAGCAGATTCAACAGTCATTTGTGCGCCAATCAGAACAAACCCAACAGCTTCTACAAGCAGTTAAACAGCTTGTGGATCAGCTTTCGGGGGGCGCGTGGGTTGGGGTAGGGGCGGAGGCCTTCTACAGCGAAATGGGTGATCTGGTCTTGCCGGCCATGGATCGCCTTGTGAACGTCTTAGGTGATGCCTCCAGCGCTACTGGGCGTATTCATGATGCCCTTTCCGAAGCTGAGCAGGAAGCGGCTGCGCTGTTTAAGGACGGGGGTATCGGCAGTGGGCTGATGGATGCCATCGGTGGAATCGTCGGCGGGCTGTTTGGTGGGGGCGCTGGCGGAGAAGGTGGACTGTTGGGCCAGCTCTTTGGCGGCTCTAGTTCAAGCGGCGGACTTGGTGATAGGCTTCTGGATGCGGTAAAGGACTATTTTGGGGGCACCAAGACGGCCTCTGATATTGTGACCACTGCAAAAAACTTGTTGGAGCATTTCGGCAAGGATGTGCCCAAGTTAGGCTTATTTTCTACACTCTTTGGCGGTGCAGTGGATACATGGGAGCAGCTCAATAAAGGGCGCTCACTGTATGATGCAGGCGGCATCGCAGTTACCAAGTGGGGAGTGGAGACGCTGCTGTTTAGAACCCCTCAGGGCAAATTGGTAGAACTGGTCAACGATGCTGGTCAGCTTGCGTGGAAGGTCATCCCCGGCGCCGTTGATTGGGGCTTTGACAAACTGGGTGCAAGTGATTCCATGAAGGACTTGATCAGCGAAGGCGGCAAAACTTATGCGGCCAACATCGGCAATATGGACATCAAAAATGTGACCCGTGATTTCGCCGCGACTTTATGGGATGCTGGTCGGTTGGGGCGCGCCGCGATGTTTGGCACTGATGATGTCTCCACCACCGGTAAACAGTTCTTCAACAGCGCTGGTGATCTGGCTTCCACCGTAAGCAAGTTCAGCGGCGCACTGTGGAAAACCCCTGATGCGGCATGGGATTATGGTGGTGCGGTTATGGGCGGACTGCTCAACTCCGGGGTGAATGTCCTGCCCATCAGCAGCGATCTCAAAAACAGCCTCAACAGTGGCATTCAGAGTTCAGTTGAGATGTGGCGAGATATTCCCAGCCCCACCAAAGCAGTGGGTGAAGGCTTTGAATGGCTCGGTGATAAGTACAAATCCGGCTTGAATTGGGTCGGCTCTGCACTCTTTGATTAATGTAGCATAGAGGAATCCTATGAGTTTCACCGTAATTAACCCCAATGCGATTCAGCTTGACCTGACACAGGGTGAGTTAATCTGGCTGCTGCGATTTTTAAAAATCCCCACCCTTCCGGGGATGCTTCCCGGTTTGGCGGAACAGCCCCTAACCAGTGATGCTGAAGGAGGGGCGATGATTATGGCCCTGCAATCCCTTCAGGTGCGTAACTTGGTGAAACAGGCAGGCGGGAACCAGATCGATATTGATAGTGGTGTGATCGGCATTTTAGGGTCGTGTCTGCGGGCCCAGTCCTTCATCTTCATTCGGCGCTTCACCGAAGGCGGCGTCGTTCAGACCAACGGGTATGTACTGCCGGAGATGAGCATCCTGCACGAACAGCCCCAACCCTTTAGCCATCGGTTTATGACCACCACCGACAAGAACCAAATCCGAGAGCGGATTGTGTCCGCGCTTGATCTGCCCGACGTGCCTATCCTGCCCCTTTCGGAGCAGAATGTTGATCGGGAGACGCTGGTGCTTTCCCGAACCAAGATGCTCCGTGACAATGACCCTGAAGGGGCGGCCGTGACCTTGACCAACGCCGGATGGTCACGCGAGGCAGCAGAAGCCTTCTTGACCTCTGTGGCGAATATGCAAGCGGATGTTCTGGTCACAGTGGTGGATACCAGAGAAGGCGCACCGCGCAACCGGGCCGAGTTTGAACTGCTGATCTCCGATCAGGCAATCTTTTACTTGTTTGGGGATCAGACACTTCAGGTAGGCAGCACCAATGCGCCTACGGTGATGGGTTCGCTGCTCCAAGCTGCGCCGACACTCATCAACTGAGTTCACTGATTCACGCCCCCTCCTTGCACGCTTTGGAGGGGGTGTTTGTGTGCTCCTCTAAGCACCAAATTGGGCAGATGTGGTTGTTTTTTCACCGTCAGCCTAACTTTAAGGTGATCTGGTGGATCGCGTCCGTGCCTTCTGGAAACGGCTTACCAAACAGCCCACTCTCAAACCGCTCCTGACGGTAGCCAGTCTCATCCGTGGCTCTGACCGCAATCTGATATACACCGGGCGCGGGTGGCTCCCAGTCGTAGACCCATGCTGTCCAGATTAAGGGGGAATCAGGATGGATAAGGTGCGCCTCGCGCCAGTCGGTGAGAATTTGTTTACCCTGTGCGGCCCGAAGCTCCACCCGGGTGATCGCCCGTTTGCCCGCAAAAGCTACCCCGGCAAAACGGATCGGGCTTTCAAATGGCAGCACTGTTCGTGCGGGATCGCGCAGGATCGCGGTGGTCTGAACCACCGCAGTGTTTGACCAGCCTCGATGCTCCTGCTCCCAGTAGCCCAGTTTTTCGTGATCACTAAAGTGGATACGGCTGATCCATTTGGGCTGCTTTTGCCCATACAAACCGGGAATCAAGATACGCAGGGGGGAACCATGTGCGGCTGGCAAAGGCGCACCCTCGGCCCCATAAACCAGCAGCACCCCTCCTTGGGTAATCTGCTCCACCCTGAGCGAAGTCGTATAGCCGTCCATGGCCTCAAAATGGACATAAGTGGCCGTGGGCTTGACTCCCGCACGGGTTAATAATGGGGCAAGTGCCGTCCCATTCCAACTCACCGTCCCGATCAACCCCCCGCCAATGGGATTGCTGATACACTCAAGGGTGCGGGTTTCGGTCACATGGGGTAAAGCCCGTAGATCGTTCAATGAGGGGGTCAGTGGGGTATCAACTAATCCATCCACCCGCAGTGACCATGTGCTGTGTTCAAAGTCGGGCGTTCCCCGATAAGACATGGTATATAAACGCTTGATCGGGGTATGGGGG